>CALUGU010000068.1 GCA_944320255.1 uncultured Prevotella sp. | reverse complement strand
CAGGGTTTTGCAGAACAAGGATTCCCGATGGTAGAAATATATTCGGATAGGATTGAAATCTCCAATCTTGGGCTGCACCTTATAAGTGTAGAACACTTTATTGACGAATATCAATCAAGGAACGATTCTTTGGCTGAGAGAAAATGAACAATCAATCATTAAGGACAAAACTCGGTATTGAGGACAGGAATTATCCAATGGCTTCACGAATTATAAAAGACACTTTGGAGGCCAAATTAATAAAAGAGGAAAGCCAAAATGGAGCATAGCGGCATAATTATATTCCTTATTTGGCATGAAGAAATGATGTAACTGTCATGTAACTGATATGTAACTGGGTAAGTGCGCGTGCGTTATAAGTCTTTGATTATCAGCTTGTAAACTTTGCTAAGGTATGTAACTGGCATGTAACTGCGAGGTGTGGACTCCATAAGTAAATAAAACCTCACCTGATATTTGTTATATCAATAATCCGGTACTATTGGAATGCTGTCATGGTATTTCCCATCATACCTTATGTTATAGGTGATAAATATTGATTTTATTCAAATATAGTTCTTATTTTCTTCATTTCACGTTTTTGTTAATTGAAAGAGAAAACACCTTACCCCCCCCGGAGAAAATATTCAACAGCCACTGAAAACAGGCAATATTTTTTACAAAATAGGAGTGTTAATTTAGAAAGATTTTTGTATGATTAAAAACAAATATTTATATTTGCATACAAGTTCGCTTGAGTAAGCGAACGAATAGTTACAATTCACTATATATCTTATATTTTTATTCACTTTAATTTACTGTCTATGGAAATCGAAAGTGCATTAGATATAATCAACAAAGGTTGTAAAGAGAATATTCCGTCGTTGGATAAAGGTATTTTACTGTTAGATGCTTTTGTCAAATATCCGGATTCAAAATTGCCTCAAAACCTTGACGAAATTTATAAATTTTTTTTTGATTATGTTTTATTCGTTGAGGGGTTACAGTATCCATACTTTTATTATCTTAATCGCATTTTATCAAATCCTGAAACTATTGGAAAACTGTTAAAATACATACGACAATACCAAACCGATAAACGTTTAAATACGAAAGAAGCATATAAACTATTAATACACATAAACAAAGATTTTAACGGCAATGAAGAATTTGACATGGTAAGGGGCATATTGGATGCATTTAAATTACCGGATAAAGTTTACTCACCTGCAACGGATGCTTTATTTAATAATGATATTGAGTCATTTATCAAGGCCTTTGAAAATGAAGACTGCACCGAGCTTATGAAAGCCTTATGGATTCTTAAGTTTTTACTCTATGGTTCTGTATCATTAGCAAAAGGTGAGGGGCACGAGAAACTTTATAATGACATTTGGTTTAACGACCACACTTATGATGTATTTTTCTATTATGATTATGGTATAAAAGGTGAAATCAAGGATGACGTAATAAAAGATGTAATTAAAGTGTTTATAAGTAAAAAGTATCGTTATGATTTTTCGCCATACTATCCAGTACCTGTATCAAATTTTGAAAGGCAATATAAATTGAATGACCAATTATGGTTGAATAGACTAAATGAGGCGAACTCTAATGAAACCATTAATAGATCTATAAAAGACGTGGATGTTTTTAATGAGTATTCATTAGAAACCGAATGCCCAAACATCGGAAGCTCATTCTTGTTAAATTCATTAAATTATCATAAGGAAGCATTGAAAAATGATTTTGATAAGTCGTTCTTTAATACATTACAATCCGAGTGCAAAAAAATGCCAGACAACGATTCTATACAAATATTTTTTGCTGATTACATCGAATCGTGTCTTGTGAGAATATCGTATTCTTACAATGTAGTTAAAAATATTATGCCTAATGGCAATAGCAATATTCTGTCAAAAATAATAGACCTCTTCCCAGATTTTAATAAAAGAATAGTTGGTCCTAATTCATTTTTTGATGTTAATTTTACTCGTTTATTCCCGGTTAAAGAGAATAAGAATGATGTAATCAAACAAAATACGAAACCCAAAAATATTGTTAATAATTTCAAAAAGGACAAATTTAATAAAAAATGTAAAGGCATAACGAACTTTTGTCAAGGACTGGATGATGCGATATATACTAGAACTCTTCATTATTTATATTTATTTTTAACCGGGAAAATTACATTCCAAGAATCCGAACTTAAAGATGATGAAAAAGATTCTATAGATTCTATGAAACCTGATGTAAGCAGTGTAACAGAATACATAAACGCTGAAAGATGTTCGGAACAAGATTTTATTTACATACTATGTGGTGAAACCAACGAAGAGAAAAAACCAAGTGAAAATCCGGTAATTGAATGGAAAGAAGCAGAAGAGACGGGAACTAAAATAATGATGGCAGCCTTCTTTTATGTATGTTGTGGAGCAGAAATAGGGAAAGATGGATATCAATACCTTTCCCCTAAGATTGGTAAAAAAAGTAACTGCTACAGTTTTAATGGTGAAAAAGTAAAATTTTCAGAACAAAAGAATAAGGGTATGGACAAATATTATATATTTTGGAAGGCTGTAATAAGACTCTGTTGCGCTAAAGCAAAACAAGAATTAGGGATGACGTCATCTTTCAAAAGTCTAAAGAAATAATCTAAAAATCCGAATACTGCTTGGAATACGGGGATTTTGACGGGGAATTTTAGTAAAAGAAAAATGCTAAATAATTGATAATCAACTACTTAGCATTTCATACGGTGACCCCGTTGGGATTCAAACCCAAGACCTTCAGAACCGGAATCTGACGCTCTATTCAGCTAAGCTACGGGGCCCTTGATTAGTTAATCGCTTGCAAAGGTAACACTTTTTCCTGACATTCAAAGTTTTTTGGCGGTTAAAGTGGGCGCGGGTAGTTAAAGTTGTTGAAACCGAAGATTGTGATAAAAAGCGGTGGACGCTACAGCTTTTTATGGATTTTGTGTATTTTTGCATATTGTTCGGCGATTCTAACTTTAATAACATCATATTATGGTAACGTTTACTTTAAGTTTGCTGGCCCTTGTCGTGGGCTATTTAATTTACGGAAGGGTGGTGGAGCGCATCTTCGCCCCCGACGGCAGGCCTACTCCGGCGGTGAGTATGGCTGACGGAGTGGATTACGTCGTGCTGCCCGGATGGAAGATTTTTATGATACAGTTTCTTAACATCGCAGGCACGGGACCTATTTTCGGGGCGATAATGGGTGCCAAGTTCGGACCTTCGGCTTATCTTTGGATTGTGCTGGGGTGTATCTTCGCCGGTGCTGTCCACGACTATCTTAGCGGTATGTTGTCGGTGCGCCACGGCGGCGCCGGGTTGCCAGAGATTGTCGGCATATACCTTGGCAAGCGTACAAAGAAGGTGATGCTCGTCTTTTCAGTGTTCCTTTTGTTGATGGTCGGCGCGGTGTTCGTTTACAGTCCAGCCCTTATCCTCGGCCATCTTTGCGGCGACTCGCTTACTTGGGTCTATGCATGGTGTGTTATAATCTTCGTTTATTATTTTCTTGCCACGATGTTGCCGATAGACAAGATTATCGGTAAGATATATCCGTTTTTCGCCATTGCCATGCTGTTCATGGCCGTTGCGCTGATGTGGGTGCTGTTTGCCAAGTGGCCGTCGTTGCCTGAACTTACCGACGGCCTTGGCAATCTAAGTCCGCAGTCGGGCACGATTTTTCCGTGCCTGTTCATCACCATAGCCTGCGGGGCCATCAGCGGCTTCCACGCCACTCAAAGTCCGCTCATGGCGCGTTGTGTAAAGAGTGAGAAGCAGGGCCGTCCTTTGTTTTATGGAGCTATGATAACCGAAGGCGTGGTGGCGTTGATTTGGGCTACCGTGTCGTCTTATTTCTTTTATGGCGGCGCGGCGGCGGAGCTTGGCGTACCCGCCACGTTGCAGGCTCCTGAAGTCGTCACCACGGTTTCTTCAGGCTGGCTGGGCGTGTTCGGTGGCGCGCTCGCCATACTCGGCGTTGTCGCCGCGCCCATAACGAGCGGCGACACAGCCCTGCGCAGCGCACGCCTGATTATCGCCGAGTTCCTGCATCTTGAGCAGCACTCCATTCGCCGCCGCATTTACATCTGCATACCCGTGTTCGCCTTTACGCTCGCCTTGTTGTGGTTCAACATCGCCGACGAGAACGGATTTAACGTCATTTGGAATTATTTCGGGTGGGCCAACCAGACGTTGGCGGTGTTCACGCTTTGGGCTGCTACGGTTTACCTTGTGCGCCGCCGCAAGTTGTATTGGATTACGTTCGTGCCTGCCGTGTTCATGACTGCGGTTTGCACGGCTTTCCTTTTGACTTCAGACACGGCTTTCGGTCTGCCTGTCATTGTAGGCAACGTTGCCGCCGCAATATCCGTTGCGCTTTCTGTCTTGCTTTTCTTTGTTTGGAAAGGGCGGAGGAAAGCCGATGACGGCGATAAGGAGGCTTAACCCCAATCGGTCGTTAGACCGTTTATAGAAAAAGAACACACCCACAACAGGGCACCGGGGAAAGGATGCCGTTGTTGTGGGTGTGTTTTTATTGTGCAAATAAGTGCTCATGCGTCAATAATTGAACGTGTGCCGTCCGCTGCCTACTTTCTTTTCCTGTCCGTTGGGCAGCACTATTACCGCGTCGCTGCCTACGGGTATTTCGACGGTCAGTTGCGTGCGTGAGCAGTCAACGCTGATTTTGCCGTAGAGCGAGGCCGTCGTCGCCTTTACGTATTGCAGGTCGCCTACGAGCGTCGGGGCTATGAGCAGGTGGCGCAGGCCGTGCGTGCCGGGCTGGTTTTGTATGCCGGCGAGGGTCTTGAACAGCCATTCGTCAATCTGTCCCATCATAAAGTGGTTGAGCGATGAGCCTTGGTTGGGGTCCCATTGCTCGGTGAGCGTAGTGGCTCCGTGGCGCAGCTGGAAGCCGTAGCCCGGCGTCTCGTAGTGGTTGAGCATGGTGTAGAGCAGTTCGTTCTGGCCGTTCCGGGCGAGCGTCTGGAACAGGTAGCGGTTGCCTACGTCGCCGGTTGTCAGGCGGTTGCCGTGCTCCTTGATGTCGTTGATGAGGCTTTGCATCACGGCTTGCTTGTTGCCGCCCGTCAGTCCGAGGTAGAGGGGCAGGGCGTTTGACGTCTGGCTGCCAGTGCCGTATGTGCATGAGTCGGGCTTGTAGAACTCGCGGTTGAAGGCTTCGGTTACGTCTTTGAGCATGGCCGAGTATTTCTCGGCGTCAGCCTTACGCCCGGTCATCTCGGCGGCGCGGGTTATCAGTTGCAGGTCGAAGATGTAATGGGCCGTGGCCACGAGCGGCACAGGCGTGTTCTTGGAGAAACCTGCGCGCCAAGGGCCGTAGTCGTACCAGTCGCCGAGGCCGTGGCTTACGATGCCCTCGTCGGCGCGCGACGTCAGGTAGTCCACGTAGCGGCGCATCGGCTCGTAGTTCCTTGTTATCAATGTGCTGTCGCCGTAGTGGTCGTAATACATGAACGGCATGATGATGAGCGTGCTGCCCCATTCGGGCGAGTCGTCAAAGAGGTTGCCGAACGATATGTATTGCGGGGCCGTCGTGGGCACCATGCCGTTTGCCTTTTGTGTGTCGGTAATGTCGCGTATCACCTTCGGGGCGTAGCGTGTCATGTCGTAGTTGTAGAGCAGGCTTGGGCCGCAGAGGTGGTCTTGCTCAAGCCATCCGAGCTTCTCGCGGTGCGGGCAGTCGGTCAGCACGCTTTGCATATTGCTGCGCTCAGCTCTTTCTATGAGCCTGTGGGTCTGTGTGAACAACGGGTTTGAGCACTCGAACGACGACACCTCCTCAGCCGAGTTGTAGATGAAGCAGCTGTTAAGCGTTTTCAGCACGGGCAGGCCATCTGGGTTGGGCTGTCCTTCGAGCACTGTGCCCTCCACCTGGATGTAGCGGAAGCCGTAGTAAGAGAAGTGCGGGTGCCACGTTTCCTGGCCGCCGCCTTTCAGCGTGTACTCGTAATAATGCTGGCGGCCGGTCTGCCGCTGGTCGCACGCTCCTTGGGGCGTCAGCTTTTCAGCCACGAGCAGCGTCACCTTCTGTCCTCGCTTGCCGCTGACAGTGATTTCGGGGAAGCCGGCGAGGTTTTGCCCCATGTCCGCAACGAACGCCGACGGGTGTATCTCGCGCTTCGTGGCCTTGCTTGCCGCGGCGAGAGAGTCGGCGGGTATGGCCTTCCACGACTTTATTCCGTAACGCTCCATGATGCGCACGGGCTGCACGGTCTGCGGCGTCAGGCGGCCCTTCGGCCCTTCGGTGGGCACGGCGTTGCGCCAGTGGGAGTCGTCGAAGCCGGCACGGTCGCATCCCGCCTGTTCCAAGCGGGCGTCGTATGACTCGCCTCCGTAAATGGTGTTGAATGTTATCGGGCTGAACGAATACTTCCAGTCGGCACCGCTCTTGATTACCTGCTGCGTGCCGTCGGCGTAGTTTATCTCCAGGCGCAGTATCATCTGGGGAGGCCCGAAGCTGGTTTGCAGCTTGCTGTAGCGGCCCATGCGCTGCACGTTGAACATTCCGTTGCCCAGTAGCACGCTTACGGCGTTGCCGCCGGAGGCAAGGAGCTGCGTCACGTCGAAGACGTTGTAATACACCGTCTTGTCATATTCGCTCCACACGGGGGCGAACTCTGCGTTGCCAACACCGAAACCGTTGAGGCGCAATTTGTAATGGCCGAGGCCGCTGACGTAAAGCACGGCGTCGGCAATCTGTTTCTTCCCGGCGTCGAACTCTTTGCGCAGGATGATGCTCTTGGTTGAGAGCGTGTCAACGCCTGCCCATTTCGTCTTGAACGAGTCTTTCTTGAACACGGCGTTAGGATAGCGTCCGTCGGGTATCTTGGCGTCCTTGCGTGTGATGGCTCCTATCCATTGGGCGTCGATTTCAGCCGGAACCACGCGGATTTTCTGTTTTCCGCTCAACGCCGAAGCCTCGCCCTTGTCGTTCCAGACGCGCACTTGCCAGTAATACCCGTGCCTGTTAGGGCGCAGCGCGGGCACGCTTACGAGCTGGCTTTGGCTTGACATCACCTTGCCCGACGTGTACACCTGGCTGTCGGTAACGTTTTCGCGGATGGTTATTTCGTAAGCCGACTGGCTCTCGCCGTTCTCTGTCGCCGCCATCTGCCAGCCTAAACGGATGCCGCCTTCGGTTACGGCCATGTCGTTGATGCAGCCGCTTTCGGGCGCGGCGGGGTCTCCCTGGTAGTTGCACGTGAGGCGCGTCACTGTGAGTTTTGCGCTTGCCGATGTTGCAAGCAGCAACGCCGATGCTACAGAAAGGCCGAAAATCTTGATTTTATTAGCCATAATCATCGATATTAAATTATATTACTTAAAATCTTATTTCCAATTATTCATTCTTCGTTGTTCATTGAATGGGAAGCGGATTTTCATTATTCATTCTTCGTTGTTCATTGAATGGAAAGCGGAATTTTCATTATTCATTCTTCGTTGTTCATTGAATGGGAAGCGGATTTTTCATTATTCATTATTCATTTTTCATTACCTTAGATGTCACTTTGCCGTCCTTGATTTCGGCCTCGACAATCCGTCCGCCCGTGGCGTGCAGGCGGAAGCTGGCATCAACGTCCTTAGGCCACGCCGGGAACAGCAGCAGCTCACCGTCGGGAGTTTCCTGAAGGAGCATCTCCTGGAGGCCAATCATAGCCCCGCCGCCGCGGTTGCAGTCGGGCGCCCAGTCGTAGCCGGGGTCCCAGAAGGCGGGGAAGCGGTAAGGCCCGTCGGCCAGTTTGGCCGTGTTCAGCCGCACGGCCTCGTCAGTCAAACCGAGGCAGGCCGCCCAGATGTTGTCCTGTTTCCATCCGATGTGCGTGCGCATCTCCAGCGCGTGCGGGTCTTTCAGGTAAGTGTTGCGCGCTATGTCGAGTCCGTCGCGCCCCAAGCCGTACACCCGCCAAGGGAAAACGGGGTAGAGCTGGGGCGTCTCCACGTTCTGTATGCGCGCCCAGACGATGGCCGGGGCTATGCAAGTGTCGCCGCCGATGGTGCGCAGCGGGATGTCGGGAATACGTGAAGCAAAAGCCCCCTCAACTCCCCCCGTGGGGGAGCTTTGGCTTGCTTTGCCTGTTGTGCCATTGTTTTGTTGGGTAGCTTCAGAAGCTCCCCCACAGGGGGAGTTGATGGGGCTTCCGTTTTTATATCGTTCAAACTGCTCCGTAACAACCTTCAATGCCGCCACTACGCTCGACGGGTTGTAAGCCATCTTGTACGTCTCGCAGGCCGACGAGGGGTAAAGCACGAGCTTGCCGTCGCCGTCGAGCGGCTTCACTCCGCGTTGCTTGGCGAGCATCTGGTAATGTTCGTCGAAGAACTGAAGGCTCTGTATTATCAAAGGTTCGTACTTCGTGATGTCCATGCCGGCGTAGAAGTGCGCCTGGAGTATCATCGAGCAGAACTCAAGCACAGTGTCCCACTGGTATTCCAGCCATGCGTTGCGCTCCATGCCTGGGTCGTCGCCGGGCTTGTGCTTGCCGTATTCGGCGGGGTTGGGCAGTCCGAAGCTCTCCAAATGCTCGCTGAAGAACGCGCCGCCGTGTCCCCAGTAGTGCTTTACGCGAACATTAGCGTTGTGCAGCAGACGCAGGTAAGTGTCAAACGAGGACACCATCATGTCAGTGTCGCCGCTCTTCAGCATCGGCCAGTAGACCAGACGCTGGTTCTGGGCGGTCATCGTGCCGCCGCCCCACTTGCGGTAATCTGGCGTGAAGGGCGTCTTCGGGTCTACGTAAACGGGGTCGAACGTGAACAGTCCGCCGTTGAACCTCGTGGGCCATTGGCCGTAAGCGTTGCAGCCCAGCATATAGCGGAACAGCTCGTAGTTGCGCACAGCCCCCTCAACTCCCAAAGCCCCCTCAACTCCCCCCGTGGGGGAGCTTAGGTTTGCCTTGCCTGTTTGCTCGTTGTTGCTTTTGGTAACTTCAAAAGCTCCCCCACGGGGGGAGTTTGAGGGGGCTGTTTGTATGTAACTCCTTTGCCAATATCCGTGCCACCACTCCGCACTGCGCTTGCGCGACGCCTTGGCCGCAGGTGCTTCAGGTACGTTGTCGCCTGTGTAAAGGACAAAGGTGACAGTAGACTTGCGCAGCCCCTTGGCCTCGAACCGCCACGCGCGGTAGTCCGTTGAGGCGTAAACGCCGTCTTCCGTGCCGGCGAAGGTGAAGCCGGGGGCTGTCATCCTGCCGCCGAAGCGCAGGCCGCCGAGGATGTCGTCCAGCTGCGCTTTCACGTCGTCGAGCTTCTGTTGGCTCACGGCATAGTCAAAAACGGTCTCTTGGCGGTTCTTGTGCCAGAAGTCGAGCGTCGCCCCGTTGGCGCGTATCGAGTCGGCAAACGTAGTGCAGTCTTTCGGCAGCACCCACTTGTAAGAGCACTGCTGGCACTCTGCCTTGGTGACGGGCCTGTCCTTATAACGCCAGCTCTCGTAGTTCAGCGTGGCGTCGGTCTTGGTCTTCGACGTTATTTCCATATATACCGCCGAGGTGTAGACGTCAGCCCAGAGGCGCACCTCGGCGTCGCCGCCCTTGATGTACACGGCTCCGTCGCTTAGTTTCAGGGTCTGTGTGAAAGTGCCGTCGCTGCCACGGAACGGGTCCGACGCGAGGCGCAGGCGAAAGCGTCCGGCCTTCAGCAGGGTGTTGTTCTCGTCGAACATGCCGCTGCGCGCCACGTAGAACATCACGTCGCCGTCTTCCACCCATACGTTCATGCCTACGTCGTGGCCGCCGCAGGGCATCGACCCCGCCGAGTTCTGGCTCGGCGACGTCCACACGTAGTCTTCGGGCACGTAGTCTTTGGCGGCGGTGTCAACAGCCGCCAGGCAGCTGAAGGCCGTTGCCAGCATGGCTGTCAGTAAGCGTTTGGTATAGCGATTGTAGTGTGTCATTGTGTTCGGGTTTGATAGATGTTTTGTAATATGTGGCCTTTTGGCGTGCAAAAGGTGGCTTTTTGTATTGTAAAAGGGCGTCTTTTGCATTCCAAAAGACGCCCTTTTGTAACGTGCTGACTTTCAATACTTTCAGGCAAAGATAATCAAACGTCTGATTGTATGCAAGAAAAGCCTTGATTTTTTGCCTGTTTTGTTTGTAGGCGAAAATGTTTTTGCCATTGCGGCGCAGGCTTTACTCCTCCCAGTCGTCCGTGCGGAACGAGCTTACGGGCAGTCCGTCGCAGTAGAGGTCGCCCTCGGCCCAGTCCTTGAAGGCGTAGCGCACGGCCACGGGATGCTTCACGGCGTCGCTCTTTACGTAAACCTTGCTGCGCTCAATCCACGCCTTTGCGGGGTGGAACACGCGGTCTTCGCCGGCCACTTCAAAGAGGTCGCTCTTGAGTCCGTTGCTGCCGTAGACCCACATGCCGGCGCGCTCGAAGGTTACGACGGCTGTGTCGCCTTGGAACTTCACTTCCTTGTAATACGGACTTTCCGCCGTCAGGCCTTCCACGCCGTAAGTGTTCTTCAGGGCGAGCAGGGCGAGGCGCAGTCCGGCGAGGTGCTTCTTGCGGGGGTGTATGCCGTATTCAAGTCCGGCGTCCATAAGCACGGCCATGCCGGCGTTGGGTATCATCAGCTCCGCCTTCGACTGCTGTTCGCGCAGAAGGGCGCTGTTCGTTGTCCAGTCGATGAGGCTGTAGTCGTATGGGGCTATCTGGCAGAAATAGAAGGGGAAGTCGCCCTGACCCCATTCGGCGCGCCATCCGCGCACCATCGTCGAGAGCATGTCGGCGTAGGTCTTGTAACGGGGCACGTTGTCTTCGCCCTGGTACCAGATGACGCCGCGCATAGTGACGCCGATTAGTGGGTGGAGCATGCCGTTGTAGAGCACCGTCGGAGTGCGGTTCTTTGATTTTATGTCGGCTTCAGTGGCCGGTATCTTGGCGTCGGGAAAGGCTTTCAGCCAGTCGGCCTTCATCCAGGCCTCGCAGGCCGAGCCGCCCCATGACGTGACGATGAGGCCTACGGGCACGCCCAGCATACGGCGCAGTTCGCGGCCGAAGTGGTAAGCCGTGGCGCTGAACTCGCGCACTGAAGCCGGCGTAGCCTCGCTCCACCTGCCGCTTACGGTGTCAACGGGGGCGAAGCGGCTGTTGCGTTTCACCGTGAACAGGCGCAGACCGTTGTCCGTGCTGTGCAGGATGTCTTCCACGGCGTTTTCAACGGGCTGGTTCTTAAAGCCTTTCATCGGCATCTCCATGTTGCTCTGGCCAGAGCAAATCCACAGTTCGCCGATGAGGATGTTATCGAGCACGGTCTGCTGTCCGTCGTCAAAGGTTATGCGGTAAGGGCCTCCGGCCTTGGGCGTGGCCACCGCTGCTTTCCATTTGCCGTCCTTGCCGACTTTCACGCTGTAGGCTTTGCCGTCCCATGAGGTGGTGATGCTTACCGTGGCCGAGGCCTTGGCCGTGCCCCAGAGGTTGGCGTTGGTTTCGCGCTGCATCACCATGCCGTCTGAAAACATCTTCGGCAGTGTGACTTTTGCGTTGACGCCTGTGGCGGCGAGCAACGCAGTGAGTAAGAAAGTAAGTTTTTTCATTGTGCGGTTTGATTTTATTAGCCCCTCCCGACCTCCCCTGTGGGGAGGGGCTTGGATGGTTTTGTCAAAATAATGCCGCTCCTTCCCTATGGGGGAGGGAAGGGGAGGGGCTTTTAATATTGGTTCACTACCTTCACCGGTCCTAACAGTCCAGCGGGCAGCAGTTCCTTTTCGGCGCGGCGGTATTTGCCGTTTGTCCAGATGCCTTCAAACGGCGGCGTGCCGAGGTCGTTGCCTTGCAGGGCGTTGGCCCATGTGTTTACTACCACGATTTTCAGCGTGTTGTTGCCGCGCTTCACTGCCTTGGTGATGTCTACGGCGAAGGGCTGCGTCCATGCCGTGCCGCACTTCACGCCGTTCACGTAGACGGTGGCCGTGTTAGCCACGGTGCCGAGGTCGAGCGTGACGGTGCCTTTAGGCTTGCGGCGCAGGCGGAATGTGGTCTGGTAAGTGGCGTGGCCGGAGTAATACTTAATGGTGTTGTCTGTGGATTTGCTCCAGTCTGTGAGCTGTGTGGCGTTGACGCGCTTGCCCGTTTCCTCGAACGCGATGTTCCATTTGTTGGCGTCGAGCGTCAGCAGGGTTGTGCTTTGCGTTGGCATGGCGGTGAGTTTCGCCGGCACGGCGTCGTCAGACAGTATGTAGAAAACAGAGCCTCCCACGGGCAGCGTTACGCTCTCGGCGGCCGTGTACACTTTGCCCGTCACGGCGTCGGCAAGGTAACGGTGTGCCCTTTCAGCCCTGAACGTGGGCTTGAAGGTAACGGCGGAGTCGGTCTGGTTGCTCAAAAAGTAGATGTCCGCGCCGTCGGCTGTGCGGTGGGTGAAGCCGATGCCTTCGGGCAGTTCGGCGTCGCGCTTGATGCCGAGGCTTGAGAGGTCGGCCTTGTCCCACGGTTCCCTTATCACGGGCACGCCCCATTTCTCGATGGCGTTGATGGTGTTCCATGCTGTGACGACGCGTCCGGGGTTCATTTTCCTCGGCTGCGGGATTACGAGCGCAGAGTAAACCATGCCGTTCTGGGTGATGAGTTTGCCGTCCTTGACTTGCGACTTGCCGAGCACGTCGTGGTTGAAAGAGTCGTAATGGTAGCCTCGCAGCGGGTTTACCCAATGTTCGGCCTTGGTCATGTTGGCCGTGTGGGTGACGCCCACGGGGCTGACTTCAAGCGGCTGGCCGGTGTTTGCGAGGCGTTTGCGTTCGCGCTCCTTCGTCGTTTCGCTGTAGAGTCCGGGCAGGGTGGTTATCAGGCGTTCAGGCAGTATTGAGCGGCGGGGCGTCTCGTCGCCGGTGTACACGGCGAGGTCGATTACCGGTTTCCCGTATTGCAGCAGCGACTGGCAGCGCGCTATGTAGCTGGTGAACGCCGGCATCTCCCTCCACCATGTGTTGTCTCGCTGGAAGAATGTGCCTATGCCGTCAAGCGTCATGCCAGGATGGCGGTCAGTCCACGGATTGTGCGTGTTGACGTGGAACACTATGGCGTTTATGCCCGTGCAGAAGTTGCGGTCGAGCAACGGCTTGAGCAGCGCGAAGTCTTCGTCCCATGTGCCGCGCACCTCGGTGAAGCCTTCGGCCTGTATGATGTTCTTTCCGTAGATGTGTGCGCCGCTTACGGCGTCGAGCATGTCGTTGAGCTTGTCGTGCGTGGGGCTGTTCAGCCAGAACTCGCCCATCGGGTAGTCGGCGTGCTGGTAGTGGAGCAGGCCGTCGCTTACCATCGTCGGTGCCACGCATTCGGCAGAGAGCTTGCATCCGTATTGCTTGCCGAGCGTCGCCACCTCGTCAAAGAAAATGTCGTTGATAAGCTCGGCGATGGTCTGGCGGATGTCGCGCAGCACCTTCTCTGACTGTTCCGAGGTGCCGATTGGCACTCCAGCGTAGAGCGGAAGCCACTGCATCAGGTCGTAGCCTCGGCGGCGGCGAAACTCGTCGGCGAAGTTGTCGCTCCAGTTCTGGCTGCCGCATTCCCAGCTGTCAACGTGTATGCGGGTGAGCACTTTCTTTACGATGTCTTGCGGGGCGTGGCGGTAGATGGCTGCGAACCAGTTGTCAAACTGTTTCCTGATAGCTTCGCGTGAGAATTTGTCGCATTCCAGTCCGCGGCCTCCTCCGCCAGTGGCGTTGACGTGCCCTGTGGTGGTGTGCCCTATGCGTAAGATGTGCCAGCGGCCTTTGGGCAGGTTGATGGTGAACGGCTTATCCAAAAAGTCAGACGAAAGCAGCTTCCCGGTGAGGTTGATGACCTTGTCCTTTGGCACGCATTCGTTGTCGGCCACTGGGAAATATTCAGATACGCGCCAAACCTTTCCCGACTTGCCTTCGTACCCGTCAATCACAGGTTCAGAGCCAAGCACGAGGCCTGCGATTTTCAGGTTGGGTTTCCATTTTGCTGCGTCCATATCTTCCGAGCCTGGGTCGCTGCCTTCGGGTGTCCAGTGGAACTTGAAGAAACGTGCCGTCGTGGCAGGTATGGCGTAAGTGGCGTAGGCGTCGGTGTTCTGCCATCCCTGGCGTGCCGGACTTATCTCACGGACGAAACGGTAGTTTACGCCGTCGTCAGAGGCGTAAACCTTGAACCTGTGTGCTTGGTAGTTGTTGCCGCCGGTGACTATCTCAACGCTGCGCAGTGTGTAAGGCTCGTCGTATGACATGATGATGTCGCACGGCTCCGACGAACGGTAAGGGAACTCGACCGACGCCTTCGGCTTGCGGTCGTCGGCGTATTCGGCGGGGTAGGCGAACGTTGTTATGTCTTCATAATATCCTTCCTTGCATTCGGGGCGTGGCAGGGTTATCTCTTGTTCGCCGCCAGATACGATGGTGTCACTCCACACGATGCGCTGCATCGACTCCTCCGGCGTTATCCACGGGCCGCCTCCGAGGGCGAAGCCGTCAGAGAAGTGGATGCCCATCTCAAGGTTGAGCTTGTCCGCCGTGCGGAACACTGTGTCAACACGTTTCCACCATTCCGGCGACAACTGGCGGCTTGTGCCGTTGTATTGAGGCCCGTCGCTTACGTCTTTAATGGGCATCAGGTAGAAGCCTTTGATGCCTGCGTCGTGCATAGCCTCAAGGTCTAAGCGTATGCCTTCGTCCGTAACGCAGCCGTACATCCAGTACCAGAACGTCCAAGGGGCGGCTTCTTGTGACGGTGAATTAAAACGCTTGTACCATTCAGGGGCGTTCCCCTGAATGGTAGTTTGCGCCGCCGCTGGCGCCATCGTGGCGCAGGCGACGAGTAAAGACATAATTTTTCTCATGGTTATTCAAAGTGTAATGTTACTTCACCGACGTGGGTTCCGCGTGCCCATACGGGCTGGGCTGACGGTCCGTTGAGGTCGGTCGTGTTCACCTTGTTGCGCACGGCGGGGATGACTTGCATCAGGCTGATGCCTGTTTCGGGCAAGGTGTAGAGCAACTGGTCGCGTCCGTCGCGCGGCTGGTACACTCCCACGTAGTCCTTGTCAGTGCCGGGCTGGATGGTTATGGTGCCGGTCTTGGTGTTGAGCTTCATCCATTGCACTCCGGCAAAGTAGCCCTTGAACTC
>CALUGU010000067.1 GCA_944320255.1 uncultured Prevotella sp. | reverse complement strand
GGCCACGCCGCCAACAACGCCGAGTTTGACTTCAGCGAAGTGTCAAAGCCCGGCGTGTACGGCTACTGGGAACACCTCGACTACATCGTTGACGTAGCCGAGCGCAACGGCATTTACATCGCGATGGACTGCATCTGGGGTTCGATGATCAACCAGATGGACACAAAGAAAGCCGCCGCACTCGGCACGTTCCTCGCCGAAAGGTACAAGGACAAGCCTAACATCATCTGGATGATAGGCGGCGACATCATGGGCGACAAGAAGCCTGAGGTGTGGGACGCTATGGCGCGCGCCATCAAGAAAATAGACAAGGTGCACGTGATGACATTCCACCCCAGGGGCCGCACGACGTCGGCGTGGTGGTACAACGACCGCGAATGGATGGACTTCAACATGTTCCAGAGCGGACACCGCCGCTACGGCCAGCGCAAGGGCGACGGCGACTACACCATCAAGGACAACACGGAGGAGGACAACTGGCGCTACGTTGACATGAGCTTCGAGAAGAAACCGCTGCGCCCCGTAATCGACGGAGAGCCGAGCTACGAGGACATTCCGCAGGGACTCCACGACTTCAACGAGGCCCGCTGGATGGACTACGACGTGCGCCGCTACGCATATTGGGCCGTGTTCGGCGGAGCCTTCGGCCACACTTACGGGCACAACTCCGTGATGCAGTTCATCCGTCCGGGCGTGATGGCTTCGTTCGGGGCTGAAAAGCCGTGGTGGGAGGCTATGAAAGACCCCGGCTACAACCAGATGAAATACCTTAAGTGGCTCATCCTCAACTTCCCGTTCACGGAGCGCATTGCCGACCAAAGCGTCATCGCCGGGCAGAACGGCGAGCGTTACGACCGCGTTATCGCCACTCGCGGCGAGGACTACCTGCTCGTCTACAACTACAGCGGAAAGCCCATGAGCATCGACCTCGCCAAGATAAGCGGCGCGAAGAAGAACGTTTGGTGGATGAACCCCGCCAACGGCGAACTTACTTACCTCGGCGAATTTGACAGCAAAGTGACCGAGTTCTCTTACGACGCGGCTTACCTGCGCGGCTCCGACCGCGTGCTGATAGCCGTTGACTCAAGCAAGAGCTATATTAGCAAGACAGACAAACAAATACCTGAAAAAGAATGATACGCAAATTTTTCATACCCGCATTGGCCTTATGCCTCTGCCTGACGGCGAACGCAGCCAAGAAGAAGACGCAGAAGTCGCAGTTCCCCGTGGCCGTGACAAGCCTCAAGACCGAGCGGATGACCAACCCGATGAGCATCGACACGCCGAGGCCGCGCCTCGGTTGGCAGCTCACGTCGGACAAGCAGGACGTCATGCAGACGTCTTACCACATCATCGTGGCATCGACCAAGGAAAAGGCCGACAACCTCGAAGGCGACCTGTGGGACGCAACCGTCAACAGCGACCAGTCGCAATGGATTGAATACGCCGGCAAGGAGCTTCGCAGCAACACCCCCTGCTACTGGCGAGTGAAGGTGAACACCACGCAGGGAGAGTCCGACTGGAGCGAAACAGCCTTGTGGAACGTTGGCCTGCTGAACGAGGCCGACTGGAAGGGACGCTGGATAGGACTTGACAAAGCGATGCCTTGGGACGTCGAGACGGAGCACAGCCAACTCTCGGCACGCTATCTCCGCACCGAGTTCAAGGTGGAAAAGGAAGTGCGCCGCGCCACGCTTTACATCAGCGGACTCGGTATGTACGAGGCCTACATCAACGGAAAGAAGGTTGGCGACCAGGTGCTTGCGCCCGCTCCCACCGACTACCGCCGCACCATTCTCTACAATGCGTTCGACGTAACGTCGATGCTCGCCGCCGAAAACGCCATCGGCGTCACCCTCGGCAACGGCCGCTACTACACCATGCAGCAAAACAAGAAGCCTTACAAGATAACCAACTTCGGTTATCCCAAGCTCCGCCTGAACCTCGTCATAGAATATGCCGACGGCTCTAAGCAGACCGTTTCGTCTGACGACAAGTGGCGGCTGAACCCCGATGGGGCAATCCGCTCAAACAATGAGTATGACGGCGAAATCTACGACGCACGCAAGGAGCTGGGCAACTGGACGACAGTAGGCTACGACGACACCAAGTGGATGAAGGCCGAACGTGTGGCCATACCCACCGGAACGCTGCGCGGAGCAATGTCGCCCAATATGAAAGTGCTGAAGACTATCAAGCCCGTAAGCGTAAAGAAGCATGGTGACAGCTTCATCGTAGACATGGGACAGAATATGGCCGGATGGCTCAAGACCCGCATCGAAGGCGTTAACGCCGGCGACACGGTCTGCATAATCTTCTCCGAGAACATCAACCCCGACGGCAGCCTCAACCGTGCAAACTTCCGCCACGCCTATTCCACAGACAAATACGTGGCCGACGGCAAGGAGGAAGGCCGCTGGTGGGCGCCCACGTTCGTTTACCACGGCTTCCGTTACGCCGAAATCAAGGGTATGAAAAATGTTGACGTGGACGACTTCTTAGGCGAAGTCATCAGCGACGAGATGGCCGTCACGGGCACGTTCGAGTCTTGCGACACCATCCTCAACAAAGTTTACAAGAACGCATACTGGGGCATCCTCGGCAACTACAAGGGCATGCCGGTAGATTGCCCACAACGTGACGAACGCCAGCCGTGGCTCGGCGACCGCGCCCGCGGCTGCTTCGGCGAGGCTTTCATCTTCGACAACAACAACCTGTACGCCAAGTGGGCGCGCGACATAGTTGAGTCGCAGCGTGAAGACGGTTGCATACCCGACGTGGCTCCAGCCTTCTGGAACTATTATTCCGACATCATAACATGGCCCGCCGCACTGCCTTTCTCGCTTGAGATGATGTACAACCAGTACGGCGACGACAAGCCCCTGCGCCTGTATTACCCCGCAGTGAAGAAGTGGCTCGCCCACATGAAGTACCAATACAAGAAAGACGGGCTGATGCCGCGCGACAAGTTCGCCGACTGGTGCCTGCCTCCTACCGACGCAGAGACCATCCACTGCCGCGACCCGAAGCGCGTGACTGACGGCACATTGATAGCTACAGCCTACTATTACCAGCTCAACAAGCTGATGGAACGCTTTGCCAAGATACTGCAAAAAGACTCTGAAGCTGCCGAATACGCTGCCGAAGCTGCCGGCGTGAAGGACGCTTTCAACAAAAAATTCCTCACCGTCAACCGCGGCACAAGCCCCGTTCCAGAATCTTTGATGTACCCTGACAGCACGTTCTACGGCAACAACACAGCCACGGCAAACCTCCTGCCGCTCGTGTTTGGTATGATCGACGACGACTATGTACGCTCCGAAGTTGAGAAAAACATAATCTACAACATCATAACCGAGAACAAGGGGCTTATGCCCTGCGGCATCATCGGCGGACAATGGCTTATGCACGGACTCACCGACATGGGGCGCGCTGACATCGCATGGCTGCTGGCCACCAACAAGAAGTATCCCAGCTGGGGCTACATGACGGAAAAAGGAGCCACCACGATATGGGAACTCTGGAACGGAGACACGGCCAACCCCAAGATGAACAGCGCCAACCACGTGATGCAACTCGGCGACCTCATAGCATGGCTGTATGAAGACGTGGCCGGCATCAGCGCCGACCCGACCCGTCCGGGCTTCAAACACATCATCATGAAGCCCGACTTCTCCGTTGACGAAATGGACGATATCAAGGCAAGCTACAAGTCAGTCTACGGCGACATTGTAAGTCGTTGGCGCAAAGACGGCGGCAAACTCTACTGGCACGTGGAAATCCCTGCCAACACAACAGCCGAAGTACACCTGCCCGACGGCACAGTGAAGAACATCGGTTCAGGCTCGTATGACTTCACCGTGACGCTCCCCGTAGGGCACGACGCCATCCTTACAGACGAGTTCCTGTACCGGCACGCCTCGTTCCCGGAGTGCCATTCCGCCACAATGACCGAACTTGACAACGGCGACTTGGTAGCAACATACTTCGGCGGAACGAAGGAACGCAACCCCGACGTGTGCATCTGGGTGAGCCGCAAGCCTAAAGGCAGCGACAAGTGGCTTGAGCCGCAGCTCGTGGCCGACGGCGTATTCAAGACAGGCAGCGAAGAAGCGAAACTCGCCGGACTGTCAGGCCTCGACAGCACGAACGCTGCTGCGGCCAAAGGGCCCATCCTTGACAAGAAGGTAAGCAAAAACCCTGAAGGCTGGCAGCGCAAAGCGTGCTGGAACCCTGTGGTTTACCAAATACCCGGAGGCGACCTCGTAATCTATTTCAAGATAGGAAACAAGGTGGCTGACTGGACCGGATGGATGGTCAGCTCGAAGGACGGAGGCAAGACTTGGAGCAAGCGCGAACCGCTGCAAAAAGACTTCCTCGGTCCAATCAAGAACAAGCCGATATTCAACAACGGGCGAATTATCGCACCAACGAGCATCGAAGAAGGCGGCTGGAGACTGTATTTTGAATATTCAGATGACATGGGCAAGACGTGGAAACGCACCGACTACGTGGCCATGGACGAAGGAATAAAGATAATACAGCCCGCCATCATGAAGCTGAGCGACGGCCGCCTGGCCGCCGTGGCACGCACCCGCAACGAGCACGTGGGCATCACTTACAGCTCTGACAACGGCGAAACATGGTCGAAGATACAGCTCATCGACGTGCCCAACAACAACAGCGGACTCGACGCCGTTACCCTGAAAGACGGCCGCCACGCCATGATTTGCAACGATATGCCAGTGCCCAAGGGCATAAAGAACGGCAAGGGGCCGCGCACTCCGCTGTCTGTCCTCATATCTGACGACGGCCTGAACTGGCGCCACTGGGTGACACTCGAAGACTCGCCCATCAGCCAATACTCATACCCGTCAATCATACAGACCGAGGACGGCAACCTGCACTGCATCTACACGTGGCGCAGGCAGAGGATAAAGCACGTGGTGCTGGACATTAATAAGCTCAACAAATAATACAAGGAGTTAAGGAGTTATGTGGTTAAGGAGTTAAGACAAATGCCTTGTCAAATAATAATGAAGGGTGAATAACGAGTATTTACTAAAGGAGCGTTTCTTTCAGACATATTCATTATCACTCGTTCATCATCCTTTATAAAAACAAAGCATTTGCCTTAACTCCTTAGCCACATAACACCTCAACTGCATAAATCTAAAATTTATGAAAAAACTGTTTTTCCTTTTATCCCTGTTCATTTCGCTGGCAGCCGCTGCCGCCGACACGTATTCGGTTGCGGGACTGTTTCCTTTGCAGGGAAGCGGCAGGGTGATCTACAACTTCAACCAAGGCTGGCGTTTCAACTTAGGCGACGCCCAAGGCGCAGAAGCCGTTGACTACGACGACAGCCAATGGCAGGTAGTGTGCGCACCGCACACCGTGAGGCTTGAACCTGCGGCGGCAAGCGGCGGCCGCAACTACCAGGGCATCGCCTGGTATCGCAAGCACTTCACCGTTCCCGCCGACATGCAAGGCAAGAACGTCACCGTGCATTTCGAGGCGATAATGGGCAAACAAGACATTTTCGTCAACGGAAAGAAGGTGGCGAGCCATCTCGGCGGCTATCTCCCGATAACCGTCAACCTGACAAACCTCGGCGTGAAGGCCGGCGACAAGTGCCTGATAGCCGTGAAGGCCGACAACAGCGACGACAAGACATATCCTCCGGGCAAGAAGCAGTCAGCCCTTGACTTCTGCTATCACGGCGGGATGTACCGCGACGTGTGGCTCATAGGCAAGTCGCCCTTGGCGATAACCGACGCCATTGAAGCAAACAAAGTGGCCGGCGGGGGTGTCTTTTTGCACTATGACAACATCTCTGAGAGCAGCGCCGAAGTGTTCGTAAACGTAGAAGTAGGCAACACGTCAAGGTCGGCGGCCCAGCCTACGGTGACAGCCGTGGTGAAAGACCGCGACGGGCGGACCGTCAGCTCGCAGTCGGAAAAGATAAAGGTGAAGGCCGGCAAGGCCAACACCGCCCGCCTCGCGATGAAACTGGAAAGCCCGAAACTCTGGTCGCCCGAAACCCCGTATTTATATAATGTGGAAATAACCATAAGCCAAGACGGCAAGACCGTTGACGGCGGAATGGTGCGCGCGGGCATACGCAAGGCAGAGTTCAGGGGCAACGACGGCTTCTGGCTCAACGGCAAGCCTTACCACCAGCTCGTAGGCGGCAACCGCCACCAAGACTTCGCTTACGTGGGCAACGCCATGCCCAACAGCCAGCAGTGGCGCGACGCCAAGCGGCTGCGCAAGGCAGGGATGACTATCATACGCTGCGCCCACTATCCTATGGACCCGGCTTTCATGGATGCGTGCGACGAACTCGGACTGTTCGTCATCGTGCCCACGCCCGGATGGCAGTACTGGAACAAGGACCCGCGCTTCGGCGAGCTCGTACACGAGAACACGAGGCAGATAATCCGCCGCGACCGCAACCACTGTTCCGTGCTCATGTGGGAGCCGATACTCAACGAGACGCGCTATCCCGAAGACTTCGCCCTCGAAGCCCTCAAGATAACTAAAGACGAATTTCCCTACCCCGGACGCCCGGCGGCTGTGGCCGACGTCCAGTCAGCGGGTGTCAGGGACAATTACGACGTTGTATATGACTGGGCCGACAACATAGGCAAAGGCAACTGGCCCGACAACAAATGCGTGTTCACGCGCGAGTGGGGCGAAATGGTTGACGACTGGTACGCCCACAACAACATCAACCGCGCAGCCCGCGCGTGGGGCGAGAAGCCTATGCTCATGGCCGCACTCGCGCTCTGCGACACTTACGGAGAGATGTACCACGGCCAGCGCCAGTTCATCGGCGGATGCCAGTGGCACCCCTTCGACCACCAGCGCGGCTACCATCCCGACCCGTATTACGGCGGCATATACGACGCCTTCCGCCAGAAGAAATACGCCTTCGAGATGTTCCGCTCGCAAGACCTCGGCGCCGAGCCTATGGTTTTCATAGCCAACGAGATGACACAGTTCTCCGATAACGACGTAACGGTGTTCTCCAACTGCGACAGCGTGCGCCTGACAGCCTTCGAGGGCGACAAGGTGATGACGCTGCCCGTGAAGCACGACCCCGACGGTGTGCAGTCGGCCCCCGTGGTGTTCAAAGGCTTCTGGGACTTCTGGCAGGCTCGCGAGTACAGCTACAAGCAGCGCAACTGGCAGCGCGTGAGCCTCCTCGCCGAGGGCATCAAGGACGGCAAGGTGGTGGCCGTGCAGAAGAAGATGCCGTCGCGCCGCTCCACCAAGCTGCGCCTCTACGCTGACGACAACGGGCGCAAGCTGACTGCTGACGGCAGCGACTTCTTGGTGGTAGTGGCCGAAGTAACCGACGACAACGGCAACGTGAAACGCCTCGCCACCGACGAGATACGCTTCACTGTCAGCGGCGAAGGCCGCATCATCGGCGACGGTGAAGGCATCATGGCCAACCCGCGCCGCGTAGAATGGGGCAGCGCGCCCGTGCTGATACAGGCCACCGACAAGCCCGGCAAGATAACCATCACCGCCGAGTCGGCATACAGCGGCACTTACGCCCCCACCCCGGCCACGCTGACGATAGAGAGCCAAGCCCCCGCACTGCCGTCATGCTACACCGACCGCCAGACTGACAACGCATCGCGCGCCGCCATAAGGAGCCGCGTGGGCGGACAGAAGACAATGACCGAGGAGGAACGCCAGCGCACTTTGGAAGAAGTGAACCGCCAACAGGCCGAGTTCGGTGTGCAAAAATAGCGGACAAGGAACGAGCAGACGAGCTGTCAGGGACAAGCAGACAAGGGACGAGCAGACAAGCAGACAAGCTGTTAGTTACAAGCAGACGAGTTGTCAGGGATGAGCAAACGAGGAATGAGTTTTTATTAAGAAACGTCTCGTTTACAAGTTGCTGATAATCAGCATGTTACAAAATGCCTTGCAAAAGAGCATCTTTCACACGATGAAAGGTGCCCTTTTATCGTGTCATTTGCCGTATTTTAGGCCCTAATCTGGTTCATCCGCAAATCTTTCGGATGATATTTAAAGGAAAAGCTAATGAACATCTGTAGACGCTAACCATATAGAGACGTAAGATTTTGCGCCTCTACATGATTACTCTGAAAATCGCGGACATTGACAAAAACCTGATAACGATATTTCGTTTGTAATCATATCTCATCCAAAAGGTTTGCGGATGAACCACGAAAATCGGGTTAAAGTCAAACAACCGGTTGGGAGTTATAACACAGTAGTAAACCATGCGCAGGGAGCGCGGCGAAACGCCGCACAACCGTAGACATCCTGTCAAAAAGTCATTTTGTTTTACATAACGCGCCGGATTTCCAAAAAAAAGATTACCTTTGTGTTCGATGAAGACACGTTACGGCCTGACACTCACTTTCATGCTTGCCGTGCTGCTCGTTGCGGCATGGCCAAGAGCCGCGCAGGCGCAGCCCGAAATGATTGTGGAACACTACACAAAGGAGGACGGACTGCCGAGCGACGTGGTTTACAGCGCGCTGAAAGACGGCGACGGCTTCGTCTGGTTCGGCACTTGGCACGGCCTGTGCACGTTCGACGGAATGAACTTCCGCCCCTACACCACGCGCCCCAACCACGTCTCCGACGTGCCCCCGCAGAAAGTGAGAAACCTTGTTGAAGACCGTGACGGCTACCTGTGGGTGCGCAACACGGACAACCACCTCTACGTGTTCAACAAAGTAACCGAATCATACCATTACATCTACAACGAGCTGAAACGGCTCTCGCCCAACGTGCAGGTAATCAAGATACAGCGCACGGCGGGCGGACGGGTGCTCGTGCTGACGCGCAACAAGAACATTTTCGAGGCTTACGTAGGCAAGGACGGCAAGGTAGCCGTGGAAAAGATATTCGACTCGCGCCGCCACATCGACGCCCCCACCATGCGGCTCCGCCACAACGTGCTCGGCGAGAACCCGCGTTACGTCTACTGGCTGAGCACCCACCTGCAAATGGAGGTAATCGAGAAGAAAAACGCCAAGCCGCTGCTCACGGGGCTGCGCAAGGGCGAAACGTTCACCACTTTCAGCCACACGGGGCAATACATCTGTGCGGGAACTGCCGGCGGAGCAATCTACGTCATCGACGCCGCCAACGGGCGCACACGCCGACACACGCAAAGCGGCGGCCAACCCGTATCCACCATCAACCTGACGGGCGGCAAACTCTACTTCACCACGCCGTCAGGACTTTACGTTATGGCAGGCGGCGGGCAGCCGAAGCTGGTAACCGGCCAAGCCTCCGGAGTCTTAACCTCGTTCGCCGACCAGTACGGCAAACTTTGGCTGTGCACCAACCGTGGCACCATGATATGCCATGACCCGCGCACGTCAAGCCAACAGGCGTTCACGCTGCCAAGCGACAGCCTCTTCGCCGAAATGAAATTCAAGGACGCCGGAGCCAACGGCCTGTTCATCCTGCAACGCAACGGAGACGTGTGGCGTTACGACCACCACTCAAGGCTGATGCAGAACATCAACAGCCTGAAACAGTTTGACGACGACTTCACCACGCCCAACTTCTTCGACATCGACATCGACGGCGACGGCACGCTGTGGCTGTCGTCCACGACGAACGGCGTCTACAAGGTGCGTTTCCCAAAGTACAACTTCAAGTTCCTGTTCCCCGGCCTGCTTGATTTGCAAAAGGCCGACAACGACAACGCCGGCGTGCGCGCCGTCTACCAGGCACGCAACGGCGACTTGTGGGTGGGTCTGCGCAGCGGCGTGCTTTACTGCATCGACATACGCACAAAGGCAGTGAAGCGGAAGTACGGCATGGCTGACATCGGAGCCGTCTACAACATCATGGAAGACCGCGACGGCAACCTCTGGTTCTCCACCAAAGGCTCCGGCCTCGTCAAGGGCACGCCCGACGCCTTGGCGCCCCAAGGCCTGCGCGTCACGAGGTACACCAACCGGCGTGGCGACCCCACGTCAATCAGCAGCAACCGCGTCTACTACTCATTCCAGGACAGCCGCGGGCGCATCTGGGCGTGCACGTTCTACGGCGGACTTAACCTGATGGAGCAACGGGGCGGCAAGACGGTGTTCCACAACAAGCGCAACGGACTGAAGACATATCCGCAATATGAGCTTTACACCGACGTCAGGGCGATGGCCGAAGACCACGACGGCCGCCTCTGGGTGGCCACGACCGACGGACTGATGTCGTTCGACGGCAACTTCAAAAGCCCGGCTGACATCAAGTTCGAGACTTACCGCGGACAAAACAACTCCGGAGCCATCAGCAACGACATCTCAACGATATACAAAGACAGCCGGGGCAACATCTGGATGGGCATCTTCGGCAACGGCCTCAACCTCCTGGAATACTACGACAAGAAGAAACACAGGCCGGTGTTAAGGTCGTTCGCGGTGAACGAAAAGCAGGACGGCAACGTCATCACGTCGATCACCGAAGACAAGAGCCACTGCCTCTGGATAGGCACGGAGAACGGGGTGGCGAGCCTTGACGAGGGTTCGTCGTTCATGAGAAACTACGACCGCTACGCCGGGCTGCCCGACATCACGATGGAAGACAACACTGCCGAATGCCTGCAAGACGGCCGCATACTCATAGGCAGCAAGCAAGGGCTGCTGGCGTTCAACCCCTCGACCGTGAGGAGCGACAACGACATAAAGTTCAACACGTTCATCATTGACTTCAAGGTGATGAACCGCGACCTCGAAGACTTCGACCCGCCAATCTACGAAGGCTCCGTGAAATACGCAAAGAAAATCACCCTCCGCCACGACCAAGCCACCTTCACGATAGAGTTCACGTCGCCTTATTACGCAGACAACAGCCTCATCCCCTACACATACATCCTCGACGGATACGAAGACCAGTGGCACAACAGCGGAAGCAACCGCATCGCGTCATACTCAAACGTGCCGCCCGGACACTACAAGTTCAGGGTGAAAGCCAACGACAACAACTCGCCCGAACGCGTGCTTGAGGTCGTGATACTGCCGCCCTGGTGGGCTACGTGGTGGGCTTACGCCATCTACGCCGTCCTCGCCGCCCTCGCCTTCTACGGCGTCTCGCGCACGGTGATGTACGTCATCCGTATGCGCAACGAGGTGTACATCAACGACCGGCTGGCCGAACTGAAGATACGCTTCTTCACGAACGTGAGCCACGAGCTGCGCACGCCGCTCTCCCTCATCAAGGGTCCTGTGGAAGAGCTGAAGGCTACGGAACGGCTAAGCCCCACGGGCAAGGAATACCTCGACCTGATAGAGCGCAACTCTAACAAGATGTTGCAGCTCGTCAACCAGATACTCGACTTCCGCAAGATACAGAACGGCAAGATGCGCATGCACGTATCGTTCGTTGACATCAACAAGATGATAGAGATGTTCATGGACGAGTTCAGGGTTCTCGCCGACGAGCGCGACATTGCGTTCGTGTTCGACAAGCCTGACGAGCCAGTGATGGCCTGGTGCGACGCCGAGAAGATTGGCATCGTGCTCAACAACTTGATTAACAACGCCTTCAAATACACCGACGACGGAGGCTCCATCTGCGTGGCCTTGGAGTACGACCACGACCGTGACATCTGCACGATAAGGGTGGAAGACGACGGCGCGGGCATACCGCCGTCGCAACTCGAACTGATTTTCGGACGCTTCTCTCAGGCTGACAACAAGACGTCTGGCGACAACTCTTACGCCGGGACGGGCATAGGCCTCTCGCTGTCGAAGGAGTACGTCAACATGCACCACGGCCGCATCTGGGCGGAGAACATGGCCGACGGCAAGGGAGTGGTGTTCTCCGTGGAGCTGCCCACTGGCAAGGAACACTTCAACGACAAGGACATCGAGGTGTATTTCGACGACAACACGGCCGAGAACGACGCCGCCGAGGACAACACGGCCACGGCCGACGACACCGCAGGGAACGACGCGACGAAGGCCGGGAACGACGTGCCCACCGTGCTGCTGATTGAGGACAACGCCGACATGTGCCGCATGCTGAAGCTGCAAATAGGCGGCCACTACAACGTGCTGACGGCCAACGACGGCAACGACGGCATGAACAAGATTAACCGCCACCACCCTGACATCATCGTCACCGACCTGATGATGCCCGGCATGAGCGGACTGGAGCTGCTGCGGAACGTGCGCCAGGACTTCAGCATCAGCCACATACCGGTAATCGTGCTGACGGCGAAGAACACCGAAGAGGACAAAATCAAGGCCGTGAAGACTGGCGCAAACGCCTTCATAACAAAGCCGTTCAGCAGCAGCTACCTCATCGCGCGCATCGACCAGCTGCTCGAAGAGCAACGCATATTCCAGCGCAAGATGGTGGTGCAGACAGCCGTTGACAGCGCAGCCGAAGGCAACAACGACGAATACGAGCAACATCTCGTGAAGAAGGATATAGAGTTCATGCAGAAAATCCACGAGATAATAGAGCAGAACCTCAACGCCAACGACTTCAACATCGACACCATCGCCGGCACGATAGGCCTCAGCCGCTCCGCCTTCTTCAAGAAGCTCAAGAGCCTTACGGGCTTCGCCCCGGTTGACTTCGTGCGCGAGATACGTCTCACCAAGGCGGCGCGCATGATAGAAACCACCGACAGCAGCATCACCGAGATAGCCTATTCCGTGGGCTTCCGCGACGCCGGCTACTTCGGCAAATGCTTCCGCAAGAAATACGGGAAAACGCCGAAGGAATACCGCAACGACATCCGCGGCAACGCCTGACCGAACTGAACGGTTTTCAATTCATGGCCTTTCACCATGCAAAAGGCCACATATTACAACCTAAAAGGCCACGTTTCGCATTGCGAAACGTGGCCTTTTGTCCTGTCATTCATAATCATTTGATAATCAATAAGATACGAGCAAAAATTAGAACCGTGCCGAACAGTGCGGTTTTGAACGGCATAGATACGTGAGTCCGATATAAGAAAATAAATAAAACATCCACATTCACCCGCTTGTAGAAACGCAAAATCTTGCGTCTACGCAAATGGATTTTATGTAGCAAAGACACCGCCGACGCCTGCGGAGACGCAAGATTTTACGACTCTACATGGTTTGATGACAGCAGGTTGTAGTATTTCCTTATACCAAAATTGACATATAGATGCTCAAAAAAGATGTCTTTAAACATCCTGACTGATAAGTTCCAAAAACTCAAGTGGAGTTAACACGTGAATATCAATACCTGCAAAACCTTTTTTATCACGAGTTATTATACAATCTACCCCGACAGACTTAGCGGAATAATACTGTACAGCATCCTCAAGGTCTGGACGGCCTGAATATAAGGCTTTAACAAAAACATCTGCATCCACCGACGATATGCTGACATAACGCAACAGTCTTTTAAACACATTTACCAGCTCATCACGTGAATATCCATACCTGCGGGCCGTATAATTAGCATTAATCAGGGTCAAAGAACTTACCACAATATCGAAAGCTCCTTCCACACATCTTTCAAATATGGCATCAGCAGCCTTACTAAAACCTTCACGCTGGCACATTAAGTCAAGCAAGACATTAGTATCTACAAAGACTTTCATGGCAAATACTTCTGTTTTGCCACCGCATTTTTTCCCATCTCATCACCGGGAATTTCCCTATGGTCACCTTTCAAATGGAAACTATCAACCACCTTATTTGCCTTCATACCGGCATCCTCACGAAACGACATAAGCTCTTTTACAAGTAAACGTTCAAGATTCTTACGCAATTTCTCACCTTCGGCGGCCACTTTTTTACTATATCCGAGTAATAAAGCGTCATCTATATCTAATGTTATTGAAGCCATAAACGTCTCCTTTCTTTTAACCAAAATCGGTCATTTGACCGTATAAGCCTGACTACCGATTTAGGTTTGATTATTAAACATTACTAACAAAATAATTCTTTTTGCGAAAATAAGGATTTTTGCGTTATCTGCAAAATCATAGCACACTTTTTTGCTCAAATAATAACTCTTTATATATATAAAAAGCGGGGCCGCCGACACAATGTCAGCGGCCCAGCCGTTATTTCTGTCATCAAGCGCGAAGGCCTTTCACGCCTTCTCACTTTCTCACCATCTCACCTTCAAATCATTCCGCCAGCGGCGTAGCCCGCTACGCCTTCACCGGAACGGAAATCAATCTGTCAGACATAAACTCTTAATCAGCCCGAAGTCTAACGACCGATTTGAGTTAAATAAAAAAAAGCAAAACCACTACCCAAGCAATGCAAAACTATAAAAGAGACATTACACATTATCAACAGTCTCTTTCCACTCCAACACCAATTCATCTGCCAAATATTCGTCGCTTAGGCAATGCATGTCAGCCACTCCGCCACTTAACAACCGGTAAGTGTCTGAAGAATAGAAGAAACCAAGAGCGTCTTCGTACCCTAAATGCAACTTATCGGCAAACAATTTCACAATCCTGGCATACTTCATCTGCAATATAGTTTTATCAGCCTGCATGGTTTTCATTTATCCTTTCTTATTTCTTTCGCACATACAAAATGTAAGTGGCTGTTTAATATTTCCTGATTTAAGATACATAACTGATGGTTGGGCTGCTCGAAAGCCAGACGCCCCAATGCGTCGTCACGGCTCATCAACCCGGCAAAATACAAATCGATGGTGTTAAAAACACGATCGTTGGCAATGCCGCCTTCAACCATATCATATTCATTCACACGCAAACCTTTCCTGCAACTGCCTACATAATCAAGCCATTCTCCGTCATAACGTGAGAACTTCTTAACCCTATAGGCTGACAAGTCGTCGTCGAGCAAATATTCATTGACAAACGCCGCCCTTCCACGCGCCAAGAAACGGGCTGCATACTTGCAAGCCTGTTCCGGCAACAAAGTAAGATAAAACCCCCTGCCAAAGTCGAGATGTTCACGCGAATGGGATACATCGGGGTGCTCCACGATCATAGACGACGCATGATAAAGCCTCATGGCAACACCTTCCTTTCCTTCATGCACTGTATCAAATCATCCACTATGTAATCTTTCCCGAACGAATGCAGCACTTCATAAGACGGCAATAAATAGTCTGACAATATGCCCGACTTTCGCAAAAGCTCATACACCTTGGCCGCACTCATCCCTAACACGTCGGCCAAATTGCCTACGCAATATGTTATAAAACTCAACTGCTCAAAAGTCATAATGCCATTACTAAACATTAAACATCTAAACTGACACGGGAAACAAGGATTGCAGAATTACAAAATGCAAACGGCATCTCCCACATCTTTTTGCGAAAATAAGGATTTTTGCGTTATCTGCAAAATCATAGCACACTTTTTTGCTCAAATAATAACTCTTTATATATAAAAAAGCGGGGCCGCCGACACAATGTCAGCGGCCCCGCCGTTATTTCAGTCATCAAGCGCGAAAGCCTTTCACGCCTTCTCAATTTCTCATCTTCTCACCTTCTCACTTTCTCACCTTCTCACCTTCTCACCTCCAAATATCCTGTTCCTGCGGATTGCAAATCATTAGTGGTTGAAAGATTTATTCGCCCATAATCATTGCTGTTACGTGCTCACGCAATTTT
>CALUGU010000066.1 GCA_944320255.1 uncultured Prevotella sp. | reverse complement strand
TAGGCGGCCCCCGCAGTGTTTTTCATGGTTTTGGGCTGAAGCCATTGCCACTAAAACGTTGCGTTTCTATTTGGACACTTCAGGCCCTTACGGTTTGTCGCCTTCCGGAGGCTTTTGCTTACGGTTTTCACTCGCTTACGGCAAGGCTGCGAAAGACGGCTTTTTAGCGTGCGAAAGACCGTCTTTCACAAGGTAAGAGATGATGTCTTGGAAGCTGAAAGGTCGTTGTTTAAAACTGTAACAATCGCCGCGCGCCGGCGGATAATACCGCCCGGCAGGTAAAAAAGCATAAAACAACGGGCTAAAAAACGCATATTTCTTGGTTGTTTAAAAATAAATATGTACCTTTGCAGCCCAAAGCGTGAAAATAAATAATGATAAAATAAATAGACGAACATGAAGAGAACATTTCAGCCGCACAACAGGAGAAGAGTGAACAAGCACGGCTTCCGTGAGAGAATGGCTACAAAGAATGGTCGCCGCGTGCTTGCCGCACGTCGTGCAAAGGGGCGTAAGAAACTTACAGTTTCAGACGAGCACCACGGAAAATAACCGCCGGCTCGTGAGATTTTTTGAACAGGAAAGAGAAAGAAGTAAAGCAATGTCTTTGCTTCTTTCTGTTTTTTTCATACCTTTGCATTATCATTGCAAATCACAATAGGCGGTAAACCTAAACGCCACAACGAACGGACAACAAGGATGAAGACCAAGGATTTCTTCAGGAAAATCTTCAGCGCGCGGCTATGGATAAACCTCGCCGCGATGCTTATTGTCGTAATCTTGCTGTGCTGGGGCGTAAAGGCGGGCATCGACATCTACACCCACCACGGTGAAAAGATAGCCGTGCCCGACGTGAGGCGCAAGCTGTTCGCCGACGCGGAGCACATACTCACCTCGAAAGAGCTGAAAGTGGTGGTGAGCGACACGGGCTACGTGAAGACCCTGCCGCCAGACTGCATACTCGAACAGTCGCCCGAAGCGGGCAAGGAAGTGAAGTCGGGGCGCGTGGTCTACGTCGTCATCAACTCGTCGCACTCGCCCACGCTCACCATACCCGACATCATCGACAACTGCTCGTACCGCGAGGCGCGCGCCAAGCTGACGGCGATGGGCTTCAAGGTAGGCCCGACGGAGTACATTCCGGGCGAGAAAGACTGGGTGTACGGCCTCAAGTCGAAAGGCAGGATGCTGCGCACGGGCGAGAAAGTGTCGGTGAACGACGTGCTCGTGATACAGGTCGGCGACGGCATGCGCGACCTGGAAGACTCCGTGGTGTTCGCCAACCCTGACGACTATTACTACGGCGAGGAGGACTCCGTGGCGCAGCCGATGCAGGCAGACGGCGTGCTCTACACCGGGCCTGAAGCCGAAGGAGACGTTGACGAGTTTGAAGTGGTGACCGGCCCGGAGCAATGACGCCCCGCCCGGCGCATACGGCGAAAAGCTGACAAGAAATGGCTGAAGACTATATCGACGAAATAGAAGACGAGGAGGGACAGGAGCTTTACGAGCACCTGCGCGTCGTCGTGGACAAGGGGCAGGAACCTTTGCGCATAGACAAGTTCCTGCTGAAGAAGCTGCAACACACCAGCCGCAACCGCATACAGCGCGCCGCCGACGCCGGTTTCGTGCACGTCAACGAGCGGCCCGTGAAAAGCAACTACCGCGTACGCCCGCTCGACGTGATAACCCTGATGCTCGACCATCCCCAGTACGACAACACGATAGAGCCTGAGGACATACCGCTCGACGTGGTTTACGAGGACTCGGAGCTGATGGTTGTCAACAAGCCCGCCGGGCTCGTGGTGCATCCGGGCTGCGGCAACTGGCACGGCACGCTGGTGAACGCCGTGGCGTGGCACCTGAAAGACGTTCCGACATACGACCCCAACGACCCCGAAGTGGGCTTGGTGCACCGCATCGACAAGGACACGAGCGGCCTGCTGGTGATAGCGAAGACGCCTAACGCAAAGACGAAGCTCGGCGTGCAGTTCTTCAACAAGACCACCCACCGCAGCTACAACGCCCTGGTGTGGGGCAACTTCACCGAGGACGAAGGGCGGATAGAGGGCAACATAGGCCGCGACCCGAAGGAAAGGATGCGCATGGCGGTGTTCCCGCCAGGCTCAGGCGTGGGCAAGCACGCCGTCACGCATTACCGCGTGATGGAACGCTTCGGCTATGTCACGCTTGTGGAGTGCATCCTCGAAACAGGCCGCACCCACCAGATAAGGGCGCACATGAGGCACATCGGCCACCCGCTGTTCGGCGACGAGCGGTACGGAGGCACCGAGATACTGCGCGGCAACCGCACGGGCAGCTACAAGCAGTTCATCGAAAACTGCTTCAAAATCTGTCCGAGGCAAGCCCTGCACGCACGGACGCTGGGCTTCGCGCACCCCGCAACGGGCGAACAAACCGACTTCACGTCGCCCCTGCCGGCCGATATGCAAGAGCTATTGGAAAGGTGGAGGACATATATTAAAGGTAACGCATTAAAACAACAATAACTTTATGAAAAATCTTAAGAGAACCATTGCCATCGTTTGCGGGGGAGACTCCTCGGAGTATGGCGTCTCTTTACGCTCCGGCCAAGGGCTATACTCCTTTTTCGACAAGGAGAGATACAACGTCTACATTGTCGTTGTGAGAGGTCTCGACTGGCACGTCAACCTGCCTGACGGCACCACCGCGCCCGTTGACCGCAACGATTTCTCGTTCATGGAAGACGGGAAACTCGTACAATTCGACTACGCTTACATCACGATACACGGCACTCCGGGCGAGAACGGCATACTGCAAGGCTACTTCGAGCTGGTGCACGTGCCTTATTCCACAAGCGGCGTGCTTGTTGAGGCGTTGACTTTCAACAAGTTCGTGCTCAACCAGTACCTGCGCGGATACGGTGTCCGCGTGGCCGACAGCCTGCTGATACGCAAGGGTTACGAGGAGATTGTCAGCGACGACGAGATTGAACAGCGCATCGGCATGCCGTGCTTCGTGAAGCCTGCGGCCGACGGCAGCAGCTTCGGAGTCTCAAAGGTGAAGAACAAGGACCAGCTCGCCCCGGCCATACGCAAGGCGATGCTTGAGAGCGAAGACGTCATGGTGGAGCAATACGTGGAAGGAACTGAAATCTCGATAGGCTGCTACAAGACTCGCGAGAAGAGCGTGGTGCTGCCTGCGACGGAAGTTGTCACGCAGCGCGAGTTCTTCGACTATGACGCGAAATACAACGGGCAGGTGCAGGAAATCACGCCGGCGCGCCTGTCACCGGAAACCACCAAGCGCGTGGAGGAAATCACAAGCCAGATCTACGACATACTGCACTGCAACGGCATGATACGCATCGACTACATCATCAGCCGCGGCGAAGGCAGCGACGGACAGCCCGTTGACAAGGTGAACATGATTGAGATAAACACCACTCCGGGCATGACGGCCACGAGTTTCATCCCCCAACAGGTCAAGGCGGCCGGTCTCAACATGACCGACGTGCTCACTGACATCGTGGAAAACCAATTCAGATAACGCATAAAGGTGTTAAGCAAGTCAAGGGAGCTAAAGAAGTTAAAGACAGGCGCTTGGCAGGAAAGCCTGCGGCGGCAAGTGGCAAGACATTCGTCTTTAACTCCTTTAGCTCCCTTTGTTTATTTGACAATAATCAAAAACATTAATATTGTACGCTATGAAAGTTCCCGCTGAATTTGACTCCATACGGCCTTTCGAGCCTGAAGAACTGCCCCAAGTGTACGAGAGGCTTCTCGCCGACCCGCAGTTCAGGCAAGTCTTGGCGTTCGCCGTGCCCGGCGTGCCGTTTGAGAAGGTGCGTGAGAAAATGCTTTCATGCAATACCAACTTGGAGTTCCAGCTCAATTTCTGCTACGGTTTCGTTAAGTTCTTGGCCGACAAGCTGACCACGAGCTGCGAGATGGACGCCTCGGCGGTTGACGTGGAGGGGCGTTACACGTTCGTAAGCAACCACAGGGACATCGTGTTAGACTCCGGTTTCCTCGACAAACTGCTTATCGACGTGGGCTTCAAGACCACCTGCGAGATTGCCATCGGCGACAACCTGCTGTCGCTGCCGTGGGTTAAAGACTTGGTGAGGGTTAACAAGTCGTTCATCGTAAGGCGCGGACTGTCGCCGAGGGAGACGCTGGCCGCAAGCCGTGTGATGTCTGATTACATGCACTACGTCATCGAAGTGAAGCGCGACAACATCTGGATTGCACAGCGAGAGGGGCGTGCGAAAGACTCCGACGACCGCACACAGCCGGCCATATTGAAGATGATGGCCATCGGAGGCGGCAAGGGCGGCGTTGTGGAAAAGCTGCGCGCGCTGCACATCGTGCCGCTGACTATCTCTTACGAGTACGACCCCTGCGACTACCTGAAGGCCGGCGAGATGCAACTGAAGCGCGACAACCCCGATTGGAAGAAGTCAGCCGAAGACGACATAACGAGCATGCAGACGGGGATAATGGGTTTCAAGGGACACGTCCATTACCAATGTGCGCCGTGCATCGACGCCTGGCTGGACACGATCGACCCTGGCACGCCGAAGACGGAGCTGTTCGACATGATAGCTGCGCACATCGACCACGAGATGCACAGCAACTACAGGCTTTACCCCGTCAACTTCATCGCGCTTGACGAGCTTGCCGGAAGCGCGGAGCACGCCGGCCGCTACACAGCCGTGGAGCGTAAGGCGTTCGACGAGTACATCTCCGGGCAAATGGCGAAAATAGACATTCCCGGCAAGGATGAGCAGTTCCTTCGGGAGCGTATGCTGACAATGTACGCCAACCCTGCAGTCAACCACCTAAAAGCCATACGATGAAAAGACTGACAAGACTGGCCTTGCTGCCGCTTGCAATGATGCTTGCGGCGTGTGGCACGGACACTTACGACACAGGCGACGGCGCGCTTTCAGGCATGCGGGCCGACTTTGTTGAAGCCCGTACCGACGCTTACGCCAACATGGTAAGCATCGAGACAGACGACGGGGCGCAGCTCCGGCTGTCGCAGCCCGTGGCCGCGGAGTGGGCGTCGAAGCCTGACACGGTGTACCGCGCGCTGTTTTACTACAGCCCCGGCGACGACGGACAAGGCGCGGCGACAGCCGAACCGTTGGCCGTGCAACAGGTGCTTGTGCCTGAAATAACCGACGCCGACGACGTGGAAGGCGGCGTGAAGACCGACCCCGTGACGCTTGAAACGGCGTGGATGAGCCGCAACGGCAAATACATCAACTTAGGACTCTTGGTGAAGGCGGGCACCGCCGACGGCAAGCAAGACCCGCAGACCGTTGGCATAGTGTATGAAGGCACGGAGCAGCGGACCGACGGCACCAAGCTGATAAGCCTCCGCCTCTACCACGACCAGGCCGGCGTGCCCGAATATTACAGCGTCGGCACGTATGTGAGCATCGCCATCCCGCGCCTGCCCGGACAACTTTCAGCCGGCGACGAGGTAAGCATCGGCGTCGAGACTTACGACGGAACGGTAACGCGGACGTTTGAGATATAACCTCGTTTTTTTGTCAACACAAGCTGCGGCGCACTTCGGTGTGGCGCAGCTTTTTTATTTTTAGGAGTAAAAAAGTTTGTCTTTCGTGTCACAAAAGCCGTTCTCTGTACGTATTATAAATAAACTAAAATACAAAAAAAGGAGACAATATGAATATCAAGACATTGACATTGGCCGCCGTCACAGCGGTGTTCTCGCTATCAGCTTGCGGCAGCACAACCAAAGAAGCGGCAAACAGCAGCAACACGTATGTTACAAAAACGTCCGCAAACGGAGACATTACCAAAACTCTCAAACTAAAAAATTTCAACGGCATCAACTCGACACAGCGCGTGGTGATACATTACACACAAGGCGGCAGTTACAAAGTGACAGTGAGCGGAAGGGCTGAAACCATAGCCGCAACAGACATATCGGTAAGCAACGGCACGCTTGTCATCGGCCCAAAAATGAACATCAACAACTCTTCCAACGGCAACGCATCCACCGAACTGCGGCTGAACATCACTGCGCCGGCTATCGAAAGTATTATGAACTACGGCAGGATGGACTTCATCACAGGTTCCATCTCGCTCAACACGATGAACATCAACAACAGCGGAGCTTTTTCATTCAAGGCCGGCAATATGACAAACAAAAGCAAAAAGGCCTGCTTTGCGATAGAGAACTACGGCAGGGCGGACGTAAAAACAGGGCAGATGAACATCGGCACGGCTAACATCAACAACAGCGGTTCGCTGACTTTTGACTGTGGCAAAGCCTCAACATCTGCAACGGAAGTTACAAATTACGGACGGTTGAATATAACTGGTACCGTTGAAAGCTCGTCGGTTAGCATCAACAACAGCGGTTCGTGCTCGTCAGGCGTAACCTATAACGTAAGCGAAAGTTACGACTTCACCAACTACGGAAGTTACGACAACAACAGAGACATCACCGCCAAGAGCGTCGCCATCAACAATTCCGGCGCAGATACGGAAAGATGCAAGCTGAAGGCCGACGTCCTTGACATCGTGGTTTACGGCCGCAGCAACTACGATATAAACTTCAGCGGAGGCGTGGCCAAGCTGAATTGCAGCGGTGTTGGCGACTTCAATCTCGACGTTGATTGCAAAAGCCTCAACGTTGACGCAAGCGGTCGCGTGAAAGTGAAACTCTCCGGCACGGCCGACAACACAGAACTTACAGGTTCTGGAATATCTAATGTCAATACATCCAACCTCAATAAATTCTGAATTTCATGGAGAGTAAGAGTAAAGGATTGATGGGGTTAAGCCGGCTTGGTTAATTAACGTAACAGAGTTTAAAATCAAATCGCCGGGTTTTGCCACTCGCTGCTTTACTCCTATCCTACTTAACTCCTTACTCCTAAAAATACAACATGACGACGGACGACTTTGAACGCGAGGCGGGGCGGCTGCGCCCGATGCTCGTGGCCGTGGCCGCAAGCACGCTGGGCGGCGCGCGCTATGCCGAAGACGCTGCGCAAGACGCCTTGGCGAAGCTGTGGGCCATGCGCGGCGACCTGCATCCGCCGCTCGACGCCTTGGCCCGCGCCGTTGTCAAAAACCTGTGCATCGACTACCTGCGCCGACGCCGCGCTACGTTCGTGGGGCGGTGTCCAGAACAGGCCGACGCGCCCCCAACCGACGACGGCGAAGACCCCTTCGCGCGCGTGATGCGGCTGATCGACAAGCTGCCGGCGGCGCAGCAGGTGGTGATGCGCCTGCGCCACATCGACGGTATGGAAACGGCTGACATCGCACGGCTGACGGGTGCCACCGAAGCCGCCGTGCGCAAGCAGCTCAGCCGGGCACGCATGGCTGTAAGGAAACATTATCTTGACGATTTGAGACATGAATAGAAAGAAGATAAAAGAGATGGAACGCCTCGCCGGACGCTTCTTCGACGGCGATACGACCGTGGCTGAAGAAACGCGCCTCTACAGGCTTTTCCGCCGCAAACGGCTGCCCGCCGAGCTTGAGCGGCTGCGCCCCGTGTTCGCCGCCTTCGCCTCGATGGGGCGTGAAGAGCCGCGCCGCACGCCGATAATGCGCACGCTGCGCCGCGCCGCCGTGGGCACAGCGGCCGCGCTTGCCTTGGCCTTGTGCCTCGCCCTCTACTCCGACTATCGCGAAGACCGCGCCCTGGCCCGCCTCTACGGCGGCAGCTACGTGATAGAGAACGGACGGCGCATCGACGACCTTGGCGCAATCCGCGGCGACATTGAGCAGGCCCTCGACGACGCCCGGCTCATAGAGAGCCGCTCGCGCCACAGCGTCGTGAGCAACGCCGAGCAGGAAGTGCTCGACAACATCGACGATCCGGAAATGCAAAAGGAAGTGGAACGAATGTTGAACGAATAAACATAACGCTATGAACACACTCAGGACAATGATAACCGCGCTGCTGCTTGCCTTGGCTGTGGCGCAGGCCGCAGCCCAAAACAGCATAGACCGTATGATGGACAATTACTCGTCGCGAGGCTCAAGCAGGTACACCTCCGCCGTGGAGCGCGACCCCGCCACGCGCCGGGTGCGGAAAGTCGTCAACGTGCTCGAACTGCGCGACATCGGGATAGACAAGTTCATCGACGCCTTCAGGCGCGAGGCCGCCACGGGCAACTTCACCGAGAAGCGCGCCGAAGGCAGCCTCACGCTGATGCTCACCGTGCGCGGCGCGCGCCAAAACCGCATATATATGCTGCGCTGCACAGGCCCTTACGCTTGGCGGAGGAGCGAAACGCTCTATAATTCGGCCAAGGTGACGGTGATAGTAAAATACGGATGACGTGATGGGAAGATGCGGATGTTTTTATTTGGTGCGTCGTAATGTAAAACGTCCTGCCGTAAGACGCCGTGCGGTTTGCCGTGAATTGGCGTGCGATTTGCGGTCTTTTGTAAGGTAAGTTACGGTAAATCACAACGCAATAAGCCGTCTTTCGCAATGCGAAAGACGGCTTATTGCATACGTGCTGATTATCAATGGGTTACAAGGGCGCGCCTGGCCGGGGCGCGTCATTTGACGGTAGCCTCGCGCAGGAACTTCCTGAAGTCGTCGTGGTAGCCGTTGAAGACGTTGATGTCTACCTCGCCCACGATGCCGCTGACGCGCCCGTCGGGGCAGAGTTGCCAGATGGCGAGGCGCACGTCGGGGCGGTATTCGCCGTAGCGGGCTATCCACACCATGTAGTCGCGCGCCAGGTCGGGAGCTTCGGGCAGGTATTTGTTGACGAATTGCTGGCTCACGTAGAGTATCGGGCGCACGCCCGTGGCGCGCCTCACGGCCTTCATCCAAGCCCTGACGCGGGCCAGCATGGCCTTGGCTCCGCCCATCTTCCTCACCTGCGAGGGCGTTGGCTCAACGTCGAGCACGGGCGGCAGGTCGCCTTTGGCGAACCTCGTGTGTTTCAGGAAGTATCTTGTCTGGCGCGCGGCGGTTGACGTTGGCGAGAAGAAGTGGTATGCGCCCACGGGTATCCCGCGCCGCCTCGCCGCGCGGTAGTCGGCCAGGTAGTACGGGTTGCGCACCGAGGCGCCCTCGGTTGACTTAATGTAGATGAACGACACGGGGTAGTCAACCCGCCCGCTCACCTTCTTGCGGCTGATGTCTCCAAGGTGCGTGATGCGCAGCTTGTTCCAGTTTATGGCGTATTTCTTGCGCCCGCGCCCGTGTTGGTAGCGTGAGATGTCGATGCCGTAGATGCGTTCGTCGGTGTAAGTCATGCGCTCGCCGCGGTAGCGGCCGGCCTTCCATTCGCCCACCTGCACCTTGCCGCCCGCCGCCACGCCGCATCCGAAACCGTCGGGCAGTCCGCCGCGCCATGCACCCTCGTACCATGCACCGCCCGTCCCGCTCCATGCGCCGTGGCCGGAGGCCGCCTGGGCGGAGTCGAGTTCGCCGATATATTCGCCCAAAGAGTCGGCCACCACGCCGCGCACGATGGTGTCGGCGCGCCAGAGGGCTGTCACCGTGCGCCCTAAGGAGTCTGTGGACGTGCCGTAGCCGCAGCGGAGTCCGCCCTTCCATTGCCCGCTGTAGACAACGCTGTCGCCCACGGCGAGCACGCCGTAGCCGTCGGGCTTGCCGTCGGCCACGCCGCCACGGTAAGTGCCGCGCCCCATGCGGAGCGTGGCCGAGGCGTCATAGCCTCCGCTGGAGCACGCCGCAAGGAGCAGCGCGATGAGCAAAACGGTGGTAATCTTTGCGGTTTTCATGGCGTCAGGTGTTTTAGTCCGTATCCGAAACGGCGCGGCCTTACTATGCGTCCGTCCACGCAGACACCCTCCAGCCAGCCGTGGCGGCTGAACACGGCGGCGCCGTCAGGTGCGAGCAGCGGCGGCACGTCGTGGCCTCCGCGACCGTCGGCCATACCGCCTGTGAGCGTCCGTCGCGCCTCCTCCGGCGTGTATCCGTAAGCCGTGCAGCCGGCCATCGCCGCCACGGTAACGCTGTCGCCCGCGCCGCTTTCCGGCGTGAGCCACTGGTGCAGGTACACCGCCACAGCCCCGTCGGGCTTCTCCCGGTCGGCGGTCTGCAGCAGGGCGAACCCGTCCTTGCCGTCCGCGTAAACCTCGGAGCACGCCTTGCGGACTATGCGTCCCGCCGTGTCGTTGTATAACAAAGTGTAAGCCGTGACGCGCTCCACGGCCAGCCGTCGTGCGGTTGACGCCGTGCGCAGCAGCTTCAGCAAGCTGTCGGCGGCGGTCTTTGCCGTCAGTTCGGCGGCTGTCCGCGCCGCCATGACGTTGTAACCGTCGTCGTTGACGTTGTGTATGCGCATATAATAGTCGAGTTCTTCTATCCTCCCGGCTCTCGGCAGGGAGTCGGCGGCAAGCTGTTCTACGGCTTTCTCCACCACGCCGAGCGGTTCGGCGGCGGCAGCCGTCCACCACGCGCGCCGCAGCGAGTCGCCCCGCGCCACGAGCAACAGCCCCGGACACGAGGGGAAGAACGGATACTTGTCCACCCAGACGCCGTTCATGTAGGTGCGGGTGACGGCGGCCGAGTCGCCCGGAAGCGCGAGACCGTCGGCGCGGAGGCTGTCGCCGATGCCTGAAAACCACGCCACCGCCCGCCCGTCGGCGCATATCCTGTAGTACTCTACGCGCTCAACCAGTGCCACGGTGCGCACCATCCGTCCCGCCGAAAGCGGCACGAACGACAGCGCGTAAACAAAAACTGCAACCGCCGCCACGGTAGCGGGCAGCAGTTGCAGCAATCTCTTATGGCTCTTTTTCACGTCAGTCAATCTCCTCGTCGGCCTCGTAGCCGCCCATTTCGCGTATCGCGTTCTTCAACATCACGTACTGCTCGAACAGGTCGTGCACGGGTTTGTGCTCGTCGTCGTGCATCGGGCTCTTCAGGTAGAACGACAGCCACGTCTGTATGCCGCTGCGTCCGGCGCGCGCGGCGAGGTCAGCCAGCAGCACGAGGTCGAGCACCAGCGGCGCGGCGAGTATCGAGTCCTTGCACAGGAAATCTACTTTTATCTGCATGGGGTAGCCCATCCAGCCGAAGATGTCGATGTTGTCCCATCCCTCCTTGTCGTCGCCGCGCGGCGGGTAGTAGTTGATGCGCACCTTGTGGAAGATGTCCCCGTAGAGGTCGGGATACTCCTCGCCGCTCAGTATGGTGTCGATGACGCCGAGCTTGCTCACCTCCTTGGTCTTGAAGTTTTCCGGCACGTCGAGCACGAGGCCGTCGCGGTTGCCGAGGATGTTGGTTGAGAACCATCCGCTGACGCCCAGCATGCGGGTGCGGAAGGCGGCGGAGAGCACGGTCTTCATCATCGTCTGGCCGGTCTTGAAGTCCTTTCCGGCTATCGGCGTGCCCGTCTTCTCAGCGTATTGCCACATCGCCGGGATGTCGAGACAGGTGTTGGGGGCGCCCATCACGAACGGAGCGCCCTCGGCGAGCGCGGCGTAGGCGTAGCACATCGACGGCGAGATGTGCCGGCGGTCGTCGGCTTTCATCGCAGCCTCGAAGGCTTCGAGCGAACCGTGCACGCTGTCTTCGCGCGGCACGTAAATCTCGGTGGAGGCGGCCCAGACAACAACCACGCGCGCACATCGGTGCTCCTCCTTGAACGTGCGGATGTCCTGCCTTACCTGCTCCGTCAGCTCCCAGCGCGTCAGTGACGTGTCTTTAGTCCACGTGCCGTCGAGAGCCTTGACGTAATCCGGGTCGTAAACGCCTTTCATCGGCACTATCTTCTCAAGCTCTTGCTTTACGGGGTAGATGTCCCTGTCCCTCAACACCTCGGCGTGCATTGCGCTCTCGAAGGCGTTGTCGGGCAGGATGTCCCACGCTCCGAACTCGATGTCGTCGAGCGCAGGCATCGGGACTATCTCGCCTACGTGCTTGTATTGCTTCTCCGCGCCGCGTCCTACGCGGATTTTAGCCATCTGCGTAATCGAGCCTACAGGCTTGCCCATGCCTTTGCGCACCATCAGCACGCCTGTGATGAACGTTGAGCTGACAGCTCCTAACCCCACACACAACACGCCCAGCCGACCTTCGGCGGGCTTAACGCTATTCTGCTTCATTTCGTTATGCTTTAAATGTCTTACACCTTTAAATGTAAACGGCGGCGCGCCGTGCGCCGCTTGCCGTCTGCGAAAGTACAAAAAAACATCCATAGACGTGACAATCTCGGTCGTTTTTGTTGACTTTTTGATAAAAAACGGCGACATACGGTAATTTGTTTACACGTTTTACGGTGTTTCTTTAGTAACTTTGCGCCGGACAAGACATTATTAAACAATGGAAACAACAGCTTTCAACTTTGACGAAATCGTATGCCGCAGGGGCACGGACAGTGAGAAATGGGACGGCGGCGCCGCCGAGGGGCTGCTCCCGATGTGGGTGGCCGACATGGACTTCCGCACCGCGCCGTGCGTCATCGACGCCCTGCGCCGCCGCGTGGAGCACGGGGTGTTCGGCTACGAGCACGTGCCCGCCTCTTACTACGACGCCGCAATCAGCTGGTTCAGCCGGCGTTACGGGTGGACGATGCGGCGCGAATGGATGATATACACAAGCGGGGTGGTGCCCGCCGTGTCGGCGGTGATAAAGGCGATGACCGCGCCGGGCGACAAGGTGATGGTGCAGTCGCCTGTGTACAACTGCTTTTTCTCGTCGATAAGGAACAACGGATGCCTTATGGAAGACAACCACTTGGTCTACGCCGGGGGCACTTACACGATTGACTTCGACGACTTCGAGCGGCGCGCGGCCGACCCGCAAGTGAAGGTGTTCCTGCTCTGCAACCCGCACAACCCAGCTGGACGAGTGTGGACCGAGGGCGAACTGCGCCGCATGGGCGACATCTGCATGAGGCACGGAGTGTTCGTAATCTCTGACGAGATACACTGCGACATCACCATGCCGGGCTACAAGTACACGCCGTTCGCCTCGCTCTCGGAGGAGTTCCTGGCGCATTCGGCCACGTGCACCGCGCCTACCAAGACGTTCAACATAGCCGGCACGCAGATTGCCAACATAACCGTGGCCGACGAGGAGGCGCGCCGCCGCATCGACAAGGCCATCAACATAAACGAAGTGTGCGACGTAAACCCCTTCGGCGTGACGGCCCTGCAAGCCGCCTACAACCACGGCGAGGAGTGGCTCGGCGCGCTGATTGAATATCTCTACGCCAACTACAACTACCTGAAGGACTATTTTGCGCGCAACATACCGCAGGTGCCCGTCACCAAATTGGAGGGCACTTACCTCGTGTGGCTCGACTGCGCGGCCCTCGGCAAGCCGTCGCCGGTAATCGTGGAGGAGCTGAAGAGCAGGGAGAAACTTTGGCTCAACGACGGCGAGATGTATGGCGAGCACGACCGTCCGTTCGTCCGCATGAACATCGCCTGCCCCCGCGCCACGCTCGAAAAGGGCCTCGAAATGTTCCGCCGCTACGTCGAAAGCGAAATAGGATGACGCCGGCTGTGAGCCGGAGGCACGACGGATGATTTGCAAGAAGCCACCTTTCACACGCTGAAAGGTGGCTTTTTAGCTTGCGTTTTGCCGTCTTTTGCAAGCCAAAATACGGCAAATGGGCAACCGCTTGGCTGTCAGGCGGTTACGAATGAATGAGTTTAAGGGCTAAAACTTGAGGTAATGGCTTAGGCGTTCGAGCGTTTCGGGCGTGAAGTCACGGTAGAGGCGGAGGTCGTCCAGGCTGCGGAGCGGGCCGTGCAGGCGGCGGTGTTCGATGATGGTCTTTGCCTGGTAGAAGCTGATGTAGGGGTGGCGGCGCAGCTGGCTGAGCGTCAGGCTGTTGACGTCGAGCCTGCGGCAGCGGCTTTGGTCGGCGGTGAAGTAGGGCAGGGCGGAGGGCGGGAAGTTGTCGATTTCGCACAGTTGCGCCGTAGAGTAGTAGCCGCCGAGGCGTTCGCGGTAACGCACTATGGCGCGCGCAAAGCCGCTGCCGATGCCCGGCACGCGCTTCAGCAGGGCGGTGTCGGCGGTGTTGAGGCTTACGTGCTGCCCCGGTTTCAGCTTCAGGGGATACCTTACGGTGTCGCGCACGTAGGCCGTCCGCCCGCCCGAAGGGTAGGCTTCGCTCGCCGGACGGTAGTCTGCCGATATTCGGATGTACGGCTCAAGCCGCCTGTACTGCCCCGCCGTGAGTCCGTAGAGGCGGGCGAAGTCGCGCGGTTGGCGGTACACCCCGCCCTTGGCTCGGTATCGGTAGACGCTCCTCACCTGCCACGGGGCGAGGCCGAGGCGCAGCAGCTGCGTGCTGTCCGCCGTGTTCGGGTCGAACGGGAACAGCTCCGCCCGCCGTCCGCCCGCGTCGTAATACGTCGTCGTTCGCACCTCTTTTCCGCCCCCGGCGTGGCTGTTTGCAGCCAAAGCCGTGGTGTCGCCGCCGCCGTTTGCCGCCGTAGTGCCGCCCTGTCCTGCGCAGACGGCTATGCCTGCGGCCACAGCCAGGACGGCGAGCGCGGCCAAGACGGCGCGGCGGTCGCTGCGTTGCAGGTAGAAAAGGGGTTTCATTCTTTTACGGTTTTGAGGTTTTACGGTTATACGGTTGTTTTATGGTTATACGGTTTTTGGGCTTTACGGTTGTACGTTTGCAGTGCATTTGTCCGTTAACTCCGGCGACCGGAGAGCGCCTAACTCCTGTTAACTCCCGCTGACTCCCTGTTTATTACAACAGTCCGAACTGATGGAGGAATATCAGCAGGATGCAGACCGGGCAGACGAATTTGATGAAAAACAGGTAGGTGTGGAACAGTTTGCCGCGCAGCGTGCCCCAGTTGGTGAACTCGTCGCGCACCATCTTGTGCGGCAAATACCACCCGACGAACAGGCAAGTGAGGAAACCGCCAAGCGGAAGCATCACCTGGCCGGTGATGAAGTCGAAGAAGTCGAACAGCGAACGGTCGCCTATTTTCAGGAAATCCCACTTGCCGAGGGACAGCGAACAGACGGCTCCTATGGCCGAACATACCACCGTCACTATCCACGCCGCGCGCTTGCGGGTGGTGTGCATCTCCTCATGGACGAACGCGGTGCTGACCTCATGGAGCGAGATTAACGACGTGAGGGCGGCCAGGGCGAGCAGGGCGTAGAAGGCGATTGACACCACGTAGCCGATGACCGGTGCGCCGGAGAATGCCTGCTGGAAGACGTTTGGCAGGGTGATGAACACGAGCGAAGGCCCAGAGTCGGGGCTTATGCCGACGGAAAAGGCCGCCGGGAATATCATAAGTCCGGCCAGGATGGCCACCGACGTGTCGATTACGCCTATCTGTACGGCCGACTTCATAAGGTTGGTTTGTCGGCTGAAGTAAGACGCGTATGTGCAGAGGCAGCCCATGCCGATGCTCAATGAATAGAACGACTGCCCCAAGGCACCGAGGAACACGTCGCCGCCGATCTTCGTTAAGTCGGGCTTCAAGAGGAATGTCACGCCCTTCATGGCCCCCGGCAGCATGCAGGCGGACACAACGACGATGAGCAGCAGCACGAACAGCGCGGGCATCATCAGCTTTGAAGCCTTCTCTATGCCGCCCCGCACGCCGTGCACGATGACGTAATGGGTGACGAGGATGATGGCGACAGTCCAGAAAACGGGCTTGAAGGGGTCGCGCTCGAACGTGGCGAAATAGTCGGCGAAGAACTCCGGCGAGCCTTGCAGGCGGCCTAAGGCGGACGCCATGATGTACTGTAAGCACCAGCCCGCCACCACGGCGTAGTAGCTCGTGATGAGCACCCCGGTGAAAACGCCGAAGTAACCGATTGCCGCCCAGGGCGTGCCGCCCGACAGGCTGTGGTAAGCCCGCGCCGTGTTGGACGCCGCGTGGCGGCCTATTATGAACTCGCTGACCATGCACGGTATGCCGAACAGCAGCACGCAGCCGATGTAAATGATGA
>CALUGU010000065.1 GCA_944320255.1 uncultured Prevotella sp. | reverse complement strand
GAAGAGTTGGAGTCACTTCTAACTCTCAAGTTCCGTTTGTGTAATTCGCAAACCATTTCTTTTTGACTATAATTATTTAATGATTTGGGTTAAAGTCTTAATTAAGACAGCCTTGCTCTCTTCTGACATTTCAGATATTCCAACTTTCAAAGACAGCTTCTTAAATATGACTTCAATTTCATATTTACCGTCCAATGGTGCTATCAGATAGATGTCCACAATGTCATCATCTCCTTTTTGCATCCTTATTCCAGGCTTGTCTGAACCTGGATGGATTAATTCATCCCTTTCAAATCCATGTCCTTCAAAAAAACGGGTGACAAACGAAAGGCTTCTCAAATAATCATTTGGAAGTTGATTTCTAAAACCTGCTTCCAACGCATTCCCAAAGAAATTCAAAAGGGACTTGAAGAACTTATAAATCCACCAAATAATGGAGATTATTCCTATTCCAACTAATATGTATTCAAATGTATTCATAATGTAATATGTACCTTTTAAGACATCACACTTATCTTTTGGTACAAGAACATAACTATCTATCAACTTTTCGTTCAACTTTACATAAATATAAATGTCGAAGAAAGACAAGATTTCTTTTTGTGAGATAAATTCTCCAGGTTGTTTTAAAGGAATGTTATTTTCTCTCATAGAGATAAATAGGTTGTTCCTCATCCCCTCTTGGAACAGAATATTAAGGGTTGAACATGAAAACGGTGTGAGGACTAATACTGCTTTATCTTATCATCAGGCTTCTCGCATTTGCCCTTCCACAGATAAAGCAATAGCCCCACACCGATTGGCATATATTGTACCACCATTCTTGGTGGAGAATATAAGCAACCAAATGTGGGTGCTACTGCCAATTACCTTCGTGGAATCCAAATTTTGCGAGAATTTGATGATAGAAGATAATTTCAATAACACCTTTTCGTATGTCTGACAACCTTGCGGAAGTCAGTTGCAAATATAGTGAAAAAGCGTTTAATCATAACTAAAAAATCGGAGAAAAATCAAAAATATTTTCATGTTTGCGTTAACAATGGGATTTAATGAATGATAAATCCAGTGTGAAAAGCAGTTCTTACTATGCCTATTCAAAAATAATGTATAGTCTGTTTGCTCTCATTATTAAATATAAAGGGAGAAAATATGTAATCTTTTCACAGGTGTTTACTTACACAAATTGCCATATTGAGATTGTATAAGAACAATCACTTACAAACAATATGCATCTGATTATAAAATAAAAGGGCACCTTTCAGGCTGCAATTAATGCCCTTTTACATGCTGATTAACGGTGTTTTATAAGACAACAAGCTGTGCCTTGCATAGCAGTTTGAAAACACGTCATAAAAAACGCATTGATTGACAGCGCAAAAGTTGTGTATTAAAAAGGAGTTAATAGGAGTTAGACACTTCGCGTCGGAGTTAGCAGGAGTTAACGGACAAAAGCCAAGTTGTTGTAATATATGGTTTTGTCCGTTAACTTCGGCGAGTGAAACGAGCCTAACTCCTTTTAACTCATGATAACTTCAGAATTATGATACGCTACACAGGGATGTTCGCCCGTTTCGGCTCACCCACGCCATGATTTTTAAAAGCCTCCCTTGCGGGGCGGGCCGCTATCAGGCGGGTGTGCGGCGCGCGTCAGTCGTCTTTGCGGTACCAGATGCGCATCATCTTGCGATGGATGGCGAAGAGGTTGGCCAGGGACACGAGCGCGAAGAGCAGAAGGCCGAGGACGACGGACGGAAGCAATGAGCCGGCCGACATCTGCGGGAACAGGGTGACGATGACATCCATATATACGCCGCGCGCCAAGGACACGGCAACGAGCGCAACTGCCAGCACAAGGACGTTGAGGCCGACGGTAAGCACAACGTATGGCGCGGCTACGCGCATCGGACTGTAACCTATGAGCATGAGGTTCTCTAACTTCGTAGTGTTCTTCTGCACAAGGAGGTATATGCTCAACATCAGGATGTAAAAGCTCAAGAGGCTTATCACGCCGCCAACCACCATGACGACGGAAACCATCGTGCGAAGGAAATACGTGGTCTTCTCGGCCTGCAGCTTGTCGTCGTCCACCTCAATGCCCTTGCTGTCAAGATATTTGGCGATGTTCTCGTCGCCGGGGTTGGTCATCTCTACGATGAGCCTCGTAGGCTGCGACGAACGGCCAGGGGCGTAAACGGAGTTGCTCCAATCCATGAACGACTGTGGCACGAGTATCGTGTTGAGCCTGTTTGAGAAACCGATGACGCGCCCCTTGAAGTCGTCGCTGCGCCCGTTGCCGTGGATGAAGATGTGGAAATCTATCATGCCTACCAGTCCCTCGCTGATCTTGGGCAGTGAACGCGACTGGGCGAAGCCGAAGTTATACATATTAATATATGTCCTGGGCAGGATGATAGGCACCTTGCGGCTGCCAGGCTGGTAACGCCAAGCGTCTGACGAAGTGTCAACAAAACCGTCGGGCACGCTCTCAAAGAACAGCTCGGAGTCGATGAGTGGCTGGCCGTTGATGCCCATCTTAGCGTCAACACGGTATTCGGTTGACGTGAAACGCCCTACCTTGCCGACGAACTTCTGGCCGGCCAAGTCGTCAATCTCGGCGCCGGTGAACGTGTTGGCACGCCCGGAAAGCGTGCTCCCCGCGCCTATCTTCTTGCTCAAGATGACGTAATTTGACTTCATAAAACTGTCCGGCGACGTGAATACGGGCAGGACGTCACGGTAAAACTGATAACCAAGAAGGACGATTATCATGCCAAAGAGATTGGCAATGGCGAAACCGGCAAACTGCGGTACGCTGACGTGCCGGCGCAACAACTTCCAAACCAATGTCATAACCTGAAAACTTTTTCGTAATTCAAATCAATATGCTTGCCTATGCTTGTGACTATGACACCAGCTCCCTGCGCCTCGGCCTCGCCCATCATCAGTTCGCCCATGACGCGCGAGTTGGCATCGTCAAGATGGCTGACGGGTTCGTCGGCAAGCAGGAAGTCGAACGGCTGCACGAGGGCGCGCATCATGGCCACGCGCTGCTGCTGGCCAAAGGACAGGTGGCCGAGCTTAGTGTTAAGTTTATCACCTATACCCAGCAGTCCGAACCATTCCTCGATTTGCGCCTTGGTCTTGAAGCCTGTCAGCTTGTTCTTGATTTCAACGTTCTCATAAGCCGTAAGCTCGGTGAAGAGGCGCAGCTCCTGGAACAGGTAGCTGAGGCTGGAGCGGCGCAGACTCACCCAGTCGGCCACCTTCAACGCCCGCGTGTCGCCGCCGTCGAAGGCCACCGTGCCTGAATAGTCGTGCCGGTAGCCGAGAATGTAACTGCAAAACGTGCTCTTGCCCTTGCCGCTGTCGGCCTCGACGAGATACAAGTGCCCCTTGCGGAAGAGCACGTCCTTGCCCCAAACGTCGGAATGCAAGTCGCCGCGGGCTGAAAAGATGTCGGGCACGACATTGTGAAACTCTATCTTTTCCATCTATTTATTTCATAATGTATAAAACGGTCTTCGTCCCACCGAACAAAGACTTGGCGAAACGCCCGCCGGCGTCGCCGCCGCCAAGCAGCGCGTCAACGTTGAGAACCAATGCCAACCGGGCACCTTTAGCCGATGAAACTACATCGGCGGGAAGACGCTTGTCCGCTCCGCTTGAAAGCGACTCTGCCGCATTCTCCGTATTTCCTAAATAGAACTGCATGTCAGGCGTCACACCGAAGTAATAAGTCGTGTCGCCGTCGGTGTAGCAATAGGCGTCCTCGCCCTTGTCGGTAATCTTGCCGCCAGGCGGGCACGACTGCTTCCAGTAGCCCACGTCGCCGAGGAAGTCCTTGCCCTTCAGCGTGGCGAGCATCGTCAGGCCCGCCGTTGCGGGCGACAAGCCGCGGGACACCACGGCCACGTCGCCGTCGATGCTTTTTATTATGTTGTCCATGTCTATGGCCATGTTGGCACCTGCCAATATGGCCTGGAAGGTCTTGTTGGAATGCAACTGGCCGATGAATTGCGCCCCGTCAACATTCATAAACACTCCGAAGGCGGCGTCTGCCGACATCTTTTCGAGATATTTTTGCGTTATCGGTCGGTATGCCTGCCGTGACTGCCTCAGGGCGTTGTCTATCTCCTTGTTCAACGAAAAGGTTTCACCACGAATAACGACGCAGCCCTTGGCGTCACGACTGATTTCAGCCGCAACCATCACCTGCGACGCGTCGGCGTCTTTCGGCGTGCCAAGCATAAGGGGCGCGGCAAACTTTTCAGGCAGGGCGGCGGCCTGGGCAACGAGCGTGAGGGGGCCGCTCAAGCTGTCGAGCCTGTCAAACAACGGCGAACTCTTGATGCTGTTGTCGCTGTCTTGCCCCAAATAACCGGCAATCTTGCGCCTCGCCTCCGCCTGGACGGCGGGAAGGAGCGGCCCCAAGGCCACGACTGCGCCTGACGAGAAACCGACCACCCACGAGCCTTTAACGACGACGAACCTGCACCCGTCTTGCTCCGTCACCTTCGAGCAACGGCCTTTTTCGGCCAATCCGGCCAGCCATCCGGCCAACTTGTCGTCGTCGGAGACCTTTGCGGCCATGCCGATGTTGCCTTCGACTGTCTCAAACACATACAACCTTGCCGACCAATCCACGCCGCAACTGGCCACGCCGCCAGCGTCAAGAACGCCGCTTAACGCTTCGTCGGGGTTGCCGCCAAACAGCTGCCGCACGCCAACAGACGCCACGGCGACGCTGTTTTCGGGTATTGCGTCAACATAATCTTTACCCGAACACGAGGATAAGAAAAGGATGAATGAAAGAAATAAGAAATACGATACGACTCTTTTCAAAGCTATATCTCCCATCATTACAGATTTTAACAATAAACATCAGCCTGTAAGCGGTACGGGCCTTAAAAGTCAGGTTAAGGTGCCGCACGGCCTTATTTGCGCAAGGCAAGCTGCGCCGCCATCGTCGCATACAAAGCCGCCGTCTCCGTACGCAAGCGGCTGGCTCCCAAAGTAACCGACTCGTAACCGTTTTCAACAGCCAACCTCACCTCGTCGATGGAGAAGTCGCCTTCCGGGCCGATGAGCACCGTGACGTCTTCACCCCCGTCAATGTCAGCCAACCGGTAAACTTCTGTGAAGAAGTCCTTACGCTCTATTTCCTCATAGCAGTGCGCTATGTATTTACGACCGCCGCGCGGCGTCGTGACGAAATCCTTGAAGGACACCATGGCGTTCAGGCTTGGCTTCCAAGGCTTATGGCTTTGCTTCACGGCGGCAACCACGATCTTGTCCAACCTGACAGTGCGCATGACCTTGCGCTCGGAGAATTTGCAGTTCAAGAACGTTATCTCGTCAACCCCTATCTCGGTGGCTTTCTCACAAAACCATTCAATGCGATCCATCACCTTTGTCGGGGCGATTGCGACATGTATGTTGCCTTTCCACGTTTTAGCCTGGGGCAGTGTTTCCTTGATTTCATACATGCAACGCTTTGTCGCCGCTATTGTGACTTCAGCGCGGTAAAAATTGCCTTCACCGTCCATCAAAAACATCTCGTCGCCGCTCTTCAAGCGTAACACCCGCAAAGCGTGCATAGCCTCCTCCATAGGCAGTTCTGTCATATTTGGAGCTGAAGGTACATAGAAAAATCTTACTTCTTTCATAGTAAACTCTAATTGTCGGTTTTCTCACTTTGTTTGTTTCGGCGCTTCTTCTCGTCACGGAGATGCGACGCAAGCTCATAGTTCTCGTCGGCAATGGCCTTGTCAAGCGCCGCTTGCAGCATCTTGTCGCTTATCGTGTTGACCGGCAGGGACACGCCTTTTGAGTTCTCCCTGTACATCACGGACTGCCGCCTCATAAGCCCGGTCTCGATATACAGCGGGATGTTGCCCACCAATGAAAGCAGCACGGCGTCTGAAGCCCTGACTACCATCGGTTCCAAGGTGGCCTTGTTGTAAAGTATCGTCCGGTACTGCCCGTCAACAATATCGTCGATTATCAGCTCAAGATCCATATCCGTATTGCTTCTCAACAGCCCGCAAAGAACTTCAGGGAGCATTATCTTCGTTATCGGGACCTTCTTGACGCGAAGCTCCAGTTGAACGGCCATGGCCTTATCGCAGACTATCGTGATTTGCCGCACCTTCGCCTCGTCTGTCAAAATCAACAAACCAAGGTCTTCAGTTCCGACAATCTCCGACACGCCCTTGAAGATCAACCGTTCTTTATTCATACTATCAAACTTTAGACTCATACCCGATTTGTTTTAGGAGACTTGAACACTATGCCAAAAGCCACGGCTATCAGCAACGCATAACCTGCAAAGATGAACCAGCACGTCTGCCAGTCGCCAAGCAAGAAACCGTTTTCCCAATAACAATAATGGTTTATGACAGCTCCGGCCGAGAGCGTACCTATCGTTGCGCCCAATCCGTTTGTCATCAGCATGAACAATCCTTGGGCGGACGCACGTACGCTTGGGGCGCATTCACTATCGACATACAGTCCGCCCGACACGTTGAAAAAGTCAAACGCCACACCATAAACCAAGCATGACAAAACCAACAGCGTAACGCCGGGGAACGACGGCGAGCCAACACCGAAGAAGAAAAACCGCAGCACCCAGGCGAACATGGCTATCAGCATTACAATCTTTATTCCGTAACGCTTCATAAAAAACGGTATGAGCAATATGCCCAATGCCTCGGCCACTTGGGACAACGACACGAGCATTGTCGCATTATTGGCCCCGAAAGTGTCCGCCATTTCAGGAACGCCCTTGAAACTCGTGATGAACGGAGTGGCGTAGCCGTTTGTGATTTGAAGCAACATCCCCAACAGCATTGAAAAGACAAAGAACAAAGCCATCCTGCGTTCCTTGAACAGTTTGAAGGCGTCCAACCCTAAAGTCTCATACAACGAACGGGCCTGCTTCTTGCCTATCTCGCAATGAGGCAATGTGAAACAATAAAAGAACAAGACAAAGCTAAGCAATCCTGACACAAGGAACTGCATATAAGTGTACTGGAACTTATGCGCGTTTTCTCCCAACGTAAGGTAAAAACCTCCGTCATCAATGACCGCACAGTTGACGAACCACATCATCACAATGAAACCGATTGTCCCGAACACTCGTATCGGCGGGAAATCCTTAACAGTGTCAAGGCCGTGCTTCTTCAATATGGTGAATGCCGTCGTGTTAGACAACGCAAGGGTCGGCATATAAAAAGCCACGCTGAACGTGTATAAAAAGATAAACAAGGCTTTATCCGGCACTTCGCTCCCAACACCGACGACACACAAGGAGGCCATCCCCAGCCCCGCCAACAGATGGCAAATGCCCAACAAGTGTTGCGGTTGCACATATTTGTCTGCAACAATTCCCATTATCGTCGGCATGAAAATGGAGACAATCCCTTGTATGGCATAAAACCAGGCAATCTCCGCGCCCATTCCTGCCCTGCCCAAATAATTGCCCATACAGGTGAGGTATGCTCCCCACACTGCGAACTCCAGGAAGTTCATCACCGACAACCGAACTTTAAGATTCATACACTAATGCTTATTGTTTAAATTAAGTGTGCGCCGACATTCGGTTTAAATATGCAAACGCCTCTTTATCCTTGCAAAGATAACTCAAAAAAAAGTACCGTCAAAAAAAATAACATTATTTATAAATGACGGCAGGTGTCACTTTCTCATTTTCTTCAGGACGCCGCTTATTTCCTCAAACTTCTTTCCCATGTTAAGTTTCAAGTATATATTATACAGCGACGGTGCCCACCGCGCCTTGTCGTCTGGGGCCAAAGCCCTGTACTTCTCCATATACGGCATGGCTTTCTTGTAGTATTCCAATATTACAGTTGAGTTTTTCCTCCGGTTTTTCAAGTCTTTTTCCAGTGCCAAAGCCATATTTATATATGACACGCCTGCATTCAAATAGACATCAGCCAAGGTGTCGTTCCGTGCAATAAGCTCGTCGCTTATTGAAATACAACCTTTATAGTCGCCAAGGTTCAGCAAAGTATTGCTCTTTGCAAAAAGGAAAAGGATGTTATCCTCATCAGCCTCAAGTGCCGAGTTTACAATAACCATAGCCGAGTCAAGTTTACCTGAATTATTGTAATAGTCCATCAACCTTGTAAAGAAGAACCTCGAAGTCTTGTTCTCATTGAAACCTTGGCGCAGCGTGTTGACATAGGTTAAAGTGTCACCCTTCCGCAAATATGCGCCAGCCATATAAGCCAAGGTGCGCCTTCTGTACTTCTTGCCAGACAACGCCAACCCTGAATATTTCAACGTACTGTCAGGCCGGCTTAACTTGTGACCGCTATAAACCGTCCAGAATGCCGCAAGCGAAGATATTGAATCATTGAACTCATATCCTGTGAACAACGGTTGACGCTTGCAGTCAAGATAAACATCCATCATGCTGTAAGCCTTGTCAAATTCATGTTTCTTTATGAAAAACATTCCTCCGTTATACAGGTTCCGCCTGTATTTCGCCAGGAACTCGGAGTTCTTCTTTCTAAACTCCGGTTTCACGCGCCCTTTCTTGTCGGGCCGCATATCGGCACTGTCAAGGCATTCGTATGTCAAGAACATCTTGCGGGCCGTTGTAAAAAGAGAGGCCGTGTCAAACTGTTCCTTCAAATACAATTTCTCATTTATAACCTCATATTGTGCCCGCACGGCGTCAGCCAAAGTCTGGTATATCTTTATGTTGCCACGGTTAGCCGAATCCTTGAGCAATTCACGCATTGACGCTTCCGCCTGCTCAAGGTTGCTGCGGCTTTTTATCGAAGAACGCGCTTCGCTGATTTCCTTCTTTTGCGCTCCGGCACTGAAAGAAAAAAACAATACGGCAAATAAAATAAAGAACTGACGCATGACAAATGACAAATAATAAGTTAAAAGAAAACAACCTTTATTTTTTAAGATGGGGTGTATCAAAAAGGAGTTAACAGGAGTTAGACGCTTCGCGTCGGAGTTAAGAGTAGAGACGCAATATTTTGCGGCTGTACAACGGACAAATGCCAAGTTGTTGTAAGATATGGTATTGTCCGTTAACTCCGGCGAGTGAAACGAACCTAACTCCTGATAACTCTAGAATTATGATACACCCCCATGAAAGAAATTCTTAAATTACTTTGTAAGAAGCTCCGCTTCCTTAGTCTTCGGGTCGTCAGCACCCAAAGCCCTGTAGCAGCAAGTGTAAAGAGAGTAAGCCCAATAGCTCTTGAACTCCATCATCTTGTCCATGTCCTTGGCCTTCTCCAGATACTCGATGGCCTGCATATAAACTCCTACGATGACTTTTTCCGCGTCAGGCGTAAGGCTCTTGTTGTTCGCCGTGGCACGCTCCACCGCCTCTTGAGCCTTGTACATATAGCAGTTTCCAATCGACGCTGTGATTGCGATGTTGTCGGGCTGCAGGTTGACAGCCTTCGTAAGGGTCTCTATGGCCTTGTCCCAGTCCTTATTGTTCATATACACCTGGCCTACAACAGTAAGAGCCGTGAAGTTGTTCGGGTCTTTTGACAGTTTGGCCTGCACGAGCGCATCAAGCCCGGCCTTGTCGTTAAGCGACAGCAGCATCGAGCAAATGGTGCTGAAAATCACGTCGTTGCTCTCATCCTTGGCATAGATGTCTTTCAGCTTCGTCACATAGTTGAGCGTGTCGGCGTGGGTCTTCAGCTGGCTTTGCATCACAGCCAACTTAATCTGCATGGCGTCTTTAGCCATGGCCGTGTCGTTGAGGGCTATGTCGGCATACTTCTCCGCCTTGGCATAGTCTTTTGCGAAATAAGCGCTGCGCGAAGCATAGTAAGCAATCTGTGTCAGGTTGTTGTCTCCGCTCTTGTCGATTTCCTTGAACAATGGGTAGTCGTTGCTTTCAACGTAAGTGGCCAAGTTCTTGTATGACAGTTCCTCATTCTTGCCTTGGTAGTAAATACCGGCGTTGATGAGGTGGAAGCGGATGGGATAAAGACGCTCGGCGTTCTTCTTGTGGAACCTCGGCTTAATCTTTCCCTTTTCGTTAGGCTGCATGTCAAACTCGTCACAAGCCACGCCGTTTTCCAAGGCCTGCATGGCCGCATCGTAAAGACCTACTGTGTCATACGGCACAACCTCCGTCTTCAGCTGCTCCGCCATCTGGTTTTCCGTGATTGTGCCTTGCTCCTTCATAACCTTGTCGAGTGACAAGTCAACCAACGCATTGTAGCACTGTGCCTTCTCTGCGGCAGACATATTGCCAAGGTTTGACTGCAAGAGGTTGTAAGCCTCTTTGTAATCCTTGATTTTTGAAATTTGCTTGTACACGTCCTGTGCAAAAGCAGAGGCGCTGCACACTACGGCCAACGCCAAGATAGTTAACTTTTTCATAACCGGTTTATTTAGTTAGAATTAATTGTTGTCATCTCCCTGAACATCTGCGGCGTCTCCGTCGATGTCTTCAGCCGGAGCGTCGTTGTCCTCCGGGCGTTCCGTGGGCACGGCCTGGCTGTCGTTCCTTATGGCCTCGCTTGTCGCGCTCCATTCCTTGCGGCTCTCGGCTTCGGCCAATGCTTCAAGGTCTGAACTCATCACTTTGCAGACGCTCGATATTACGTCGTTCTTCTTCGTCAGGTTGATAAGCCTTACGCCTTGTGTGGCGCGTCCCATCACACGGCATTCGGACACCTTCAGGCGTATGAGTATTCCGCTCTTGTTGATTATCATAAGGTCGTTGTCGTCCGTCACAACCTTTATCGCCACGAGGCGTCCCGTCTTCTCGGTGATGTTCAAGGTCTTGACGCCCTTGCCGCCACGGTTTGTCATGCGGTAGTCCTCCACCTGGCTGCGCTTTCCGTAACCGTTTTCGCTGACTACCATTATAGTCTCCGTGTCAGGCTTGTTCACTACAACCATGCCTACAACCTCGTCGTCGCCTTCGTCGAGGCGCATGCCGCGCACACCGGTAGAGACGCGCCCCATTGCACGGACTGTGTTCTCGTTGAACCTTACCGCACGTCCGTTCCTGTCGGCAAGGAGCAATTCGTTGTGTCCGTTGGTCAAGCGCACGCCTATCACCTCGTCGCCTTCAAGCACGTTTATCGCCATCACGCCATTAGCCCTCGGACGGCTGTACGCCTCAAGGCTGGTTTTCTTGATAAGGCCGTTTTTCGTTGCGAACACTACGTAATGGCTGTTGATGAACTCCTGGTCGTCAAGACTGCCGCGAAGCCTCAAGAAGGCCTTTATGCTGTCGTCAGGCTCGATGTTGAGCAAGTTTTGTATCGCGCGGCCCTTTGAGTTCTTGGCTCCCTCTGGTATTTCGTAGCACTTCAGCCAATAGCAACGTCCCTTGTTGGTGAAGAACATCATCGTGTTGTGCATCGTTGCCGGATAGATGTACTCCGTAAAGTCGTTGTCGCGGCTGTGCGCGCCCTTGCTGCCCACTCCGCCGCGCGCCTGCTCGCGGAACTCCGAAAGCGGCGTGCGCTTGATGTAGCCGAGATGGCTGATGGTTATCACCACGGGGTCGTTGGGATAGAAGTCTTCCGGATTGAACTCCTCGCTTGAGTATTTTATCTCCGTGCGGCGTTCGTCGCCATACCTCTCCTTCACCTCTTGGAGTTCGTCTTTCATAACCTTCTTGCACAATTCGGGGTCGTCGAGTATCGACTGCAAGTATTCAATGCGCCGCTCTATCTCCTCGTACTCGGCGTGCAACTGCTCCATACGCAGGCCTGTAAGCTGGCTGAGGCGCATATCCACAATGGCCTTCGACTGCAATTCGTCAAGCTCGAAACGCTTTTCCAAGTTGCGCTGGGCGTCTGACGGGGTTTTCGAGGCGCGGATGATATGCACCACCTCGTCTATATTGTCGCAAGCGATGATTAGACCTTCAAGTATGTGCGCCCTTTCCTTTGCCTTGGCCAAGTCGTATTTCGTGCGCCTTATGGTCACGTCGTGCCTGTGCTCAACAAAGTAATGCACGCAGTCTTTCAACGCCAAGAGGCGCGGGCGTCCGTTAACCAAAGCGATGCAATTCACTGAGAACGAGCTTTGTAGCGCAGTCATCTTAAACAGTTTATTCAAGATGACATTGGCGTTGGCGTCTTTCTTGACGTCGATTACGATGCGCATTCCGTGACGGTCGCTCTCGTCGTTGGCGTTGGTTATGCCGTCGAGCTTGCCTTCCTTCACCAAGTCGGCGATATATTCTATCAGCTGTGCCTTGTTTACGCCGTAAGGTATTTCTGTGATGACAATCTTGTCGTGCGACTCCGAGCTTTCAATCTCCGCCTTGGCGCGCATCACAATGCGGCCGCGCCCGGTGGCGTAAGCGTCGCGCACGCCTTTTATACCATATATATATGCGCCCGTGGGGAAGTCCGGGGCCTTGATATACTGCATCAGTCCGTCCACGTCGATGTCCGGGTTGTCAATGTACGCGCAACATCCGTCAATCACCTCGCCGAGGTTGTGCGTAGGTATGTTCGTCGCCATACCCACGGCGATGCCGTTGCCGCCGTTCACGAGCAGGTTGGGTATTTTGGTAGGCATGACGGTTGGCTCTTGCAGTGAGTCGTCAAAGTTGTTCACCATGTCAACCGTGTCTTTGTCAAGGTCGTCCATGATGTGTTCACCCATCTTTGAAAGGCGGCACTCCGTGTAACGCATGGCCGCGGCGGAGTCGCCGTCAACGCTTCCGAAGTTACCCTGCCCGTCTACCAGCGTGTAGCGCATATTCCAGTCTTGCGCCATACGCACCAACGCACCGTAAACAGAGCTGTCGCCGTGGGGGTGGTACTTACCGAGCACCTCGCCTACCACGCGCGCACATTTCTTGTAAGGCTTGTCGCTCGTGTTGCCGATGCCCATCATTCCATAAAGTATGCGGCGGTGCACGGGCTTGAAGCCGTCGCGCACGTCAGGCAGCGCACGGGCCACGATTACAGACATCGAATAGTCGATGTATGAGGATTTCATCTCATCCTCGATATTAATTTTAATAATCCTGTCTTGGTCAAATGTACTGTTGTTATTGTCCATTTAATTTAGATGATTAATTTTATATAAAATGCCGTTTTAGGCCATTTCCTTTCGCTCTAACGCATTTTGCGCTTTGTTTCAGCGTGCTAAATTACTGCTTTTTCACGAACTATGGAAACCTTTTGCCGCAAAACACACATTTTTAAACTTTATTATAAAGGTTCATACAAATGGTTGTGCACGTCAAATTTGCCACATCGGACACCTACCCTATCATCGGAACGAGGTATTTTGCCATCAGGTAGCCTCCGCCGACGAGCCACAAGAACAGGATGAACGCCAGCAGGAACGGCTTGAAGCCGGCCTTCTTGAATTTGTCGATGCTGGTCTCGGCACCGAGGGCCGTCATCGCCATCGTCAGCAGGAAGGTGTCGAAGGTGTTGATGAAATCAACGAGGCCGGCGGGCAGCAGGTCGAACGAGTTGAAGCCGATGACTACGAGGAACAATATGGCGAACCAGGGCAGCTGGATGTTGCCGCGCCCAGAGGCGTCGCCGTTCTTCAGGGCGGCGCGCATCACGCTGTAACTGATAATCAGCAGCACGGGCACAAGCATCATGACACGTATCATCTTCACGATGATGGCCGAGTCTGACACGTCCTTGCCCATAGCGTTACCCGCTCCGACGACGTGCGCAACCTCGTGGATTGTAGAACCGGCAAACACGCCCATCTCCTTGGGTGTCAGGTCGAAAACGCCACTTTGGTAAAGTATCGGATAAACGAACATCGCCAACGTTCCGAATATCACGACCGTAGACACGGCCACGGCCGTCTTGTACGGTTTCACTCGAATGGCCGACTCTGTGCCGAGCACCGCCGCCGCGCCGCAGATGGCGCTGCCTACCGACGTGAGCAGCGTGATGCCGCGGTCCACCTTCAACAGTCGGCCTATAAGCATGCCGCCGAGGATTGTCACCGTCATCACGATGGCGTCGATGATGATCGCGGGCAGACCCACGTCGAGCACGTTCTGGAACGTGAGGCGGAAACCGTAAAGGATGATGCCGAGGCGCAGCACGCGCTTCGAGCAGAACTGTATGCCGGGAACCCACGTGTCAGGCAAATTGTTGCGCAGGCTGTTGGCGTAGAGCATTCCCAAGACGATGCCCACAATCATGGGGCTGAGCGAAAGGCTCTTTACAAAACCCATGTCGCCGATGTAAAAAGCGGCGCATGAGAACAATGTGATAAGCAGCACCCCGTGGAGCATGCTGCTGCGTTTCTCTGTCAGCATAATCTGTTTTTTGAATAAACGTACTTTAATTTTAATCACGCAAAGGTAAGCATTTATTTCCAAACAGGCAACTGCGCCGCAGGTGATTGCGACTCCGCCGTATGACATTTTGCAACGGAAAGGCGGCATCCACCTGCCACGCTGATTTTGCTTGACGCTTTGAGAATGCGTTATTCTGAAACGGAAAACATTTTGTCGGAAATAAGCGAGTTTTCGATGTGCAGCCGTAAACACTTGTTACACAAAACGTTAAGCAGCCAAATACCGTAAGTGCGCAAAAAGAAACGGCTTTTTAACATTTTTTCTACCGTATTTATCGCCGATAATGTATGTATTCATCTGAACAGAGATGGTCTTTGGAAAGCATTTTAACGGCCGAAAAGATGCTAAAACACGGCTTTTCACACGCTAAAAAGCCGTAAACGGCACCCCGAATTGCCGTCATCCAGCACGAAAAACGCCGCGTCAAACAATGCGGACAGCCTGTTTCGGCATTTTCGGCAGTAGTTTTCAGAATGACACTTTGTCACATAAACAACCGAAATGGCGACATAAGGAAATCACGCGCGGATAGCCAACGGATAAAAAAGCACCCGCAACGACGAGCCGGAAACGGCGCACGGCAAACAGGAAGAGCGCAACCCAAACGGAGGTAACTATGTGATTTATAGCCCATTTTAAACTTCAAATAAGCAAAAAAAGCAAAATAAATTTCCGTGTCACGACAAAAAGCAGTATATTTGCAAGCTCAAAATAAGAAGCATTGTACAACGAAACAGTAAATACATAAATAAATATGACGAAAGCGGATATTATCGAGGAAATCGTAACGTCTACCGGCATAGCGAAAAAAGACGTCTCGGCCACGGTGGAAGCGTTCATGACGATTATCAAGAACAGCCTCCTCGACAAGAAAGAAAACGTTTACCTGCGAGGTTTCGGCAGTTTTGTCGTTAAGCACAGGGCGAAGAAGACGGCTCGCGACATATCTAAAAACAAGACCATCGTGATAAAGGAGCACGACTTCCCCAGCTTCAAGCCCGCTAAGAGCTTCGTAGACAAGATGAAAGGCGAATAACCGACGGGCGTATCCGCCAAGCCATGGCTGCGTGGAAGCGAAGACATTGCGACTCAACGGCACGCCAAACCGGCGGAAAATCGGATGAGAACAAAGATTTAACAAATTATCATAACAACTTAAAACTTATAAATTATGCCAAACGGTAAGAAGAAAAAGGGCCACAAGATGGCTACACACAAGCGTAAGAAAAGACTGAGAAAGAACAGGCACAAGAGCAAGTAAACGCTTGCGCTACGCCTGCAAGGCAAGAAACGGGCGTGCCGGCATGGCTTGAGAAAGACGTTGCCGGCGTGCCCTACGCTTTTTTGACAAACTAAGTACAAACGATTGGAAATGACCAGCGAAGTAGTAATTGACGTCCAACAAAAAGAGATCTCGATTGCCCTGCTGGAAGACAAAAACCTGGTAGAGTATCAAACCGAGCAACGCTCGGCGTCCTTTTCTGTTGGAAACATCTACATGGCAAAGGTGAAAAAACTGATGCCGGGGCTTAACGCCTGTTTCGTAGATGTAGGTTTTGAACGCGACGCTTTTCTACATTACCTTGACTTAGGCAGTCAATTCAGCTCTTACGAAAAGTACCTGAAACAGGTACAAAGCGACAGGAAGAAACTTTATCCTTTCTCAAAGGC
>CALUGU010000064.1 GCA_944320255.1 uncultured Prevotella sp. | reverse complement strand
AAATTAAACTTTGACACACCCAAATGCAGGTTTTTCAATTTCTTCGACTAATTTTGCATTTGCTGTTGGACTCTACAGCTCTGGACTGCCCGCACGCCAAGAATGAAAATCAGCTCACACCTTGCATTATATGTATGCCCCCGCCCACCAGGGCGGAGGTGTATACACATAACAAGGGGAACAACTTCATACTTACAGCCTGCGTGCAGTGAATTGTCCAGATTCTCTGTCAAGCTGAAGCTTCGTCGCTTCCACAATATGCATGCCGCATTGCTGCGGCTTTGCAAAGGTAAGGAAAGTTTTTCAAAGTCGTTCATTGTGAGCTGATATTTTTTCAAGCATACAGGCAAACTTACATTGGACACCTGTCGGACAGTCCGCCGTGCCGTGTATCTTTTGCCGTTTTTGTTGCAAAGATAACCACAAGTTGCGGCCTGCGGCAGTCCATTCCAGTCCTTTTTCGGGCGGAAGTGCAGGCAGGCGGATTATTTTCATTACTTTTGCGGCATGGACGAAAGACTGGCAAGAGAGATAGAAAAGGCCGCAGGGCGCACTGTGAAGACCCCGCGCGACTTCGATTGGCTTAGCGGCAAGATATTTGAACGCACGCACGAGCGTATAAGCCCCACCACACTGAAGCGGCTGTTCGGCTACCTGGCCGAGCAGGTTGCGCCGCGCAGTTACACACTTGACGTGCTGGCGCGTTTCACAGGCTACCGCGACTATGCGGCCTTCAACAGCAACGATGGCGGCGGCGAGCCGCAAAGCAACATAATAACGGGCGAAAAACTGACATCTGAAGGCCTTGACGCAGGGCGCACGCTCCGCCTGACGTGGCCACCCGGCAGACTGTGCACCGTCCGCCATGAAGGCAAAGGACGCTTCAGGGTGATACAGGCGGAGAACACCAAGCTGTGCGTGGGCGACACTTTCACGTGCCACCTGTTCATACAACACGAGCCACTATTCATCGACAACCTTTTACACTGCGGCGGGAAGCCGACGGGATACGTGGCAGGAAGGCGTGACGGCGTGACGTTCGAGGTGCTTTAAGCTCAATCGCTTCATTAGCGAAACGCCGCCGCTGTAGGTTCAAAACGTCACGAAACAGGCGGTTACGGCGTCAATACGTCAGGCGGGGAATGTCAACAAAAACTTGCGAAATAGAAAAGCTGAAGGGCTGCGGCGGCCTTCTCTGGCGTCAATAACGGCCTTCGGCATACCTGATAACGGCCTTTAAGCATCCCGATGACGGCTATTGGCACTCTTAATAACGGCTATTAAGCACCGTAATGACGGCTATTAAGGTGCTTAAAGGCCGTTATTACTGCCCGAAAAAGCCGTTTTTGCCTGCATCGGAGGGTGTTTCCTTATGCACAGTTTTGCACTTTAGCACGTATATGCCAGCATATCAAGCGGTTACGGTTGCACGCAAAATTTTGCAATATTTCCATCCAAGGCAAGAATATTTTTTGCCGATGGCATTTTAAATGTTAATACGTTTTACAGGATGTAAGCAAACTTGGCAGTTCGCTTACTTTCAGGCAGACGCGCGGAAGCACGCCCATTGCAAGTCAAGTAGTTAAAGGATGGTAAAAAGGAATGCCGCCGCAGCCGGCGTTTGGCGGTAAATTCGTATCTTTGCAATAAGTATAAGGCTTTAAGGTTGTAAGTCCATACGGGTACAAGGCTGGTAGAATGAAACGCCATGCTGCACTCCCCACACAACCGTAAAACCGCATAACCCGACAACCGCATAACCGTAAAGATATGTACATCACACTCATAACCCTCGCTGTCTGCGCGCTGCTGTTCGCCGTCGGCAAGATACGCTCCGACGTCGTGGCGCTCTGCGCCCTCATCGTGCTGATGGTCTCCGGCGTGCTTACGCCCGACGAGGCCCTTTCGGGCTTCTCCAATTCCGTGGTGATAATGATGGTAGGCCTGTTCGTTGTAGGCGGCGCCATATTCCAGACGGGGCTGGCCAAGATGATTAGCGGCAGGATAATGCAGCTGGCCGGCGCGAGCGAGTTGCGGCTGTTCCTCTTGGTCATGGCAGTGACGTCGGCCATCGGGGCGTTCGTCAGCAACACCGGCACCGTAGCCCTGATGCTGCCCATCGTCGTAAGCCTCGCCGCCAGGGCGCACGTGTCGTCCTCGCGTCTGCTCATGCCGCTGGCCTTCGCCAGCAGCCTCGGCGGCATGCTGACACTTATCGGTACGCCGCCCAACCTCGTGATACAGGACGTGCTCACCGAGGCTGGCTATGAGCCGCTGTCGTTCTTCGCGTTCACGCCCGTAGGCCTGATATGTATCGCCGTGGGCATCATCGTGCTGCTGCCGCTGAGCAAATGGCTGCTGGCCAAGCGAGCCGACAACGAGAAAGGTGAAAGGATGAAAGCGAAATCGCTGGAACAGCTCGTCAGCGAGTACCACATAGCCGACAACCTGACGCGCTACACGGTAGGGCGAGGCTCGAAGATAAAGGGCAAAACCATAGTGGAACTTGACATCCAGCAGCGTTACGGACTGACGGTGCTTGAGGTGAGACGCGAGACTTCGAGGCAGAAAGGGTTGATAAAGAACGTCAACCAAATGATTGCCGGGCCGCGGACGGTGCTGCAAGAGAACGACATAATATACCTGACGGGTGAGAAGTCTTCGGCCGAACGCTTCGCCGAAGACTACGCCTTGACCGCCCCGGAGAAAACAGCCAACGGCGAGGACGGCCAAACCGGGCTTGACTTTTACGACATTGGCATGGCGGAAATAGTGCTCCTGCCCACGTCGCGGCTCGTAGGCAGGCTGCTGAAGGAGTCGGGCTTCCGCTCGAAATACAGCATAAACATCGTCGGGATAAGGCGCAAGGGGGAATACATAATGGACGACCTCGCCGACGTCCGCCTGCACGGGGGCGACGTGCTCTTGGTGCAGGGCACGTGGGCGAACATCAGCCGCCTGAGCAACGAGGAGGAAAACTGGGTGGTGTTAGGGCAGCCGCTCGAACAGGCGGCCAAGGTTACGCTCGACTACAAGGCTCCGCTGGCGGCTGTCATCATGCTTTTGATGATTGCGATGATGGTGTTCGACTTCATCCCCGTGGCCCCGGTTACGGCCGTGATGATTGCAGCCGTGCTGATGGTGCTCACCGGATGCTTCCGCAACGTCGAAGCGGCGTACAAGACTATCAACTGGGAGAGCATCGTGCTCATCGCCGCCATGCTGCCAATGTCAGTCGCGCTTGAGAAGACCGGGGCGTCAACGATGATCTCGCACACGCTCGTCAGCGGCCTCGGAGCATTCGGTCCGCTGGCCCTTTTGGCGGGGATTTATTTCACGACATCGCTGCTAACGATGTTCATCAGCAACACGGCCACGGCGGTGTTGATGGCTCCGATAGCCATGACTTCGGCCACGGAGATAGGCTTAAGCCCATACCCGTTCCTCTTTGCAGTGACGCTCGGCGCAAGCATGTGCTTCGCCTCTCCGTTCGCCACGCCGCCTAACGCGCTCGTGATGCAGGCCGGGCGGTACACGTTCATGGATTATGTCAAGGTGGGCTTGCCGCTTCAGCTCATCATCGGCGTCGTCATGGTGTTCGCATTGCCTTTGCTCTTCCCGTTCTGACGGGCTTTCATTTAAACTCCATCCTGCACCGGCACACCTCCGTCTCGCCATCGACGCCGGGCGACCGCTTGGTTATCCTGACGCAAACTGCGCCGTCAGGCATGTCCTCACGGTAAAAGTTGAGCGTGTCTCCATAATGGCTTTCAGCCACGTAAGCCACGTCGAGCCGCCTTACGGAGTGCTTTTCGTACCATTCTACGCCGAACAAGTCGAGCACGTGCTCGATGTATTTCACGCTGTTAATGTGCCCGTTCACGTCCACGTCGCTGTAAAACGTGCCGATGGAGCCGACAAGCCGCGCCGCCGGAGTCATCTTAACGCGCGACGGGACGGCTATCGGACAGGGCTTGTCCTTGTCAACATACCGCACGATTTCCCCGTCTTTCACGGCCAGGATGTCCTCCGGCTGCCTTGTGTCGGTGTCAATCATAGCCCAGACGCTGCGCCCGTAGCCGTACACCTTGCCGCCGTCGGCGGCGTCAACCACGCGGAAGTTACGGTGGGTGAAGAATTTCATCACTCCCTCGACCCACGTTTCAACGTTGAAGCGTGCGTATTCCCCCGGCATTTCGTCCATCTCCACAGCCAAGCGTGAGAGCACCCAGGTCTTGTGCCTGGGGTTAAGGTATGTCATGCCGAAGCCTCGATGGCTGGCGTGGAAGTCTGCGGCGTTAAGCAGATGGTTGCCCAAGTGGCCCATGAACAGCCTTTTCGAGAAGTCGCAATGGAAAGGCTCTGCCAAAAATTCGTAAGTTCCTACTTTGTCAAGCATTGTCTTTTTATGTTATGTCTTGCGCCAGGATTGGCGCACTTGTTTCATTATACATTGCAAAGATACATCTTTCCGGCTTGTTTCGGGGTGTCTTTCCTTAATATTTTGCGCAACAACGCTGATTTGTCATAAAGCGTAAGTGGAAACAAAAAACGGGGCGCACCCGGATGAGGTACGCCCCGCTTTATCTGCCTGGCAATCAGATTGCCGTATTATTATTTCTTTGTGTTGTCGTTGAAAGTGGCAACGCGGTTGAACTCTACCTGCTCGAAGAGCTTGTCTGTTGCGCCGCAGCCCTTTGTAGTAAGGCGGTTGGCGGCAATCTTGTACTTGTTAACCAAGATCTTCTTAACAGCTTCAGCACGCTGCTCTGACAGCTTCTGGTTGAGTTCGGCAGAGCCTTCGGGTGAAGCGTAGCCCTTGATTTCAACCTGAGCTTCAGGATGATTCTTCATATACTGTGCGATAAGCTCGATCGGAGCGTACTGTGCGGGGTCAACAACTGACTTGCCCTGACGGAAGAGCACCGTAGGCTGCAGGTTGGTAACGGTAGCGGGCTTCTCATACTTAGGCTTGCTGTTGCACTCGTCGAGAGCCTTCTGGAGGTCGGCGATCTGGCGATCCTTGGCAGAGAGCTGTGCGTCCTTGCCGTTGAGGTCGCCGCGCAGGTCGTTGATCTTAGCGTTGAGGGCGTCGATTTCAGACTGGTCGCGCAGCTCGGCAATCTTGAAGTTGTGAGTGCCGTTAGAGTTCTTGAACTTGTAGATGAAGCCCACGTTGAGCTGGAAGCCAGACTCGTGAACGTCATACTCTACCTCGTTGTCCCTCACGAGGTTGTTTCCGGCGAGCGTCCAAATCATAGCCGGCTCGATGTACACCTGCCAAGCCTTGGCCTTGCCGAGGTTGAAGGCGAAGTCGATACCTGCCTTTGAAGTGAGCTGGTCGTCCTTGTAAACGTCTGACGGATGGCCGAAGATGTGCCTCCAACCGAAGCCGTAAACGGCTGAAACCTCGAAGAACCTCGGCTCGCCCTTGTATCCGCCGATCCAGTTGCTGAAGTTAACAGTTCCCAGCAATGAGGTGTTGGTAGAACGAACGAAAGTCTTGATTGAGGGATAAGGCTTGTTTGACAGGTACATGTTGCTCTCAAGGGCGAAGCCGAACACAGGAGTCATGTAGCGGCCGATGCGCAAACCGATGTTGGGGTTGAGGTCGCCCATCCATGCGTGGCCCGTGGTCTTGGTCTCAAGACCGCCGTTAAGGCCGATGTACCAGTTATCAAATGTCTTGCTTTCTTCCACAGTCTGAGCGGAAGCGGATACCGTAAATGCGGCAGCAAAAAGCATTAAAAACAACTTCTTCATTTTCATTTGGTTTTAATTAATAAATGTGATGACTTTCTGGTTTTGTAAATTTTTACGCAGCAAAAGTATGAAAAAGAAATCATTGCGCAAATAAAAATCGACAAAAAGTGAACTTATTGTGCTAAATCTGCTAAAAAATATGAATATTAGAACAATGAAACGGGATTTTAAACAATACTTAACACTAAAAAGTGGTTACATTACACGCATTACGACGTTATGCCAAACTCTTTTTAACCAAAATCGGTCATTAGGCTTTATCCGTATTCCGTACCGCTGCCGGGCTGACTGTTTTTCGTCTTTGTCGAAGATGCAGCGGGCAGCATCGAGATAAAACGGAAAGCAAGATGACGGTGGCAGCGAGGAAGACGGATGAAGAGCTGATAAGCAATAAAAAATGTACGATAAGCGGCCTAACGACCGATTGGGGTTTAATGAAATATGGGATAAAATGCAAGAGACGGCAAACGGCGTCCTAAAAGACGGCTTTTTGCGTTGCGATTTGCCGCATTTTGCACGCTAAAAGACGGCAAATCGCAACGGCCCTGATTACCAGCGCATTACATGGCCGTGACGGACAAGGCTGCAACCCGGCGCCTCGGACGTGAAAATAAAAGCCCGTTTCTCTCACTTTTATTTTGCATTGCGCCCAACTTACATTATCTTTGCATTGGTTTACATCGCCTTTACATATAGAAATGAGAAAGATTATACTGATAACAGGCGGCCAGCGTTCTGGCAAAAGCGTGTATGCGGAGAAGCTCGCGCTAAGCCTTTCGGCGGCGCCTGTCTACATAGCCACGGCCCACGTATGGGACGACGAGTTCGCCGAGCGCGTGAAACGCCACAAGGAAAGGCGCGGGGCGCAGTGGACTAACATTGAGGAAGAAAAACACCTGAGCCGCCATAATATATTAAATAAGGTGGCGGTTATAGACTGCCTCACGCTCTGGTGCACCAACTTTTTCTTCAACCGCGGCGACGGCGACGCGCAACCGACCGTGGACGAGGCGCTCGACGAAATAAAAAAGGAGTTCGACAAGTTCACCGCGCAGGACGCCACGTTCATCTTCGTGACCAACGAGATAGGCAGCGGCGAGGTGAGCAGCAACGCCGTGCAACGCCGCTTCACCGACATGCAGGGGTGGATGAACCAGTACGTAGCCGCCCGCGCCGACGAGGTGGTGCTGATGGTGTGCGGCATCCCGGTGAAAGTCAAGGGTTGAAAACTTTTCACACGACATACAAGAATGATGACATTCGACATAAAAAAGCCCGGCGAGGGCATGAAAGAAGCCATACAGGACAAGATTGACAACCTGAACAAGCCCAAAGGCTCGCTTGGAAGGCTTGAGAGCCTTGCCATGCAGGTGTGCCTGATACAGCAAACGCTTACGCCCAAGCTGGCGCACCCGTGCCACCTGCTGTTCGGCGGCGACCACGGCATAGAGCGCGAGGGCGTGAGCGTGTCGCCGCGCGAGGTGACGTGGCAGCAGATGCTCAACTTCGCCAACGGCGGCGGAGGGGTGAACATGTTTTGCCGGCAGCACGGCTTCAAGCTGCGCATCATAGACGTGGGCGTTGACTACGACCTGTCGGCTTGCCCCGGAATTATAGACAGGAAGATTGCCCGCGGCACGGAAAACTTCCTCTACGGCCCGGCGATGACCGCCGCACAATACGCCAAAGCCTTGGACGTGGGGGCTGAAATGGCCTGTCTCTGCCGCGCCGAGGGGTGCAACGTGGTGTGCATCGGCGAGATGGGCATAGCCAACACGTCGCCGTCGAGTGTGTGGATGAGCCTCCTCGGCGGCGTCCCGCTAAGCGAGTGCGTGGGCGCCGGGGCGGGTCTCGACGCGCCGGGGGTGAACCGTAAGCTCGACATCCTAACCAAGGCGGTGGCCAAGTTCAAGGCGGACACCGGCGACTGCGGCTCGCCAGAGACTGTAATACGTTACTTCGGAGGCTTCGAGATGGTGGCCGCCGTCGGCGCGATGCTCAAGGCCGCAGAGCTGAAAATGGCGGTCTTGGTGGACGGCTTCATAATGACGGCCTGCGCGCTCGCCGCCACACGGCTTGCGCCTTGCGCCAAAGATTACATGATATTCGGCCACGTCGGCGACGAGAACGGCCACCGCCGGCTGCTCGACTTGCTCGGAGCCAAGCCCCTGCTCAACCTCGGACTAAGGCTCGGCGAGGGCACGGGGGCACTCTGCTCCTACCCCATCGTTGACAGCGCGGTGAGGATGATTAACGAAATGAACGACTTTCAACATGCGCATATCACTAAATACTTCTAAATGGTACGACCCCGCCTGGGCGGCGTTCATCAATTTCACGCGCCTCCCATTGTGGCGGCTCCACGAGCCTCCGCGCGAGTGTTACCGCTCGGTGGTTGAGTTCTGGCCGCTCGTGGGATGGCTTACGGGCGGCGTGATGGCCGCCGTGATATATTTCGGCGGACACATTTTTCCGCATACAATCGCCGTGCTCATGGCCATCGCGGCGAGGTTGCTGCTGACGGGAGCTTTCCACGAGGACGGCCTCGCCGACTTCTTCGACGGCTTCGGGGGCGGCGGCAACGACCGCAACCGCATCCTCGAAATAATGAAGGACTCACGCATAGGCACTTACGGCGTGGTAGGCCTCGGCGTATATATGCTCCTGCTGTTCTTCGCATTGTCGTCGATGAGCGCGCCCATAGCCGCGCTCACTGCGCTGGCGGCCGACCCTTTCTGCAAGATGGTGGCGGCGCAAACGGTGTCGATGATGCCTTACGCAAGGACGGAGGAGACGTCGAAGGCGCACGTGGTGTACCGCAAGGCAAGCCTGAAAGCCGGCATATCGATGTTCGTACAAGGCGTCACGCCGTTCGTCGTCGTGCTTTACGCCACCGGCGGACTGTTGCGGTGGGACTTGTTGCTGTGCGTCCCGTGCGTCGTGATGTATTTCCTGTACCTCCTGATATGGCGCAGGCTGCAAGGTTACACTGGCGACTGCTGCGGCGCGACGTTCCTCCTGACGGAGCTTTCGTTCTACCTTTGCGCCTCATACCAATTCTTTAACAACAAAGCACTATGGACATTGTTTTAGTAAGACACACAAGCGTGGGCGTGCCCAAAGGCACGTGCTACGGCTGGAGCGACGTGCCCGTGGCCGGAACGTTCGAGGCCGAGGCCGCCGAAACAAAGCGCAACCTCGGCGCGGAGGCGTTCGACGCCGTGTTCTCGTCGCCGCTCACCAGGGCGCGCAAGCTGGCGGAGTATTGCGGATGGCCGTCTCCGATAGTTGACGACCGCCTTAAGGAAATGAACATGGGCGATTGGGAGATGAAGCTCTTCGATGAAATCGAGGACGAGAACCTGCAAAAATGGTATGACGACTATATGCACTTGGCCGCCACGGGCGGCGAGAGCTTCCCCGTGTTGTTCGCCCGCGTGGCGTCGTTCCTCGACGAGCTGAAGACCAAGCCTTACCGCCGCGTGGCGGTGTTCGCCCACGGCGGCGTGCTGATTTGCGCCGGCATTTACGGCGGACTCTTTCCTGCGGAAGACTGCTTCAAGCACCTCGTGCCCTACGGAGGCATCGAGAAGATAACCATCTGAAATTGCGTGATTATAACAAAAACGGCTAACCTGTTACCAAATGGAAAAGATTAAAAGGATTTTTACGCTTAACACGCTGCTCGTAATCGTGGCGCAAGCGTTAGCACAAGGCCCTAACGGCACCGGCGCATACTACCAAACCGCCGACGGAAAGAGCGGCAAGGAACTGAAAACGGCTATGGCCGAGATAATAAATCCGCACAAAGTGCTTGGCTACAGCGACCTGTGGGAAGCCTTCAAGAGCACCGACGCACGTGAAGACGGCAAGGTTTGGGATATGTATTCAGGCATAACAAATTATGTTTTCGTAAGCAAAGGCACCAACTACAAGGTGGAAGGCGACTGCTACAACCGCGAACACTCCATGCCAAAGAGCTGGTTTAACGACGAATATCCGATGTATACTGACCTCGTTCACCTGATACCTGCCGACGGATACGTGAATGGAAGGCGCAGCAACTACCCCTTTGGCGAGACGGAAGGCGAAAGGTTTAAGTCTATAAACGAGTTCAGCAAACTCGGAAAATCAACCGTCAGCGGTTACGACGGTACGGTGTTCGAGCCTAACGACGAATATAAAGGAGACTTCGCACGCATTTATTTCTATATGGCAACGTGCTATGAAGACAACATTTCGAGCTGGACGATAATAGAAGAGAATGGCAACCAGGCCTACGTCCACACTGAAGAACACGACGTCTTCGCCGGAAACGCCTATCCGGCGTACACTGGATGGACGCTCGACATGCTGATGCGCTGGGCCGATGAAGACCCTGTGAGCCAAAAGGAAATCGACCGCAACAACGCCGTTTACGAACTCCAAGGCAACCGAAACCCGTATGTTGACTATCCGGGACTGGAGGAATACGTCTGGGGAGACAAGCAAAGCGTGGCTTTCAGCTACGACAATTCGCCAACAGGGATTACCGTAACCGTGCCGACAAGAGACATACCATACGTTGACGTGTACACTGTCACCGGCGTGAAAGTGCGCTCCGGCGTGACCAAAAGTGAAGCCACGACTGGCCTCGGCAAAGGAATCTACATCGTAGAAGGCAAGAAATACGTGGTAAAATAAATTGAATTTTAAGGCAGGAAGGGGTAAACATTAAGGAATAAAGCGGGAAGAAGTAAGGAGATATGCCTTGTCTTAACATATCAGGCTAAGCTCTTAACAAAACATATATCTACTTACTCCTTTCTACTTTACTCCTTCTCTCCCTTCTACTTACTACTTTCCTCCTTACTCCTTCCCTCCTATTTAAGTTCAAACAATATCTGGAGGATGCGCTCGGCGGTGCGTCCGTCCCAGCGGTCGGGCAGCGAACACTTCTTCCACTGCCCCTTAACGATGTCCGCCACGGCGTCGCCCAACTTACCGGCGTCCTCGCCTACCAACACATTCGAGCCGCAGTTGACGGTCTCTATGTGCTCGGTGTAGCTGTTAAGCGTAACACACGGCACGCCGTTGAACGTCGCTTCCTCAGCCACATTGCCCGAATCTGTCACTATTCCCTTAGCGTTGGCCGTGAGATAACCGAACTCCAGATACGAGAGGGGGTCGATGACGGAGAAGTTGGCATAACCTTTCACCATCGGGGCTACCACTTCCGCCGCAGACGGACGCAACGGAGCGACTATCCTAACATCACCCGCCGCACGGCACATAGCCGCCAGCATGCGCCCAAGGTTGTCCTTGTCGGCCAGCAAGGCCTTGCGGTTGAGCGTGAAAACGATGTACTCTTTCTCTTTAAGCGGCAGCGTGTCGAACACTGACGGACGCACCAGGCGTGAGCGGTTGAACCGCAAAGTGTCCATCAAGATGTTGCCTACCATATAGACCTGGGACAGCTCCGCGCCCTCGCGGCTTACGATGCTGTTGCTCCCCATGCCAGCAGTGAACAGCAGGTCGGAAAGCCCGTCGATGACGAGACGGTTGATTTCCTTTGGCATCTTGATGTCAAACGAGCGCGTGCCAGCCACGAGATGAGCCAGCGTCACGCCGTGTTTCTTCGTCACAATGGCCACGGCCATCGTTGAGGCGAGGTCGTCCACGACGATCACCACGTCCGTCGGGTTGGCGTCGAGATACTTCTCGAACTCCGACATCACACGACCCGTAAGCTCGTTGAGGTTCACGCAGTCAACGCCCAGCCACACGCCGGGTGCCTGTATGCCCAAATCGTCGAACAGCGTAGGCTCCAACGCAGGGTCGCTCTCCGCCCCCGTGTACACTAATTTATAGTCAACATCCCTGCCGCCGGCCTTCGCCTGCTCCACGGCACGCACCAGCGGGGCCACCTTGATGAAGTTAGGCCGCGCCCCGGCTACGATACATATATTCTGCATTTCTTATTAATTTAGAAGTTAAAGGAGTTAAAGAAGTTATTGTTCGCTGCGCTCACTGAGAAGTTAAAGCCATTAACCTGCACCTATTAAGACATCAAACCTTGATATTACACGCATCTACCGCAATGGTAATGGCTTTAACTTCTCAGTGAGCGCAGCGAACGTTAACTTCTTTAAATTCTATAAATTCAAATACACTCATTCCGACTTGAACAAATCCTTGATGCCGCCGATGCTGCCCATCAGGTTGGTGGCTTCATACGGCAGGTAGACGGTCTTCGTCTTATCGCCCGTCGCCACCTCCTCAAGCATCTGTATGTACTTCTGCGCCAGCAGGTAGTTGGCCGGGTTGGTGCTCTTGCCCACGGCCTCGGTTATCTTCTCTATGGCTATCGCCTCGGCCTCCGCCTTGCGTATGCGGGCCTGCGCTTCGCCCTCGGCATTCAGTATGGCCATCTGCTTGTCGGCCTCGGCCTTGTTCACTATGGCCGCCTTCTCGCCCTCCGATTTCAGTATGGCTGCCGCCTTCTCGCCCTCGCTCGTCAGTATGGTGGCGCGCTTGTTGCGCTCCGCCTGCATCTGTTTCTCCATCGCCTGGAGCACGCTTTCGGGCGGGGTGATGTCTTGCAGCTCCACGCGGTTCACCTTGATGCCCCACTTGTTGGTAGCGTCGTCGAGCACGGCGCGCAGCTTCGTGTTGATGGTGTCGCGCGAGGTGAGCGTCTGGTCAAGCTCCAGCTCGCCTATGATGTTGCGCAGCGTCGTCTGCGTCAGCTTCTCGATGGCGTTGGGCAGGTTGTTGATTTCATACACGGCCTTGAACGGATCTACGATCTGGAAGTACAGCAGGGCGTTGATTTGCGTCTGCACGTTGTCCTTGGTGATGACGTTCTGCTTGTCGAAGTCATACACCTGCTCGCGCAGGTCGATGGAGTCCGTGTAGACATACCTGCCCCGGCGCACCGCCACAATCTCCTTGGCGCGGTCTATGAAGGGGATGATGATGTTGATGCCGGGCCGCAGCGTGGCGTAGTATTTGCCGAGACGCTCAATGATTTTGGTCTCCGACTGTGGGATTATGACAAGACTTTTCTTGACGATAACTAGCGCGCAGATTACCAGCGCGACGAGGACGATGACAAATGTGTTCATATTTTTATATTTTTAAGTTGACAAGTTTACAGCAGACAAGCAAACAAGGAATAAGCAGACAAGCTGATTTGCCTGTCTCTTGTCTGCTTGTCTGCTCATATCTTGTTTGCTTATTCACGCCTTTTCCACGGTCAGTATTATGCTCTCGCGGCCCACCACGCGCACGTTTTGCCCCAAGGGAACGTAAGAACCGTCGGCAGACACGGCCTTCCAGTCGTCCCCGTCGATGGCCACGCGCCCGTAGCCGCCCCGCTCTATGGCCTCGCTTACGCGCCCTATGCGCCCCGTCAAGGCGTCGGCGTTGCTCAAGCGTTCGCGCCGTTTGCCGTGAAGGGCCTTAACCAGGCGCGGCCGTATGAAGAATATCGACAGCACAGACACCACGGCGAACACCGCCAGCTGACCGTAAAAGCCGAGCCCCAAGGCGGCGGCCACGGCGGTGACGAGCGCGCCGATGGCGAAACACATTATGAAGAAATCGCCCGACGTAAGCTCTAACAGCAGGCTGACGATAACCACCAACGCCCACAGCTGCCACAAGTTGGCTGCGAAATAATCCATCATATTATCTAAGGTTTACGGGTTCAGGGTTTGTTTTTTGAGGTTTTACGGTTTCGTGGTGTGCTGTTTTGCGGTTATGCCGTTGTGAAGCCGTCACGTTTGCGCCTGCCGCTTGCCGCGCCGCAGCCACCCCGCTGCCGTTAACCGTTACATCTGCGAAGATAAGCATTTTTACCGACCGTAGCAAGAAATCCGGCGGTTATTTTCATACGACGCTGCGATTTGCCGCTTTTCGCATTCTAAAAGGGCGCAAATCGCACGATAAAAAGCCGTCTCTTGCATCGCAAAAGACGGCTTTTTGTAAAGCGTTTCGTAACGCATTGAATATCAACACGTTATCACGTGTTATTGTATAGCTGTTATAACGTCGGCGTATTCGCTCCAGCCTGTTGCCGTTTTGTATGCTTCGACAGACTCGGCAGGCACGTATATCGCATTTATATTTTGCCTTGTACTTTTTTCAAACGCAGGAGGAGTGCTTAGATTGACTGTCATTTCTTGGATGGTAGCATTTGTAAACGCTCCTTTCGCAATTTCACCGCATTTGTTAAGCGTCACAGAAGATAATATCCTATCACCATAAGCGTCGCGCTCAAAAACACCTTCTGTTATATCGCAGTTTGAATTCCACACTACATTCTTCACTCCTGAATTACCAAAGCAATCCTCTCCTACCGCCGTTACGCTTTCAGGTATGGTGACATTTGTCAGTGTTGTGACATATTGGAACGCCCTGTCACCTATTTCTTCAATGCCTTCAGGGAAGTCGATTGAAGTCAATCCCGTCTGTGCAAAAGCCGCTGTACCTATCGTTTTCAGTCCTTCGGGCAATGTGACACTTGTCAGTGATTTATTATTGTTGAAACATTGGTTTGACAAAGTTTCAATTCCTTGCGGCAGGATTATGCTTACTAACTTGCTTTGTTCTCCTCCGGCGAGACCTATGCTGAACGCACTTGGGAACGTAGTCACAACCGCCGTGCCGTCGCTGTTCATCAACGTGGCTTGCGAGAGGTCGAGGTTCATCTCCACGTCCTTTATCGCCGCAATGGTGTTTAGGTCGGCTTCGTTTATCTGGCCTTTTATTATCACTGTGCCTTCTCCTATTTCCAATGCCTCCCTTACTGCCTCTTCGGTGATTTGCCCAACGCTTGAAGTTGTTATGGTGTTGGTCTTGGTAAACTCAACATCGCCGCTTTGGTCGCTCCAGTTTGCCTCCAGCTGTGCCGTGACGCTGGCTGTCGCCCCTTCGTAGAGCGCGGCCACGTCGCCCTTGAGCACCGTGCGGTAGTTCGCTTGCAGAGGTACGTTCGTCACGTCAGTGCTCCCCTGCTTCGTGCCCGCGGCGTCGGCGTAGGCCAATGTGACGTCGCTCGTCGCTCCGAGAGCCGGGGCGGGCACGTAGAAGGTGGCCACCTCGGCGGCGTCCTGCGGCTGCGCGATGGCTGAAGCCAGGGTGTAGGCGTAGCTGCACGTGGCGTCTCCCGTGGCAGTGCCGGCTGAAACGTCCCACGTGTCGGCCACGCCGGGGATGCTCAGCGTCACCTTGTCGCCTGTCTCCATTGCGCCCGTGGTCTTCAATGTGACCTTCGCCACGGCGTGCGTCAACGTCACTTGCGTGGCGTTTCCAGGCGTTGCGTCTTCTATCCTGCCTTGGAAGGCCAGGGCTTCGCCGAGGTCTGCGCCGGCGTTGAGTTTACGCTCTTTCAGGCTTCCGCCGTAGGTTGCGGCCTCTTTGTTGTCGGCCCAGAAGAGGAAGTCGTACTGCGCGTCTGGGTCAAGTCCGCTGACGGTGAAGGTGAACGTGCCTTCAGTACCGCCCGGCGCGCCCGTGAGCTGCTGCCCGACGATGTTCCCGTCGGCGTCGTAGACTTCCAGCAGGCACCTGTCCGTCGCCACGTCGTCCGTCTCATAACTCGACGCGCGCGTGCCCATGCCGTTGTCCACCGTGGCGGTGATGGTCACCGCCCCGTCAGTCCGCGCGCCGCCAAGGTCGTCCTGGCTGCATGATGCCAGCGTGGCTGCCACGCCGAGCATCAGGAATAGTTGCTTCTTTCTCATTGTTTTGTTGTTTTTTGGCACGCCCGCCCCCGCCCTCCGCAAGGGTGTTGGCCTGGTGTGCCTTGTTTGTTGGTTTTGGTTGTTGTTGTTATTTTAAGTTGTCGGTTACTTTGTTTATGGGTTTATTGCAGGTGGATTGGCCCGATGGGCCTGATGTGACTAATGCGCCCATATTATACGCTGCCTTCCAAGCCTCCTCCCTTCGGGAGGGTTGGGGTGGGTGTTCGGGATTGCAGGGGTGGATGTTTCATGTTTTTTATTCAGAACTCCACCTCGTGCGTGGTGTCGTCCCAGCTTGTGTCGATGTCCGCCCCGCCACCGCCGCGACCAGCGGTGAGGAAGTCGCCCGCGACGGTAGTCAGCCTTCCGCGCCTGTAGGGCACCTTGATGCCGCGCGTGCGGGCCACCACAGACCCGTCGGGGGCTGTGACGCTGACAGTCAGGCGCACGGAGCTTTCCGCGCCGTTCACCATCACGTAGTCGGAGGCAAGCTCCGTCAGGCCGTCCGCGTCGGTCGTCCACGAGGGCCGCGAGGCGTAGCCCACGCCCTCGACGGCGTTGTTGGGCTTGCCCGCCGCGACGTTGAACGACGACGGGAAGAAGCCCTCGCAGGACACGGAGACCGCCAGGTCTTTCACGGCGGGCACGCCTT
>CALUGU010000063.1 GCA_944320255.1 uncultured Prevotella sp. | reverse complement strand
CAGTGCCTCAAGGCCATTCGCGAGGCCGAGGCTTATCCCGGACCTTCACTCGTGATAGCTTACGCTCCGTGTATCAACCACGGCCTCAAGGCTAAGGGCGGCATGGGCAAGAGCCAGGCAGAGGAAGCCAAGGCCGTTGAATGCGGTTACTGGCACCTGTGGCGTTACAACCCCGAATTGGCAGAGCAGGGCAAAAACCCGTTCTCTCTCGACTCTAAGGAGCCTGATTGGAGCAAGTTCCACGACTTCCTCCTTGGCGAGGTTCGTTACCTCTCTGTAAAGAAGGCTTATCCTAACGAGGCCGAGGAACTCTTTGCCGAGGCGGAGCGTATGGCTAAGCTGCGTTACAAGAGCTACATCCGCAAGTCTAAGGAAGACTGGAGCGAGGAAGCATAACAATGTTTCAAGCTAATATGAAAAATGGGCGTGCCTGCAAGGCGCACCCATTTTTTTTGTATGTTTCTTATTGTTTTCTTTTGGGGAAACCCCAAAAGAGTTGTTTAATGGATGTTTCGGAAAATGGTTAAAGCCCGGCTGTCTTTTCGATGAAGTAGCGCGGGCGGGCTTTTGACTCTATGTAAATCTTGCCGATGTATTCGCCTACGATGCCAAGGGCTGTCAGCACCACTCCTGCAATGAACCACAGCGATACGAGAAGTGACGTCCAGCCCTCGATTGTGTGGCCGTAGAAGTGGCGCGCAAGGGCGTATATTATCACGCCGAGTGATACGACGATGAAAACGAGGCCCACGTAAGTGATGAAGCGCAGCGGCTGTGTGGAGAACGATGTTATCCCGTCAACGGCGAAGCTGACCATGCGCTTGAACGGATATTTCGACTCGCCAGCGAAACGTGCGCGCCTGTCGTAGTAGACTATTGCCGACGGGAAGCCGAGCGACGCCACCATGCCGCGCAGGAAAAGGTTGCGTTCAGGGAACGACACGAGTGCTTGCAGCGTGCGGCGGCTCATCAGGCGGAAGTCGGCGTGGTTGTAGATTACGTTTGCGCCGAGTGCGTTCATTGCGCGGTAGAACGCCTGGGCTGTTGTCCTCTTGAACGCCGTGTCCGTTTTCCGTTCACGCCGCACGCCGTACACAATGTCGGCCCCGCCGCGAAACAGTTTCACCATGTCGGCGATGACAGTCTCGTCGTCTTGCAAGTCGGCGTCTATCGACACGGCGGCGTCAACGTTTTCGGCGGCCCATTCAAGCCCTGCCCACAAGGCGTGCTGGTGTCCGCGGTTGTGCGCCAGTTTCAGCCCTGCCACGCAAGGGGTCTCGGCGGCGAAGCGTTCAATAAGTTCCCACGTCTTGTCACGGCTTCCGTCGTCAACATATAAGACAATCCCTTCGTCGGCGGCTCCGCTTTCTACGAGCCGTGCGATGACGGCTGTCAGCCTCTGCGTGGTCTCAGGCAGCACGGCTTCCTCGTTGTAGCACGGCACTATTATTGCGATTTTCATATTTTTTATTTTTTAGGAGTAAGGAGAGAAGGAGTAAGGAGTAAAGTAGATATGCCGCATAAAGGGTAATCTCCTTACTTCTTCTCTTCTTACTCCTTTTACTTTACTCCTTTTTGAACTTATATAGCTTATACCATTGCTTTGTGTCGCAGCTTCGATGGCCGTAGTCGGCAATTTCGGTTATTGCGTATCCCGGATGACGCTCATTGAAGACAGGTAAGTCCTCGTCAGACGTAAGCAAATAGCCGCTTGCAGGAATGAAATCGTCAAACGTTTTCACACGGTCGTCCAAATAGAAGTTCACCGTGAACGGACGTATCGGGTCGGCGCTTTGTTCTCTCTTTGTGAACCAGTAAATGTCTCCCGTAGGCACAGCTTTTCCTAATTGCCGTGCCACGCCGATGTCGGTCTTGACGTTTAGCACCGTCGGCGTGTACCATCCGTCAAGCGAGAAGAAAAGAGCAAAAGGCACGCCGAGCAGTGCGGCTATTTGGATTTGCAGGCTACGGCGTTTTGACATGATAAACGCCGCACCTGCAACAATCGGCATGGCTACGGCCAAGCATCCGCCGAAACCGAGCGGCGACGTCTCGATGGCCCGCATGAAGGCTATGTTCTGGTCGGCGTGCTTGCCGCTGAACAGCGTTTCAGGCACCACGCCCGCCCTCACGGCGACGAATGCGCCGAACACTATCACGGCCACGGCGCACAACACGTAGCCGAAGGCGCGCAGCGTGCGCAGGTGACGCTTGGCAAGGAACACGATGTATTCGGCCATGAAGTACGCCAAGAACGGGTAGATGGGCAGCAGGTAGACGCTGCGCTTGCTCTTCGGGATGCAGTAGAAAACGAATGTCAGCACGACGGCCAGCAGCGAGAACAGCCTCACGTCGTCCATGCCTTTCACGTATGCGCACAGCTTCGTCCACCACTCGCGCGGCTTCCCGCCCACCTTTTTATATCTAACGGCAAAGAGCGACATCACCACCAGCAGCGTGTAAGGCACGTAGCCGGCCACCACCGTGACGACGTTGTACCACCACGGGTTCTCGTGCGACGAGTAAGACATCTTGCCGATGAAGCGCAACACGTTCTCCTCGTACACCAGTTCGAGGAACGTGTCGCCCCCCTGCGCCCACGCCGCCGCGTACCAGCACAGCGGCAGCACGCACGAGGCCAGGGCCGCCAGGGCGAACTTCCACAACAGCCGGCCGAAGCCCGCGCCCCGCATCCACATGTACACGAAGGCCACCATGCACGGCAGCAGCACGCCCACGGGACCCTTGGTCAGGAACGCCGCGCTCATGCACAGCACCGCCGCCCACGGCATCCCGCGCATTCCGCCCTCCGTCCAGCGGTAAAGGGCGTAGAGGGCGAGCACTATGGCCGCCGTGAGCACCATGTCAACGCGGCAGTTAGTGCCCGCGCGGTGCATCTCGAAGTTTGTCAGCGTCACCACGGCCGCTATCATCGCCACGCCCGCCCCGGAGCGCCGGGCGAAGAACCTGAAGCCCGCCAGCGTCATGGCCGTGAGCGCCAAGGCCGACGGCAGCCGCGACGTGAACTCGCTGACATACCCCTGGAGCAGCGACAGTGCGGCGATGCACCAGTGGAAGAACGGCGGCTTGTAAGCTATGTCAACACCGTTGTTTACGGGCAAAATCCAGTTGCCGTATTTCAGCATCGATACTGCCACGACGGCCTCGCGCGGCTCGCCCTTGGTGTTGAAACAGGCGTTGCCGAGGAATATGACGAGCGAAACCACGCACACGGCCAGCAACACCAGCGTGTAACGGTTAATCTGTTTGTGCATACCGGGTAAATGTTTTTTTGAAAAATACGCTTGCAAAGATAACAATTTAATTCCTATAAGTCACTAAAAACAGCCTTTTAACCATATATTTTCGTTTTAACCCAAATCTGTCATTGGATTTCAGGCTTCTTTATGTTAAATGATATAAGAGGTTGCCTCGAAGCCGGTAGCCCGGCTTCAGCTGTATTGTCATGTTGACATATTGACAGGCGGCGAGCCATATTGCTTACATATTGATTTTCGTTGACGCTCTGTAGTGGCTTTGGTTTGAAATAAAATACGTTCGGATGGAAATACTCCCGTTTTTCGTGTGCAAACGTAATGCGCTTGCTGTCAACAGGTTAATGAAACTTTTGGAAAAGTGTGCGGCGTCAGTGCCTGTTTTTACCGTCAATGATGGTTGATAAAGCCCTTGTTGACGGCAAACAAGGTGCTTATTGACGGCAAACAAGGTGCTTGTTGACGGCAAACAAGGTGCTTGATGACGGTCTTTTGGCCGTATGTTTACCGTCTTTCAGGATAATATCGGCGACAGGAGGTTGGAAAAAGGACAACCACAAAGTCGCCGTTTTTCTATTTAACGTGAAAAGCCGGAAGTTTTTTGTTTGACATAATGACACGTAACAGCCTTTGCGCTTTTACAAAGTGACATCCTCAAATGCAAACCGGTAGAAAGCAATGCCGGTGGAAATATAAAAAAGGCACCGCCTAAGCGATGCCTTTCCAGTCTTTTTACCTTTATTAAATTAAATGGTTAAGAGTGAAGAACGATGGTTGCATTTTACCACACTATTAATACTTTACTATTAACTTTAAATATTTCCATCACCTGGTTTGTCAAATCCTTGGATTTCATCCCACGTTTTTCACGCTCGGCAGAATTAGTAAACTTCTTCTGCTCCTGCTTAATCTCACTCTTAATTCCTGGTTTGTGGTCTCGTTGTTTTACACTATGCCCTGTGCCATCATTGCCTTGGCCACTTTCAGGAAGCCGGCGATGTTGGCGCCCTTCACGTAGTTGATGTATCCGTCAGGCTCCGTGCCATACTTCACGCAGTTTTCGTGGATGTCGTTCATGATGCCGTGCAGCTTGGCGTCAACCTCCTCGCGGCTCCATGACAGGCGTTCAGAGTTCTGGCTCATCTCCAATCCCGACACAGCCACGCCTCCCGCGTTGGCCGCCTTGCCGGGAGAGTAGAGTATCTTGGCGTCCTGGAACACCTTGATGGCTTCGGGCGTCGTGGGCATGTTGGCTCCCTCGCTCACGGCTATCACGCCGTTGGCCACGAGCGCCTTGGCCGCCTCCTCGTTGATTTCGTTCTGCGTGGCTGACGGCAGGGCGATGTCAGCTTTCTCGAACCACGGCTTCGCGCCCTCCACGTATTTCACTCCGTACTTCTCGGCGTACTCCCTGATGCGGCCGCGCTCGATGTTCTTCAGCTCCATGATGTAGTCGAGCTTCTCGCGGTCGATGCCGTCCGGGTCGTAGATGTATCCGTCGGAGTCAGAGCAGGTTACGACCTTCGCGCCCAGCTCGATGCACTTCTCTATGGTGTATTGCGCCACGTTGCCCGCGCCGCTGACGAGGACGGTCTTGCCCTTGATGTCGATGCCGCGCGTCTTAAGCATGTTCACGAGGAAGTAGACGTTGCCGTAGCCCGTGGCTTCGGGACGGATGAGCGAGCCGCCGAATTGCAGGCCCTTGCCCGTGAGCACGCCGCTCCACTCGTGGGTGAGCTTCTTGTACATTCCGAACATATAGGCCACCTCGCGTCCTCCCACGCCGATGTCGCCCGCAGGCACGTCTTCGTCGGGGCCGATGTGGCGGTAGAGTTCGCTCATAAAGGCTTGGCAGAAGCGCATCACCTCGGCGTCGCTCTTGCCGCGCGGTGTGAAGTCAGAGCCTCCCTTTGCGCCGCCCATGGGCAGGGTGGTCAGTGAGTTCTTGAACGTCTGCTCGAAAGCGAGGAACTTCAAGATGCTCTGGTTTACAGACTGGTGGAACCTTATGCCGCCCTTGTAGGGGCCTATTACGTTGTTATGCTGCACGCGGTAGCCCATGTTCGTCTGCACCTTGCCCTTGTCGTCAACCCATGTCACGCGGAACAGGATTATCCTGTCGGGTATGCAAAGGCGCTCGATGAGGTTGGCGCGGTCGAATTCGGGGTGCTTGTTGTATTCTTCCTCGATTGTTCCTAATACCTGGCTTACGGCCTGGATGTACTCAGGCTCATTGGGGAACCGCTGTTTCAGGTTCTCAACTACGTTTGCTGCGTTCATAATCTTTTTCCTTTTTATTAGTTGTTGAATGTCCTAAAATCTTTTACTTGTAGTTGTTTGATGGTTGCAAAGGTACACTTTTTTGATTAAAATGCAAATAAAATGATAGGAAAATTTAAATAAACATATCTAAATAACATATTTATTGCATATTTTCAAACATTTGTAAGGCTGGCCGACGGCTGTTACGGCGTTGTGTCATCGTCGGCCCGTGACACAAGAGTGCCGGCGTTTTGCTGTGGCATTGCAATATTTTAACATTATTAATATTACAAAAAGCCCTTTTGTGCGTTATTAAATAAAAACCCAAAATATTTGATACTATGGTATATAACGAAATCGGAAAAACAGGAATGCGTGTGGCTAACTTAGGCTTCGGGGCGTCGTCGCTCGGCGGAGTGTTCCATGACATACGCGAGGCGGAAGGCATAAAGGCAGTCCACACGGCAGTAGACAACGGCATAAACTTCATCGACGTGTCGCCGTATTACGGCCACTACAAGGCCGAGACCGTGCTGGGCAAGGCCCTGAAGGAAATCCCGCGCGACAAGTATTACCTCTCGACGAAGGTTGGACGCTACGGCAAGGACGGCGTGAACACGTGGGACTATTCGGCGGAGCGCGTCACGGCCAGCGTGTATGAGAGCATGGAACGCCTGAACATCGACTACATCGACCTTATCAACGTGCACGACGTGGAGTTCGCCGACCTGAACCAGGTGGTGAACGAGACGTTGCCCGCCCTCGTGAAGCTGCGCGATAAGGGCGACGTAGGCCACGTGGGCATCACCGACTTGCAGCCGGAGAACCTCAAATGGGTGATAGAGCATGTGCCGGCCGGCACCGTGGAGTCAGTCTTGAGCTTCTGCCACTACAGCCTGAACGACGAGATGCTGCTCGACTATCTTGACTTCTTCGAGGCCAACAACGTGGGCGTAGTCAACGCTTCGCCGTTCTCCATGGGCCTGTTGTCGCAGCGCGGAGCGCCCGACTGGCACCCGGCTCCCGAACCGCTGAAGGCCGCCTGCAAGCGCGCCGCCGACTATTGCAAGGAGAAGGGCTACCCGATAGAGAAGCTCGCAGTGCAGTATTCAACGAGCAACCCGCGCATAGCCACTACCTTGTTCAGCTCGGCCAACCCGGCCAACGTGCTGAAGAACATCGGCTACGTGAACGAACCGATGGACGAACAGCTCGTCGCTGACGTGCAAAAGATAATTGGCGACCAGATGCGCGTGCGCTGGGCTAACACTTAGTATCAGTTAAGAGTGAAGAGTTAAGAGTGAAGAATTAAGTTGTATGACAAATGAATTCTTCGTTCTTCACTCTTACCTCTTCACTTAAAAAATAAAGTTATGGAATATACTATTATTGACGCGCATTCGCATTTGTGGCTGCGCCAGGACACAACGTGGAACGGAATGCCGGTGAAGACGACCCGGAACGGTCGTTCGTTTTTCCTTACGGAGGAGGTGCAGATGCTTCCTCCGTTCATGGTTGACGGCGTGAACAGCGCCGAGGTGTTCCTCTCCAATATGGATTACGCCCGCGTGGGCGGCGCCGTCGTGGTGCAAGAGTTCATCGACGGCATCCAGAACGACTATCTTGAAAGCGTGAAACGCAAGTATCCCGAACGTTTCTTCGTCTTCGGGATGTGTGATTATTTCAAGCCCGGTTTCTCCGACGAGGCGCGCTCGCTGGCCGACCGCGGCTTCAAGGGCATCGCCATACCCGGCCACAGGCTCTTGCTTGACGACGGGCGGGTGGCTCTCAATTCGCCTGAAATGATGCGGATGTTCCACATGATGGAAGACCATGGCATGATACTCTCCGTGTGCCTTGCCGGGAACAACGCCCAGACAGCCGAGTTTAAGGAGGTTATCCAGGAATGTCCGAGGCTTAAGATAGCCATAGGCCACTTCGGCATGGTTACTGCTCCGGGGTGGGAAGACCAGGTTAAGCTGGCCCTTAACGACAATGTTATGATTGAGTCGGGCGGTATAACGTGGCTTTTCAACAGCGAGTTTTATCCGTTTAAAGGCGCAGTCAAGGCCATTCGCGAGGCAATCGACATGGTTGGTGCCGGCAAACTGATGTGGGGTTCTGACTATCCTCGCACCATCACGGCAATCACTTATAAGATGTCTTACGACTTCGTGTGTAAAACGGACGAATTGACCGACACGGAAAAAAGGCTGTTCCTTGGCGGGAACGCTCTCGACTTCTACGGTTTCGGCAACCTTCCGTCTTTACCTTATATAAAGAATATGTCTGAATGACGTGCGGCGTCACCGCCCTTTACCTTAAAAACTACAAACCTGACAATGATGAAAAAGAATAATTACATCGTACCTTTAACCTTGATATTCTGCCTGTTCTTCCTCTGGGCTATAAGCAGCAACCTGCTGCCCACGATGATCAGGCAGCTGATGAAGACGTGCGAGCTTAACACCTTCGAGGCTTCGTTCACCGAGAGCGCCTATTGGTTGGCGTATTTCATATTCCCGATACCGATAGCGATGTTCATGAAACGTTACAGCTACAAGGCCGGCATCGTGTTCGGACTGTTGTTGGCGGCGTGCGGCGGGTTCTTGTTTTTCCCCGCCTCGTTGATCAAGTCGTATTGGGTTTACCTGTGCGTGCTGTTTGTCATCGCCACTGGAATGTGTTTCCTTGAGACCGCCGCCAACCCTTACGTCACCGTGCTTGGCAAGCCTGAAGGCGCCATACGCCGCCTGAACCTCGCCCAGTCGTTCAATGGCTTGGGAGCTTTCATTGCCGCGATGTTCCTCAGCAAGCTCATCCTGAGCGGCAACAACTACACCCGTGAGACGCTTCCAGCCGACTATGTAGGCGGATGGGAGGGCTACATACAGCATGAAACGGAGGCGATGCGCCTGCCTTATCTTGTGCTTGGCTTGCTGCTCGTGGTCGTTGCCTTGGTGTTTGTGTTCACCAAGTTCCCTAAGATAGCCGACGAGAACGACTCGGAGAAGGCCGGTAAGGAGGCCAAGCTGATTGACTTTGCCGTGCTTAAGCACTCTCATTTGCGCTGGGGAGTCATCGCACAGTTCTTCTACAACGGCGGCCAGACGGCCATCAACAGCCTTTTCTTGGTATATTGCTGCGTTTACGCCGGGCTCGACGAGGCTACGGCTACGACCTTCTTCGGCCTTTACATGCTTGCGTTCCTGGTCGGCCGCTGGGTAGGCACGGCCTTGATGGTTAAGTTCAGTCCGCAACGTATGCTGATGTTCTATTCGTTGATGCTGATAATCCTTTGCGTTGTCATCTGCGTTTTCGGCGGATACGTCGGCCTTTACGCCATGCTCGCCGTGTCGTTCTTTATGTCGATAATCTATCCTACGCAGTTCTCCCTGGCGTTGCAGGGACTGGGTGAGCAGACAAAGAGCGGTTCGGCGTTCCTCGTTATGGCAATAGTCGGCAACGCATGCCTGCCCCAGTTCACGGCGTATGTGATGCACGTGAACGAGCATATTTACCATATCGCTTATATTGTGCCGATGGTATGCTTCGCGTTTTGCGCTTATTACGGCTGGAAAGGGTATAAGGTTAAGTGACTTTTCGCCGTTCCGGCTGATGTTGACAAAGAAGATTTATATATTGAAACAGGATAAAATTACAGTTAAATGAAAGCAGTTCGTATTGCCAACCCACACGAGATGGGTGTGGCCGAGATTGAAAAGCCGGTGTTGAAGGCCGGCGAAGTGTTGGTGAAAATCAAGTATGTAGGTTTCTGCGGTTCCGACCTTAACACTTACCTTGGGCGCAACCCGATGGTGAAGATGCCCGTGGTGCCAGGCCACGAGGTGGGTGCCGTGATTGAAGAAGTGGGCGAAGGCGTGCCCGAAGGGTTCACGAAAGGCATGGTTGTGACGCTTAATCCTTATACAAACTGCGGCAACTGCCCGTCGTGCCACAACGGCCGTTACAACGCTTGCGAACATAACGAGACCCTCGGAGTGCAGCGTCAGGGCGTGATGTGCGAATACGCAGCCCTGCCTTGGCAGAAGATAATACCCGCCGGCGACATTCCCGTGCGCAGCTGTGCGCTGATAGAGCCGATGAGCGTAGGCTTCCACGCTGTTTCGCGCGCCGGCGTTACCGACAACAGCTATGTGATGGTGATAGGTTGCGGTATGGTTGGCCTCGGCGCAGTTGTCCGCTCGTCGTTGCGCGGGGCTAAAGTCATAGCCGCCGACATCGACGACGAGAAGCTGGCACTTGCCCGCGAAGCCGGTGCTTCATACACGGTGAACACGATGACTGAGAACGTTCACGAGCGCATCCAAGAAATAACGGGAGGCCGCGGAGCCGACGTTGTAATCGAGGCCGTGGGCAGTCCTGTTACATACGTGATGGCGGTAAACGAGGTTTGCTTCACAGGATGCGTGACGTGCATCGGTTATGCAAAGAGCGAAGTGGCGTTCCAGACAAAGCTGTTCGTGCAGAAGGAGCTTGACATCCGCGGTTCGCGCAACGCCACTCCGGCAGACTTCCGCGCCGTTATCAACAGCATCAACACCGGCAAGTACCCGATTGAGAAGTTCATCTCGAAGGTTGTGAAGCCGGAGGAAGCCGCCGACGCGATGAAGGAATGGAGCGAGAACCCCGGCAAGGTGTTCCGCATTCTTGTTGAATTTTGATATGGTTGTAAACAAAAAGGGGGCAAATTCCAGCGGAATTTGCCCCTTTTTGTTTACGGTTATTTTGATATTAAAACTCGAACGACGCCTTCAGGTTGATTTGGCGGCCCGTCAGATAGTTAGGCACGGCATACTGGTGGTTGGTGACGTCGGTTATCCAGTAATACGAGTTGACGTTGTTGATGCCGAGAAGGTTGAGGCAATCGAGGCCGAGCCAGATGTTGCGGAATATCGACTTGCGGCTGCGCTTGTCGTTGTTGAGCAGACGGTAGCTCATGCCGATGTCCACGCGCTTGTACGCCGGGGCGCGGAAGGGCATGGTGTCGAGGCTGCGGTGGGGCGCGCCGAAGGGCAGTCCGTCGGCGAAAGCCATCTTGAGCGACATCCGCCAACGGTCGGTGCCGGGGAAATAGTCGGTGAAGAACAAGTTGACAGAATACCTCTGGTCGGTGGGCATGGGTATGCTCTTGCCGTTGATGTTAATCTTCGTATCCATAAGCGACAGGCTCACCCACGAGTCAGTGCCCGGCACGAACTCGCCGTAGAGCTTCAGGTCGAGGCCCATGGCGTGGCCGCTGCACTGCTGGCTGGCGTCGTAGACAATCTTAACGTTGTCAACGGTGTAGGGCACGATGTTCGCCAAAGCCTTGTAATACGCCTCGGCGGTGAACTTGTAGGGGCGTTCTTTCATCTTGAAGCGGTAGTCGAAGCCGGCTATGAAGTGTATGGAGCGTTGGTTCTTGATGTCGCTGCGCAGCGTTGCGCGCGTGATGCCGTTGACGGTGGCCGTGTCACGCAGTTCCTTGAAGAACGGCGCTTGGTAATATATGCCCGTGGCGAAGCGCAGGGTGACGTCGTGGTTGAACGCCGGCACGACGCCGAGCGACACGCGGGGGCTGACGATGCTCTCCTTGTTGAAGTTCCAGTGGCTGAAGCGCACGCCGTAGTTGAGCGTGAAGAACGTGTGCCCGCCGCGGCTGGTGAAGCGCCACGTGTCCTGGATGAACGTCTCAAGGCGGTTGGCGTCGAGCTTGTTGCGCGCGTTGAGCGAGTAAATCATGTAGAGGTCTTCGCCCGTGTGGGGGATGCTGTAACCGCTTGAGTCGCGCATTTCGTACTCCTTGCTGTTCTCCTCGATGCTTTCCATCTTATATGTCAGCCCCGCCAGGATGTCGTGGCGGCGCGTCTTGTGGTTGACGGTCAGCTTCACGCTCTTCACCGTGGCTTCGAGATAGTTGCGCGCGTGCTCCATGTACGTGCCCACGCCGAGGTTCTCGCTCGTCTCGGTCTGCGTCAGCCAGTATTGCCCCTGTATGTCGTATTTCTCCTGTTCGTTGGTGTGGAACGCCGACGCCGACAGCGACACCTTGGTGTTCTGGCCGAACTTGCGCGTGATGCTCAGCGAGCCGAAGTAAGTGCGGAAGATGTCTTTCTCCTTGCCGTCGAAGTAGACGCGGAAGGCCTTGACGTTCTCAAGCGTGCCGAACGACGTCTCGCGGTCTTCGGGGAAGAAGTTGTAATGGTTCTCGGATATGTCGCCGAGCAGTTCTATCTGCCAGTTTTTCGTAGGCTCGTAAGTCAGGTAAGTCTGGTAGTCGAGGAAGTTCGGCTGGTATTCGCCCTTGGTTTCGAGCGTGCCGAGGAGGTACTTGTTAGTCTTGTAACGCAGTCCGTTGCTCCACGAGAACTTCTTTGTGCTGAAGCCCACGTATGCGCTTGCGCCCAGGAGGCTTGCCGACACGTTGGCCTCGAACTTCTTGGGTTTCTTATATTTAATGTCGAGCACTGACGACATCTTGTCGCCGTATTTAGCCTCGAAGCCGCCGGTGGAGAAGCCCACGGCCTCAACCATGTCGGGGTTGATTATCGACAAGCCCTCCTGCTGTCCGCTGCGCACGAGGAACGGGCGGTAAATCTCCACATCGTTGATGTAGACGCTGTTCTCGTCGAAGCTGCCTCCGCGCACGTTGTACTGCGACGACAGTTCGCTGTGGGTAGACACTCCCGCCTGCGCCTGTATCATTTCCTCCACGGCGTTGCCCGTCACGCTGGGCGCCTTCTTCATGTCCTCTACGTCGAGCTGTTGCGTGGCGCCCATCTGCCGCCGCTGTTCTGTCACGGTGACGCCGGCCAGCTGGTTGTCGCTGTACAGCTGTATGAGCAGCGTCTGCTTGCCTCGCGGGCGGCGCAGCACGCGCGTCTTGGTCTTGTAGCCCACCATCGAAAACCTTACCACCACGCTGTCGGCCGACCGCAGCTTTATCGAGTATTCGCCTTTCAGGTTGGTCATGGTCATCTTGCCCTGGTCTATCACGGCCACGGTGGCCAGTTCCACGGGGTTCATTTGCTCGTCGGTGACTTTCCCTTGCAGCGTGAATGTCTGCGCTTTCACGCCCATCGAGGCCAAAAGCAGCGATATGATAATGATAAAACGCATTCTTTCCATATACCTAAATATAACGCCGTGCGGTATGGAATATTGTGTTTCGGGCGTAATATGTGGCTTCGTTGCCGTGTCCAACGTTAGGTTCAACCTTATGCTCCGCAGTTTGGACGAACCTGGCTTACGGCTCATCCGCAAATCTTTTGGATGGCATAACTTTGTTTTTGAAGTCAAACTCAAGCTGAATGCAGCCCTTGTAGGGGCATAATTTATTATGCCCGCACGTTTCGTTAGAAACGTATTACGTTGATATTCAGGTGCTTAAACGCTCTTTCAGAGCGTGCGGACATAATAAATTATGTCCCTACAAGGACGGCGTTTTTGCATTGTTTTATATGTATCTTTTATTTTCTTCTCATCCAACCAAACTGAGGATGAACCTGGCTTACGGCAAATCGGCGTGTAAAAGACGACCTTTTACACGCCGATTTACGCCCTTTTGCAAGGCAAAAGGACACATATTGGAAACTCGCTGATAATGAGGCAGATAGAAAACGGCTGCAAAACAATGTCGTTTTGCAGCCGAAACAGGCTTATTCCCGGTAAAACCAGGACAGCAGGTTGTTGATCCATTTGAACGAACAGCGGAACCAACGGTATGTGCCTACGGGCTTGCCGCCGAAGCCGAGAATGAACTCGCGGAAGCGGTTGCGCTTGAACGGCAGGCCTACGTCCATGAAATATGCGTGCCGGTAATGGTTCACGTAAGCGTCTTGCATGGCCGCCCACACAGTGAGCGCGTTCACCCGCTTGCGGTGCATCTTGCGTTTTCCGGCCATGTACCACAGGTAGCAGTTGCCGTCGGAATACACGCAGAGGCATCCGCTTATGATTTTTCCGTCGGCCTTCGTGATGAACAGCTTGCAGCAGCCGTTGTCCTTAAGCTCGTGGAACAGGCGGCGGTCGGGTATGTATCTCCTGATTTTGAACGTCAGGTAGTTCTTTATTATCTTGAAAAAGTCGTTGTATTCCTTTTCAGTCTCGGCCACCGCCGTTTCCAGCCCGGCCCTTTTCGCTTTTACGATGTTGCGCCTCATCCTGTAAGTCAGCCGCTTGGCCGGCGCCATGCTGTGCAGCGAGTTGTGTATCTCCATCCAGTGAACGGGGAAAAAGCCGTTCTCCCTGAACTTGCCGTAGCCGAACATCTTTGTCGTCAGGTCGCTGAACTCGATGTAAAGGCACAGGTCGCGGCGCAGCTTCTTCAGCATGTGGCGCAGCATGTGGCCGAAGATTTCCTCCTTGTCGCAGCCTTGCTCGTATTCGCCTTCGCCGTAAGCCCTCGCCTGGGTGAACAGGTAAGGCGGTATGAGCGATCCGCGCCGGCGCAGCATCACGAGCAGATGGCCCACTATCCGGTCGCCGTCGTAAGCCACAGCCATGCAAGGCCGTTGTCCGGGAGTGTTCTCTATCATCCTGAACAACGTCTCGCTGTGGAAGAACTTTTCGCAACGCATTGGCGGTAAGTCCTTGCTTTTTGTTACGATGACTACGCTGATTTCGTTCATACCGCAAAAATAATAAATGTTTTCTAAAAAAACAATAAGCGTAAATGTTTTTGCCTTTTATTGCCTACCTTTGCATAAAGTTAATGGATAATAGGTGTTAACGATTATCGAAGATGAAGATTGTTTTGATTGGAGCCGGCAACGTAGCCACGAGCTTGGGCAAGGCATTGCTCGACGCCGGCAATGACATATTGCAGGTTTACAGCCGCACGCAAGAGTCGGCGGCGCGCCTGGCCGAGATGTTGGGCGGTTCGCCTGTCACGGATTTGGACAAGGTTAACCCTGAAGCCGACGTTTACATAGTCTCGGTGAAAGACAGTGTGATAGCCGAGCTTGTGCCTCGGTTGTGCAAGGGTAGGGCGGAAAAGGTGTTCCTGCATACGGCGGGAAGCATCCCCGCCGACGTGTTTGAAGGCATGGCGTTGCACTACGGCGTGCTTTACCCCATGCAGACTTTCTCGAAAGGTAAGCTGCTGGATTTCAACGACATACCCTGTTTCATTGAATGGAACGACGAGATGGCGCTTGAAGTTGTGGGCACACTTGCCAATTCAATATCCAGCCGCGTAGCCCCGCTCAATTCAGAGGCGCGTAAGCATCTGCACCTGGCTGCGGTGTTCGCCTGCAACTTCGTGAACCACTGTTATGAGATTTCTTCGGAAATACTGGCAAGGCAAGGCGTTCCGTTTGACATTATGCTGCCACTGATTGACGAAACCGCGCGCAAGGTGCACGCCATGCCGCCTGCCGAGGCGCAGACGGGGCCTGCGTTGCGCTATGACAGGAACGTAATCAGGATGCAGGCGGAGCTGTTGCGCGACAACCCGATTTTCAAGCAAATATATGAAAGCATGAGCTTGAGCATACATCACACGGCTCAAAATAAAAATTAAAGGAATATGATAAACTATGACTTGACAAAAATACGGATGGTGGTGTTCGACGTTGACGGCGTGTTGAGCGCGCAGACGATACCTCTGCACCCGTCGGGCGAACCTATGCGCACTGTCAACATACAAGACGGCTACGCCATACAGCTGGCTTGCAAGTCGGGCTTGCGTGTGGCGATATTGACCGGCGGCACGACAGAGAGCGTCCGTTTGCGGTACGAGCATCTTGGCGTTGAGGACATCATAATGGGCAGTTCTGTCAAGATAAAGGATTACGAGCGGCTGCTCGCAAAGTACGGCTTGGCTGAAGACGAGGTTGTTTACGTCGGCGACGACATCCCCGACTACGAGATAATGCGCCGTTGCGGATGCCCGTGTTGCCCGGCTGACGCCTGTCCTGACATCAAGGCCGTAAGCAAATACGTCAGCCGCGTGGCCGGAGGCTGCGGATGCGGACGCGACGTGCTTGAGCAAGTGCTCCGCGCGCAGGGCAAATGGCTTAGCGGAAGTGAGGCTTTCGGATGGTGAAGAGTGGAATTTACTGATTAGGAGAATATAAATTAGGAAGTAGGCAAACTGTTTTTAATTCCTTAGTTACAGACCAATGAAGTACCATATTATATTAAGCAGCAACAGTCCGAGGCGCAAGGAGCTGCTTGCCGGCCTTGACTTGGATTTTGAGGTGCGCGTCGTTAAAGGCGTGAGCGAGTCTTATCCGCCGGGCCTACCCGTGATGGAGATAGCCGAATACATCGCTGCGGAGAAGGCGGAGGCTTACAAACAGGAGCTTGGCGGCGGCAATCTTGTGATAACAGCCGACACAGTTGTCATTCTCGGCGACGACGTTTTGGGCAAGCCGAAGACGCTCGACGACGCCCGCAGGATGCTGAGAATGCTCAGCGGAAAGACCCATCAGGTCGTTACGGGGGTGTGCTTGACGTCGGAAGACAAGCAGAAAAGGTTTTCCGTAGTGACAGACGTGACGTTCAAGGAGCTGACAGACGGCGAAATCGACTATTACGTAGACCGTTACAAACCGCTCGACAAGGCCGGGGCGTATGGCATCCAGGAATGGATTGGCTACGTCGGGGTGACTTCCATCAGCGGCAGTTATTTCAATGTGATGGGGCTTCCAGTACAGCGCATTTATGACGAGATAACCAAGTTTTGAGTCTCCCGTGTCAACGCTTTATAATAAATGTAAAGGCCGTTTAGGCATATTTTTATGTTTTTATGTGCCTTGTTTTTCGTTTCTTAGGCAATAAGTGCGTATCTTTGCGCAAAATTTTTCAAATCATATAATTAATTTAATGGATTCAGCAGAATTATTCAGGTGGGTTCTTGAGAACTTGAATTATTGGGTGGTTACAATATTCATGGCCATCGAGAGTTCTTTCATCCCTTTTCCTTCTGAAGTAGTGGTGCCTCCGGCGGCGTGGAAGGCTATGGCCGATGACAGCATGAACATCTTTCTCGTAGTGGTGTTTGCCACTATCGGTGCGGACATCGGCGCGTTGTTCAATTATTACTTGGCAAAATGGCTTGGCCGTCCAATCGTGTACAGGTTCGCCGACAGCCGTATCGGCCACATGTGTTTGATTGACCGTGAGAGCGTGGAGCGTGCCGAACAGTATTTCCGCGACCACGGTGCGGCGTCTACTTTCTTCGGTCGTTTGATACCTGCAATCCGCCAGCTCATCAGTATTCCTGCCGGATTAGCCAATATGAGGATGGATCATTTCCTGCTTTACACCACTCTTGGCGCCGGTTTGTGGAACTCCGTGCTGGCTGCGATAGGCTATTGCATCTACCGTTTCACTGACTTGAAGACTACCAACGACGTTTACGTGCTTGCCACGAAATACAGCCACGAGATAGGTTACGTGCTTCTTGCGTTGGCAGTGGTTGTTGTCGGAGTATTGGTTTACAAGGGTTTTAAGAAAAAGAAGTAAAACCGTATTGAGTAAAAATAAATCCGCCAAATGTACATCAGTGTTTGTACATTTGGCGGATTTGTTTTTTTTGTTATAACGTGTGGTTGTGTAAGTCAAGTCGGTTGTTGGACTTACATCTTGCCGTTGCGCTTAATTTTGTCGAACATATATTTCCTGACTTCGTCAATGCGCCACCCAAATTAAGATTTGTTGCCAGATATGTCGAAAAGTGGTTTCACTGCG
>CALUGU010000062.1 GCA_944320255.1 uncultured Prevotella sp. | reverse complement strand
GTCGCCACGCGGCGCGCCAGCGCGGCGTCGGGCTGTCCGTGGTCAACGCCCTTGCCGTCGGCCTCCACGCGCGAGGCGTCAACGCCGAGGCCCGCGAGCAGCCGCTTCACCTCCTCGGCGCGGCGGAGCGACACCCGCAGGTTCACTGACGCCGCGCCCCTGCGGTCGCACCAGCCCGTCAGGCGGACGCGCGCGGAGGGGTCGGCGGCCATCATGCGCGCGATGGAGTCAACCTTGGCAAGCTCCGACCGGCGCACGCGGACGCTGTTGAAGTCAAAGTATATCACCGGGAAAACGGCCTCCTTGGCCGCGGTTTTTTCAGGTTCGGGGGTTGCGGGTGCGGCCTTTTCCTCCACAAGCGACGGCTCTTCCTCCACAGGGGCTTGCTTCTCCTCCGCAGGTCTGGGCAGCGGGGCGGGCTTCACGGGAGTCAGCGGTGCGGTGGAAGACCGCACGGAGGGCTTGCGTTTCTTCTTTCCGAAGCGGAAAGACAGGCGCGCGCCGCTCTCCCAGAGGAAGTTCGAGGAGTGCGTAAGGCGCGGGATGCCGTCGAGGGGCTTGCCCGTGAGGAACGCCATTCCCGTGTAGACGCCGAGGCGTATGTTGCCCGCCACGGCGCAGGAGCCTTGCAGGCGGAAGCCCGCGGCGAAGTGCCAGCGCGTCGGCTTGGCGGCGACCTCCCCGCCAGTGGCCATGTCGTAAAGCCTGGCCTTCGTGCTGACGGCGGCCACGCGGGGCGAGATTTCGAGGCTCCAGCGGCCTGTCGGCGGCGCGCCCAGCCACGGCAGCACGTTGATGTTGAGCTGCACGCCGTAGCCTTGTAGCGCGACCCGGCTCTTGAGCGAGCGGTAGTCCCAGCCCTGCAGGCCGGCGGCGGGGGCGTGGTACACCGACCCGTCGGCCCCCAGCCAGTAGCCAGTGGCGTCGCAGCACGGCCTCGAACCCAGGCCCGCGCGACCCCACGAGGCCTGCGCCTCAAGCGAGACGGAGCGGCTGAAGGCGAAGCCCGCGAAGACGCCCGCAGACCAACCGGCGCGAACGTTGCCGCCCGCGAACGAGCTGAACGTGCCGACGGCGAAGGGAACTCCGCCCTCCGCGCCGGCGTACCAGCCGCGCCGGGGCAGGCTGTCTTGCGGCCACGGCGAAGCCGCCCGCGACGCGACGGCGAGGCAGGCAAGCATTACAAACGATAAAGTCCTTTGGAACAAGCCTTGCAAGCGGGGCGAAAACAACGCCGCAGACGCGCCTGCAAGGCCGCAGGAGGGCCTAAGCCCTATTTTCGGGGGGGGGTAAAACCGGAAGCCGCCGAAAGCCCGCCACGGCGAGAAATCACGCCCCTGGCGGTGCGGCCGCACGCCGCCGCCACTGCGGGACGGCGCGGCGTGCCTTGCGGTTCACGGTTGACGCTTTGTGGGTGCATTTGCTTTTCAAGATATGTTAATGATGCAAAAATAGGAAAAAATGCGTTAACGGCAATGCGTGTTAAGCAAAATTAACGTACAATTTGGCGCAACGTCCGTAACCTCCTGTCATTCAATGCGTTGCGATTTGCCGTAAACCGGCCTGCGGTTTACGGCAAATCGCAACGCAAAAAACGGCAAATCGCAACGCGGTTTGCCGTGAATTGGAAAAAGGGAAAATATCATTTGATACGAATGGAAGACCTCCACCGCTGCGGTGTCGTCCCAAGGTCATCCGAGTACGAATGCGACCGAATAAAACAGTTGCGCCGCCAGGACGTAAACCACGAACAGGGGCGCGGCGGCGGCTACTCCGGCGCACAGGCTGCGGAACACTCCGCACCAGTCGCGGTAGGCTCCGGCGGCGAGACCGTAAACCGCCGACACCGTGGCGACGCACAGCGCGGCGGCGGGAACGGCGCCCGCCGCGAGGGGGCCGGGCAGCAGCGAGCCGGAGACTCCGGCCAACACGGCGCCGGGCGCAAGGGCGAGAGCCGCAAGGGCGGCGCACATAGCCGCAAGGACGCCCGCCGCCCACGCCAAGGCGCGCCGGCGGCTACGGGCGCAGGGGCGGGCCTTGGAGCGCAGCGCGCCGCACAGGCCGCTGCCCGCGAGGGCACCGTAAGCTATGGAGCAGAGCAGCAGCCATAAGAGCGGTGGCGACGACAGGCTGACGGAGAGCCCGCCGGCGAGCCACCGGACGCCCTCGCCGCTGAGCAGCGACCTGAAGCCCGCCGACGGGGCGAGCGTGGCGGCCGCCCACGAGGCGGGGGCGAGCAGCAGCTGGAGCAAGGCCAGCACGGCGGACAGCCGCCACCAAGCCTCCATGCGGGCAGGAGGCTGGTTGGCGGGCGGTTTGGGCTCATCCCCACGGGGAGGTCTGGATGGGTTCTCTTTCATTCTTCATCAGGCGTTAGGTTGTCGGCGTCGAGGATGTGCAGCTCTATCGCCCTCGTGACAAGGCGCGTGGCGTTGACGCCCGTGCTGCCGCCCGCGCCAGGGAAGAGCTTGCGCACGAGTTCGTTCTGCCGCTTCTCAAGGCTCTTCACGCCGAAGGGCATCCCGCGCAGGGCGGTGATCTGCTCCTTGGTGTAGCCAAGGGCGAGGTGGCGCAGGAAGCGTTCGTCGTACTCGTCGATTTCGTAACTTACCAGGGCTTCCTGCTTCATCGCCCGGCTGTCCACGTACTGTTTGAACCTCCTGACGACGGCTTCGAGGATGGGGCGGTTGAACACGGGCCTGACGCCCTCCATGACGCGCTCCACGTCGCCGCGGGTCAACAGCTCGCCGCACTTCAGTATTATGCCGTCGCACCTGGCGTCGAGAGCGTCAACCCAGAGCTTCTCGTTCAGCGTCTCGCCCGTGAATATGAGCACTTTCACTCCTGCGTGCCTCTCCTTCGTCTGCCGGCATATCTCCACACCGACGGTGGTTGAGCCGCCGAGGCCGAGGTCGAGCAGCACGAGGTCGGGCAGTCGCCGCTTCATCAGGCTCCAATATCCGGGCGCATCGCCGGCCGTGCCGATGATCTCGGCTTCGGGCACGTCGCTGCGCAGGATGCCTTCCGTGCCCTTCAGCTCCAAGGGCGCGTCTTCTACTATTATTACTTTAAACTTATCCATATCTATTCTTTTTTTGGTAAACAAGCAGACAAGCTGACGAGGGACGAGCAGACAAGCGGAAGCCCCCTCCCGGCCTCCCCGCGGGGAGGCTAAAAACAGCCGTGCCGCTCAGTCCCCTCCCCCGCGGGGAGGTTGGGTGGGGGCTTTGTCTTGCAGAGGTTGCGGCGGGGCTTTTCGTGGCAGCACCACCTTCACCAGTACGCCTGCGCCGCCGTCCGGTGCAACCGATATTCCGCACCCGTGCAGGTTGGCCTGTGCGGCGCATTCACGCACTATCTGTCGGCAGACAAAGAACGGTATTTTGTCAGCCGAGGGGACGGTGAACAGGCCGTCGCACTGCTTTTGCGCCAGATGCAGGCCGCGGCAGGCGATGCTGAACTCGGCGTATTCGCCGCGCGCGGTTGACAACGAGACGTCTGCGGGTGACGCGCCGCAGTGTTTCCTCAGCGTGTCGAACAGGTAGGCTATGAGCACGGCGTCGCCCAAGACGTACTCGCCGGCGCCGGTGAATTCTTTTACCGGAACCTTCTTGCACTCGAAGGCGGCAAGCCCGGCCTGCGCGTTCACCTGCCGGCACAGCACGGAGTAGAGCTGCCTGTAATATTCAACCACCTCGCCTGCCGCGCCGGCGTCGGCGGCTACCAGCTGCCTTATGCGCGACGGGTAGTACATCGTCTCATGCTTCAGCGTGCTCAGGCTGTTGTCCACCACGTTGTTGCTGACGTGGAACTTGCCGGCCTCGTAAGCTATGCGGCGTTGTTCGTCTTCCAGCAGCTCTATGTCGAGAGTCCTTGCCCTGCCGTCGGCCGCCGAACGGCTGATCGATGCTTTTATCTCGTCAAGGACGTTCCTCAGCACTTCGGGGAAACGGCTTGCGTCAACGGCGTTGACCGACGAGAGCTTTTCTTCGTCGCCGGCGTCGGAGAGCAGCGTAGTGTTGATGTTCTCGATTTTGTCTGAACACCGCCTGAAATAAAGCACGTGGCGGTAGTAAAGGAAGTAATAGGCCAAGACTACGGCGGCGAGGAGTATTACGAGGAGGACTACGGCCACCGTCTTGTTGAAGCTCGAATTCTGCATCGCTTGGCAATAGTCGGCAAGCCCCTTGTCGGCGGACATGTCCTTGAAAAGCTGCGTGTAGACCTTATTATTATATGAATACAAGTCCCACTCGTGCAAAGCGAGGGCCGCCACGGCGCATTCGTTACGGATGTCAAGCACTACGCTGTAGTCAATGTCCATACTGTCGTGGAACCATTTAATCTCGGCGGGTGTCCCGCCGCCGTCGTCAGCCAGCCTGGCGAGGTACTCCCCTCCGGGCCGTAGGGCCTTGTATTGCTTGTTGAGGTAATGGAATACGGAGTCGGCGTAAGCCAAGGTGTTCGCATAACCGCCGTTGACGTTGCTGTAATACGCCGAGTCGGCGTAAGCTCCTGCCATAGCGGCGTAATCTCCGGAATGGCAAGCGGCTTTAAGGCCGGACACTCCCAGCATTACGGACAACGCCACGGCCAGGCACCGCGCCACGCCGTAAGGCAGGCGGAAGGAGAAACGGCTGCCCCGTCCTTTCTCGCTTTCGGCGTAAAGTCCGCAAACATTGAAAATCCGGCTGGTCTTCTTGTACTTATCGATTATGCCTTTACAGTTGGCCAGTCCGAACCCATGGCCATTGCCCACCTTATGGTTGAAAATGCCAGAAAGCTCCTCCGGGGACATCCCCGCCCCGTTGTCCTTGACTGAAACCTCCACATATTCAGGAGTCTTTACGGCATACACCTTTACGCATCCGCCCTTGGGGGTGAATTTCCTTGCGTTGTCGGCGATGGTGTTAAGCATGAACAGTGTCAGCGTCTTGTCCGCCTTGACGGTTATGTCCTGCCGTTCAACATCGAGCCTGACGCCTTTCAGCCGGAAAGACATCGCCGACTTGGCCAGCATACCGAACACTTCGTCAAGGTTGAAACTCTCTATATGGAGGTTCAGCTTGCCTTGCTGTATTTGTATCCAATGGGTGAGCACCCGGTTGTAGTCGTTGATGCAGTCCGTCAGTTCGGCAATGTAAGCCAGCCGTTCCGCATCCCCGCTCCCGCCGTTGAGCCGTTTCACCTCGTTCGCCATCCTGTCGATATACGGCAAGACGCTGTTAACGAGGAACACCTTGGCCCTGTTGTCAAGGCAGGCACGCTTCTCTTTTTCGAGCTTCAGGCGACTGATGGAAAGTTCTTCCGACGCGGCTTCATACCTCTCATCAAGCGCGGCCGCCTTGCGCTTGCTTTCTTCCTCGTATCTCTCCAGGGGAGCCAACAAGGCTTTCACGTGCTTTTCGCCGCCCAGCTTTTCGCCCAACTTGTTGAAAACGGCCAAGAGGATTACAACGATTACGATTAAAATGAGTATCGAGACAATCAATGCGCTCTGCTGTGACGATATTCGCTCCAGCTGTTCCGCCCTCGCTTCGAGCTGCTTGTCCTGCCTCGTTTCCTCCTGAATGTCCAAGTATAAGTTGCGGTTTATGTCGCTGTTGTACTTGTCGTCCATCGCCGAATACACCAAGCTAAGGCATTCCCTGATGCTTGCCACCTGGCTTGGCGACTTCTCGATGTTCGCATTTCCGGCCAAGGCGTTTTCAAGGCAAATCAACGACGAACGATAATCGCCTAACGCCCAATAGCAGAATGACAATGTACGCAATGCCCCCGCCACTTGGTAAACGTCGCCGTACTCCTTGAACAAGCCTAATGATTTCTGTGCGAAATACCCCGCCAACAGGCTGTCTGGCATATCATCCTCATTCAGGTACTTGATTATTTGTTTATTGTCAGCTATCAGGCGCTTACCGTCGTCCTTGTCAAGCAAATGTTCACTGATGGCCTGGAGCGAGTTGGCCTCCCAATACACCATGCCGCATTGTTGCGCCAAAGAATAACATTTCACCAAGTATTCAAACTCTTCCTGAAACGTCACGCTTCTTGGTTTGCCCTTTATTATCCCTCCGCTTCCTATCTGGTACAGGTAGTTCAGGTATTGCGCCGTGTCTTTTTGAATGTCGTTAAGCCCGTCAATAGCCGCCACCGCCTCCGTGGCTTGGCGTGTCAGGCCAACATAATAATAATAAGTTGATGAAACTATGGCAAACTCCGTCTTGGCGTACAAGTAGCGAGATTTCAGCCTTTCGGGCATTGAATGTTCTTCCTCGGATATTCGCTTCATCCTCCTGATGGCACGCTCGCGGTAATCATAAAAGTCTTTGTTCTTCGACTCACGCTGGCACAAGCGCATCAACTGCACGTCGGCGACAAGCAGTTCAACCTGGTTGTCAGTCACAAGACCTACGCTGTCGAGCAAGAGATAAGCCTCCTCATACTCCATCTTTGCGATGTCAACAAAAGCCAAGTTGTTGTACGCTTCCGCCTTCCCGGAAGGATAATCGGCGGCAAGAGCCAAGGCCCTACCTGCCAACGCTTCCACGGAGTCAAGATTTACGTAATGGTAAGCATAAGACAATGAATTCAGCTTGTCAACCTTTCCGTCATTCTCATTGTGCGAACAAGCTGAAAATAAGAAAAGACCCAATACGGCAATAAGCCATATTGAGCCTTTAATACGATATTTATCCGCGTGCTTTGGCAACGTAACCAAGCGCTTCTTTACATTTATCGGTGATAGCCTGCCAGTTGCCTGCGGCCACTACGTCCTTCGGGAACAGCTTTGAACCCATGCCTACGCAGAACACACCGGCCTTGAACCATGACGTGAGGTTCTCCTCGTCGGGAGAGACACCGCCTGTGACCATGAGCTTCGACCACGGCATCGGCGCCAACATACCCTTAACCAACTTCGGGCCGAGCACGTCGCCGGGGAATATCTTGCACAAGTCACATCCAAGCTCCTGGGCGAAACCCACCTCAGAAACACTGCCGCATCCCGGAGTGTAAGGCACGAGACGGCGGTTGCAAACCTTGGCGATTTCAGGGTTGAACAGCGGGCCTACAACGAAGTTTGCGCCGAGCTGGATGTACAAAGCTGCTGTGGCGGGGTCAACAACCGAGCCTACGCCAAGCGCCAATTCAGGGCATTCTTTTGCCGCGTACTTGACAACTTCGCCGAAAACCTCGTGGGCGAAATCTCCACGGTTGGTAAACTCGAAAGCGCGAACACCTCCGTCATAACAAGCCTTAATCACTTTCTTGGCCACCTCGACGTCCTTATGATAGAACACGGGCACCATACCTGTTGAACCAATCTTGTCCAACACGGCTATCTTATCAAATTTTGCCATATTTTCAATTTTGTTTTTCTCGTTTGAAAACCAGATACAGACCGAGGCAATAGGAGCAAACCAGCTCCCATCCCTCGTCTGCAAGTTTATTTATACCTCGCTCTTCGTTAGTTAAAAAGCATTTAACCTTATACTCATACCGCGCCATAAGGCAAAAGGCTTATCTCTGCACGCGGCCTGAAGCGTCGCCACCGGCAAGGTTGGCAACCTCGTCAGCCGACATCAGGTTGAAGTCTCCGGGTATCGTGTGCTTCAGCGCAGAAGCTGCCACTGCGAACTCAAGAGCCTTGCCCTGGTCGTCAGGATATGTCAGAAGGCCGTGGATGAGACCTCCGGCGAACGAGTCGCCGCCACCTACGCGGTCGATGATAGGCATAATGTCATAGTGCTTGCTCTGGTAGAACTCCTTGCCGTTGTAGATAAGGGCCTTCCAGCCGTTGTGGCTTGCAGAGAGAGACTCGCGCAACGTAGAAACCACATACTTGAAGCCGAACTCTTCCATCATACCCTTGAAGATGCCATAGTATCCTTCAGCGTCGGTCTTGCCGCCCTCAACGTCAGCGTCAGGCTTGAAGCCGAGGCAAAGCTGAGCGTCCTCCTCGTTGCCGATGCAGACGTCAACATATTTCATAAGGGGCTTCATGATGCTCTGCGCCTTCTCTGATGTCCACAGCTTCTTACGGAAGTTCAGGTCAACGCTGACAGTCACTCCGTGACGTTTTGCAGCCTCGCAAGCCAAACGGGTCAGCTCGGCGGCCTTGTCGCTGATGGCCGGCGTGATGCCGCTCCAGTGGAACCACTGCGCGCCTTCCATAATCTTGTCGAAATCGAAATCCTCCGGATCTGCCTCTGCTATAGAGCTGTGCGCGCGGTCGTAAATAACTTTAGAGGGGCGCATGCTTGCTCCGCTCTCAAGGAAATAAATACCAACCCTGTCACCGCCGCGCGCGATGAACTGCGTGTTGACTCCGTAACGGCGCAAAGCGTTCACGGCGCACTGCCCTATCTCGTGCTTAGGCAGCTTGGTTACGAAATATGCGTCGTGTCCGTAGTTGGCAACGCTGACTGCCACGTTGGCTTCGCCGCCGCCATATACGACATCGAAATTATCACTTTGGACAAATCTCTTCTGACCGGGAGAAGAAAGGCGAAGCATTATTTCACCTAATGTTACAACTTTAGCCATTGTTTTTAACTTTTTTGTTTTTGAATGTTTATAGATATCTAATTTGTTTTTTCGTTCACAAAATTACAATTTTAATCACAACAAAACAAATAAAACAATAAAAAATTTCGTTTTAATTTAAAAGCCTGACGATTTGCTATTCCAACGCACACCAGCCATCGACACCGCGGAACGGCCTGTCGCCGCTTTGCCGGCTGGCCGGAAGCACATACACGAGCCTCCCCCTTACAGGCTTGGCGCAACGTGTTCGTGCAAAGGTTTACATCAAAACTGTAACTATCTGATAATCAGACGTGTTATAAAAAGCCGTAAATTGCATTGTAAAAAGCCGTATTTTACATTCCAAAAGACGGCAAAACGCAACGTAAGAGATGGCTTTTCAGGTTTCATCCGAAGTCCAGGGGGATGACATAAGCGCACTTGTCCCACAGGCTTGCATCATAAAATACGACAAAATCGCACGTCGGAAATGAAAACAAAATCTCGTTTCTCCCGTTTTTGTTTTGCATTTCACACGATTTGCATTATCTTTGCATACGGATAAACTACACATGGCAATTTGCGGGCAAATACATCCGTGTCCGTTTGCATCATTTATTATAAATGTATTACAGGTGTTTGCAACAGCAAATAATTGACACCCATGAATGAGAAGATCAGAATAAAAGACATTGCAGAACAGGCGGGGGTCTCGGTTGGTACCGTAGACCGTGTGCTCCACGACCGCCCGAACGTGTCTAAATCGGCAAGGGAAAAGGTTGAATCGGTATTAAAAAACACTAATTACCAGCCGAACATGTACGCAAGCGCACTCGCTTACAACAAGTCGTACACGTTTTACTGCATAATCCCCAAGCACGAGTCGGAGGCTTACTGGGACGAGATTGAAGAAGGCGCCAACAAGGCCTGCGAAGCCCGGCGCGACTTCCACATCGACGTCAAGGTTATGTATTACACCAGGTTCGACACCGCTACATTCACAAAGATATGCAAAGAATGCCTTAACGCCAACCCTAACGGCGTGATTGTGGTGCCGAGCGAGTTGGGAATAACAAAGAAGTTCACCGACAAGCTGCATGAGCGCAACATTCCATTCATTCTGCTCGACTCGTACATGCCTGACTTGAAACCATTGTCTTTCTACGGACAAGACTCGTTTTGCAGCGGATACTTCGCTGCAAAAATCCTGATGCTCATAGCCTCCGGCGAAAAGGAGATAATGCTGATGAAGCAGACGAAGAACGGAAAGGTGGCCAGCAAGCAGCAGGAAAACCGTGAAGTGGGCTTCAGGCATTACATGCAGGACCACTTTCCGAAAATTAAAATCCTGGAACTCGACCTGCCGCTTGACGACAGCAAGGAAGACTATGACAAAATACTCGAAGGCTTTTTCACCCGGCATCCCAACGTGCACCATTGCATTACATTCTGCTCCAAAGGTCACATCGTAGGCGAATTCTTACTGAAGACCAACCGGCGCGACGTGCAAATCATGGGGTACGACATGGTGGAGCGCAACGCGAAATGCCTAAGGCTCGGCTCTATATCGTTCCTCATAGCCCAGCACGCCTTCATGCAAGGCTATAACTGCGTTGACACACTGTTCAAGGCCATCGTGCTGAAAACAAAGGTGGACCCGGTGAACTATATGCCGATAGAATTGCTGACAAAAGAGAACATAAACTTTTACCGCAGGACACAATTATAAAACTAACCATAAAAACAATCAATGTTATGGAAAAAGCACCATTCATAAAAATCAACAAGGCTGACTCCGTGGTTGTCTGCCTGAAGAATTACCAAAAAGGAGAAACAATAAATGTTGACGGGAAGGACGTCGCTGTGCTGCAAGACACTCCCGCTGGACATAAAATACTGATTAACGACGCTCCTAAGGGTACCGACATTATTAAATACGGCTATCCGATAGGCCACGCAAAAGAGGATCTGAAAGCCGGACAATGGGTTAACGAGAACAACCTCAAAACTAACCTGTCAGGTACGCTCACTTATGAATACAAGCCTGTAAATGAGGAACTTGACATCCCTAACGAGAACCTTACCTTTAAGGGCTATGTACGCAAGAACGGCGAAGTGGGCATCAGGAACGAAGTGTGGATTGTGCCGACCGTTGGCTGTGTGAACGGAATAGCGGAACGCCTCGCGACGATGCTTGCCGAGGAGACGAAACTTGAAGGCATCGACGCCGTGCACGCATGGCACCATAACTACGGCTGCTCGCAGCTGAGCGAAGACCACGAGAACACAAGGAAAGTATTGCGCGACATAGTGCTCCACCCCAACGCCGGTGCCGTGCTCATCCTGAGCCTTGGCTGTGAGAACAACCAGCCCGACCAATTCGAGAAATTGCTCGGCGACTACGACAAGGACAGGATTAAATTCTTAATCGTGCAGAAAGTGCAGGGCGACGAGATAACAGAAGGCATGAACATCCTGCGCTCGCTCTACGACATTGCAAAGAACGACAAAAGGACTGACTGCCCGTTGAGCGAATTGCGCGTAGGACTGAAGTGCGGCGGCAGCGATGGCTTCAGCGGCATAACGGCCAATCCGCTCGTAGGAGAGTTCTCGGACTTCCTTGTGGCCCAGGGCGGCACGTCAATATTGACGGAAGTCCCCGAAATGTTCGGTGCGGAAACCATACTGATGAACAGGTGTAAAAATGAAAGCCTGTTCAACCAGACCGTGAAACTGGTTAACGACTTTAAGGAATACTTCCTCAGCCACGGCGAACCTGTAGGCGAAAACCCGTCACCCGGCAACAAGGCGGGCGGCATATCCACGCTTGAAGACAAAGCCCTCGGCTGCACGCAGAAATGCGGACGCGCCTTGGTTAGCGGCGTGCTCGGCTATGGCGACAGGCTGCAAGCCAAGGGCCTGAACCTGCTGTCGGCACCGGGCAACGACCTTGTGGCCTCCACTGCGCTGGCTGCCGCCGGATGCCAAATCGTACTGTTCACGACCGGCCGCGGCACGCCGTTCGGCACGTTCATTCCGACTATGAAAATATCCACCAACACCAACTTGTACAACAACAAGCCCAACTGGATTGACTTCAACGCCGGCGAACTGGTTGACGGCACGGACATGAACGCCTTGCTACGCAAGTTCATTGACAAGATAATATCGGTTGCCAACGGTGAAAAGACCTGCAACGAGAAAAACGGATACAGGGAAATATCCATTTTCAAGAACGGCGTAACCCTTTAAATGCCGGTAACACTGCAATGGGCGGACTGTTCGGCGCATGACTTGCGGCGGGCGTCCGCCCTTGCATTTATGAAATACAGACAACATCGCTTACATAATTCAGGCATATAAAATGAAAATATTGTACCGAAATTTCATAAGGCTTTTGTCCATTGGGGCTTTTGACGCCCAAGACACCGTTGAGCCGATGTCTGAATACAAATGGGACAAACTGCTGGCGATGGCCGCCAGATGCGACATCCAAGCCTTCATCGGCACGGGGATAATAAGGTATGACAAAAAAGTGAAGGATATAGTGCCGCAAGGCATATATCAAAAGGCCAAAGAGTACGGAGTGGTGAATGGCCGTGTATGCCCCGAAACAGCCGACAAACCGAAATATTCTTCACACAAGCAAATAAAAAAGTTCTCAAACTTTTATCTCAACAGGAAATACAACCAGATTGTCTTTGCCGAGGTTCACAGCATAGACACCTCCGTGGATTCGCTTGTTTTTCTCGACAAGTTGATAAGCAACATCAACACCCTGATGAACACAGGGTTGGATTTAATACAGCTTTTCGACCTCGGATATTATCTGCGCGAAAACGGTGACAAGATAGACTTCATCAAGATTGAAAGTTGGATAAAGTCATTGAAACTTAACAAAATATCAAATCTCGTGGGTTGTTATCTCGTATTCTTTTTCCACTTTGTAGACGCCGAGCTGCCATTTCTTAAAAGCGTGAACAAGAAAAATGAAAAAACAGTCCTGAAAACGCTCGAAGCCACGCTGGCTAGTCCTGCCCGCACAGCCGAAAACGAAACCGACAGGCAACTCATCAACCCGATAGACAAGCCTAACGCCCACCCGATGAAATATTTTTCGTATTTCCCGCTGGAAGCGTCAAGCCGGTTGGTCTCGAATGTTATCAAAAGTCTTTCAAACATTGATGAATAACTAAAATATTATAATTTATTTTGCCGTTCACACGATTAGCCGTACCTTTGTAAGAAATAAGATTATTCCAGATGAAACGACATATTTTTTCCACTCTCGCAATCATTCTTTTCAGTATCCAATATTCGGCGGCGCAAGACTACGAGAGCTTCGTGCAGTGTGAAGACACGTGCAGCCACATCCACGGCATAGACCTCAGTCACTACCAGGGCGAGGTGTTCTGGGAAAACGTGGGAGCCAACAGCAAGATGGCTTATGTTTACCTTAAGGCCACTGAAGGCAGCACACACATAGACAAGACTTACGAGCGCAATATAGAACTGGCTCACAGGTATGGCCTGAAAGTGGGTTCATATCACTTTTTCCGTCCTAAGACGGATTTGGTAAACCAGCTTGAGAACTTCAAGTCGCAATGCCGGCCGGGAGACCAAGACCTCATCCCTATGATTGACATTGAGACAACAGGCGGCCTTGGAACCGAGGAGTTTTGCGATTCATTGTTCAAATTCATAGACTTAGTGGAAAAAGCCTATCGCCAAAAGCCGTTGTTGTACACATATACGAATTTTTACAACAAACATCTCAAAGGCAAAATCGACGACTACAAGCTGATGATAGCCCAATATTCTAACGAAAAACCCAAACTGGCCGACGACCGCGACTACACAATGTGGCAATATACGGCAAAAGGCAGGATCAACGGTATAAACACATACGTTGACAAAAGCAGGTTCATGGGCCGTCACAGTATGCGGGAAATCAGGTTCAAACATTTTTAACGACATAAAAACATTTACCAATGGCAATGATTAAGTGCCCGGAATGCGGGCATTCAATAAGCGACAAAGCACCAGTGTGCCCTAACTGCGGAGTGGAAATTGCAGGAAAAGTTGTTAAATGCCCGAATTGCGGGGAATATTATTTCAAAGGAGAAGACTCATGCCCTCACTGCCATGAAAGCGTGGCCGGCAACGACACTGCCCTTTCAATTAAAAAAGATGCCCCCACCCCGGCACAATACGCGGCACGGACAGAAACAGAAGGCAATGTGAACGTGCAGAAGCCAAACAACAAAGGGAAAAGCAACAAGGCCATCCTTATCGTTTCCGCAATCATCGCTGTGCTCATAGTCGGCGGTATCTTGGTGGCCTACAACAATGCGAAGGAAAACAGGGAAATGGAAGAATACAGCAACGCCATGAGCAGTAACGACCCTATGGTGCTGCAAATGTATCTTGACAACTTCAAAGACGCGCCACAAGAACACATTGACTCGATTACTGCGCATTTGCAAAGAATTAAACAGCAAGACCAAGAATGGATTGACGCCGTTGTCAGCGGTTCACGAGCGGCCTTATCCGAATACATTGAAGCCCATCCTGACAGCCCGTACAGGCAAGAAGCTCTTGCAAAAATAGACTCAATAGACTGGGAACAATGCAAAAAGGCAAACACGGCCGAGGCCTACCAAACTTACATCGACAACCATTCGGCCGACGGAAGTCATTATGAAGAAGCCGTCATTGCCCTGAAAAAGGTGGAGTCTGCCGAAGTTACGCTTGAAGAAAGACAGACGATAGGAGAAATATTCCACAATTTCTTCTTGAGCATTAACACAAAGGATGAGAACAGCTTGACAGCGGATGTCAGCGATTTCATGAATTTCCTCGGCAAGCAAAACGCCACGAAAAGCGACATTGTTTCTTTTATGCACAAATTATACAAGACGGACGTGGAAAGTATGATTTGGGGCATAACAAGCGGTTATGACATCGAGAAAAAAGAAATCGGCGACGAGCAATATGAATATGGTACAACTTTTACCGTAAAGCAGAAAGTAAAGAAAACGGACGGAACAGAAACTGTGAACACATTCCGGATTAACGCAAAAGTAAATCCGGACTGGAAAATAACAGATATGTCAATGACAAAAATAGTGGAATAACGTTGAAATGAACAGGAAATACAGATTTGCGTTATTTTTATCATTCTGTTATTTTGGCATTATGACAAAAGCTCAAGAAAAAACAGTTGAACTTTGCATACTCCAGACAAGCGACGTACACGGCAGTTTTTTCCCATACGACTATATCAACAGGGAAAATGCCAAGGGTACTATGGCAAGAGTCTCCAGCTATGTGAAATCAGCAAGGGAGAAATATTGCAAAAACCTGCTGTTGCTTGACAATGGTGACATACTGCAAGGGCAACCGACTTGTTATTACTGCAATTACATAAACACAAGTATTCCAAACGTTGCCGCGGAAATAGTGAATTATTTGGGCTATGACGCGGAAACCATCGGTAATCACGACATAGAAACCGGGCACGCCGTCTATGACAAATGGATAAATGAAGTAAACTGTCCTGTGATCGGCGCAAATGTCGTTGACACAAAAACGGGGCAACCATATCTCACTCCTTACGTCATTTTCGAGCGTGAAAACATACGCATAGCCGTAATCGGGCTTACGACGCCCGCCATACCAAGCTGGCTGGATGAAAACTTATGGAAAGGTTTGCACTTTGGAAATCTGATGGAAAGTGCGAAGAAATGGGTTAAGTTTGTTAAGGAACAAGAAAAGCCAGACATCATTATCGGGTTGTTCCACGCTGGTTGGGACGGTGGCATAAAAACAAGCACATACGAAGAAAACGCTGTTTCGGACATCGCTCGTGAAGTTCCAGGTTTTGATTTGATACTATACGGACACGACCATCACGAGGCCAACAAAAGTATGCAAAACATAGATGGCGGAAAGGTTGTTTGCTTAAACCCGTCGTCTGACGCACGCCTGTTAAGTGAGGCAATGATAAATGTGACAACGAAAGAAGGGAAGATAATTCAAAAAAATGTGACAGGGCGTATTATTAACGTCGATGCACAACCTATCGACCAAGATTTTATGACACATTTCTCAAGCCAAATGGACAGCGTGGCAAGTTTTGTCAATCAAAAGATTGGTGTATTCACGAAATCCATACATACACGTGACTCTTATTTTGGAAACAGCGCATTTTGCGATTTCATCCATAACCTACAATTAGAAATAACCGGCGCGGACATTTCATTCAACGCTACGTTATCATTCGACTCGTCTATTGAAGCCGGAGATGTGCGCATTAGCGATATGTTCAACCTGTATAAGTATGAAAACCAGGTTTACGTATTACGGATGACAGGTAAAGAAATCCATAACTATCTTGAAATGAGCTATGCCTTATGGACAAACACGATGGCATCGGGCGATGACCATATTATGCTGATGAAAAAAGACAATGACGGGCGTTATGGGTTCAAGAACCTTGCTTTTAATTTTGACAGTGCCGCCGGCATTGATTACATCGTCGATGTAAGCAAGCCTGACGGACATAAGGTCAAGATATTGAAAATGAGCAACGGAGAGCCTTTCGACGAGGCGAAATGGTATAAAGTAGTTATGAACAGTTATAGGGGAAACGGCGGCGGAGAATTGCTTACCAAAGGCGCAGGCATCAGCCACGACTCACTTAAAAACAGAATAATATATGTGAGCGAAAGGGATCAACGCTTTTATCTTACTGAAAAAATCAAGACTAAAGGCACATTGTCACCTGAGCCTAACAATAATTGGCATTTTGCGCCTGAAGAATGGGCAGGATCTGCTATCGCAAGGGACAAAGAACTCCTGTTCGGGAAATAATAATTGCATATTAAAGTTTCTCCAAGCTCCTGCGCCTTCATCTTTTTAAAAGCACTTTTATCTTATGGAAACGAAAACATATTGGTTCATATTCAATAAATCTGGATTGTTTCTCGAAAAAAACATTGACGGGAACTATACAATCCCATTACGTAAAGATGTTCCGACGGATATTGCCAAACCGGCAAAAGACATTCATAACATAACTCCGCTCAACGATATAAAAGTAAAGACTTATTATACAAACACTGAAGAGATAAATGACAAACTATATGAAGTCTGTGCATTGAGGGCTTCATATAATAAACTGCCAATAGAACTTTATCTTAAAGCTGGGAAATGTGCTGAAATCCTATATTGGGATGAGAATACTCAATACTGTGGCAAATGTGGTGGAAAAATGCGGTTGCATACAGACATATCAAAGATATGTGAAAAATGTGGACGCGAGGTGTGGCCACAACTCTCAACTGCCGTGATTGTCCTTATCCATAAGGATGACGATGTTCTGCTCGTTCATGCAAATAATTTTAAAGGTCATTATTACGGCCTCGTGGCTGGTTTTGTAGAAACAGGCGAAACTCTTGAACAGGCCGTGGCTAGGGAGGTTATGGAAGAAACAGGCCTGACTATCAAGAATTTACGTTATTTCGGTTCGCAACCTTGGCCGTATCCATGTGGATTGATGGTGGGATTTCATGCTGATTACGACTCTGGGGAAATACATCTTCAATATTCCGAATTAGGTGCAGGTGGTTGGTTCAACAAGAATGCGCTCCCTGAAATCCCTGAAAAACTTTCCATTGCAAGGCGCCTCATTGATGATTGGCTTGACAATGAAAAAGAGTAAGCCATTATAATTTCGCCAAATAAAAAACATACATAACAAATTTATGTTTGCCGTTTAAAAACAAGGAGGATGGATAACGATTGTACCCATCCTCCTTACTTCGTGTTTATGACTTTGACACAAATTAGTTGTTTACTGAACCTCCCACCTGACTTCGTCAATGCGCCACCCAAATTAAGATTTGTTGCCAGATATGTCGAAAAGTGGTTTCACTGCGAGGT
>CALUGU010000061.1 GCA_944320255.1 uncultured Prevotella sp. | reverse complement strand
GGCATCATCCGCCACGGCGCGAAAATCGTTTACGCTTACGCCGAGGCCACTGTGCCCAAGATAACGCTCATCACGCGCAAGGCTTACGGCGGCGCTTACATCGTGATGTCGAGCAAGAACATCGGTGCCGACGCCTGCTTCGCATGGCCGCAGGCCGAACTTGCCGTCATGGGGGCTTCCGGCGCGATAAACATCCTCTACCGCAAGGCGTCTGACGAGGAGAAGGCCGAGGCCGTGAAGGAGTACGAGCAGGAGTTCTCCAACCCCTACCGTGCGGCGGAGCGCGGCCTCGTTGACGAGGTGATAATGCCCCGCGACACCCGCGCCAAGCTCATCCGCGCCTTAGACATGGCCCGCAACAAGAACCAAAGCAACCCGCCCAAGAAGCACGGCAATATGCCGCTGTAAAGCGTGGCGTAACTGTTTGTGTTTCAATATATTACAAACGACCTTGCGAAAGGGCACCTTTTGGACTTCAAAAGGTGCCCTTTTGCGTTGTAATACGTGCCCTTTTGCGTTGCGTTTTGGGTTCATCTGCAAATCTGTTGGATGGGTTGATGTGTCTTAATGTTTAACCCAAATCGGTCATTAGACTTCACCCGTATTTCGTGCTGTTGTCAGGCAGATTGTTTTCCGCTTTTGTCGAAGATGTAGCGGGCTACATCGAGAAAAAGCGGGAAATAAGATGACGGCAACAGTGCGGAAGGCGGATGAATAGCTGAAAGATAAACGTAAATGTAATATTGGCGGTCTAATGACCGATTTGGGTTTAAAAAAAGTTCCTTATGTCTTGTTTCCTTTAGATAAAAAACATATCTTTGCAAATGCGCAACAGCCGTTTCGGAAATGGCCGTTGCGCAACTAAACATTTGATGATATGAGGTTTTTTGACAGGGAAAGGGAAATTGCAAATTTGCAAAAGACGGGTGGCTTGTCTTTGAAGGCAGCCCAATTCACGGTGCTTACAGGCCGCAGGCGTATAGGTAAGACGTCGTTAGTGCTTAACGCTTACGGTGACGCCCCGCTGTTGTATTTCTTTGTGGCGCGCAAGGCGGAGAGTGAATTGTGCCAAGGCTATGCCAGGCAGTTGGAGCAAATGTCAGGGCTGCCCGTGATAGGGGAAGTGTCGCGCTTTTCCGAAGTGTTCAGGTTTGTGATGGAGATGGCCAAGGCCAAGCCCGTGACACTGATGATAGATGAGTTTCAGGAGTTCTTGAAGATAAACAAGTCCGTATATTCGGATATGCAGGACGTTTGGGACCGCAACAAACAGGACGCCAAGATTAACCTTATAGTATGCGGGTCGGTAAACTCGTTGATGAACAAGCTGTTTCGTGACAAGAAGGAACCTCTTTACGGCAGACAGACGGCGACGATGAAGCTGAGGCCTTTTACCACGTCAGTGTTGAAGAAAATCATAGCTGAATATAATCCCTCGTATTCAAACGAAGACCTGCTTGCGCTGTATCTTCTTACGGGCGGCGTGGCCAAATACGTAGAGATGTTCGTTGACAGGGGCTTGCTTTCGTGGGCGGATATGCTTGACGCCGTGTTCGAGCGCGACTCTTATTTCCTCGATGAAGGCAAAGCCATGCTGGTGGAGGAGTTCGGGCGTGATTACGGAATGTATTTTACAATACTTTCGCTCATAGCTCAAGGCCATAACACCCGCAGTGACATAGAAGGCATATTGAAGACCCAAGTGGGGGGATATTTGTCGAAACTTATATGCGACTACGAGCTTGTGGCCAAGCGTCAGCCCTTGTTTGAGAAGTCGCCCAACAAGAGCGTGCATTACGCCATTGGTGACAAGTTCCTTAATTTCTGGTTTCGTTACGTTTACAAGTATGACTATATGCTTGAGATAGGAGCCAATGACAAGTTGCGCCAGCTTGCAGGCAAGAATTATTTTACATACAGCGGACAGGTTTTGGAGGCGTGGTTTCGTGACAAGTTAGCTGAGACCGGCGGTTACACGCGCATCGGCTATTGGCACGACCGCCGGGGCGAGAACGAGATAGACATCATTGCCGTTGACGACCTTGAGCGGCGTGCCGAGATATACGAGGTGAAGCGGCAGGCGCGCGACATCGACCTTGCCGTGCTAAGGGCCAAGGCCGACGTCTTTTTGAAGACTACTGGCCGGTTTGAAGGATATGACATTTCGTTTGGCGGACTTTCTCTTGAGGATATGTAGATGATGAGTTTTTTATAAGAATATCTCATTTCTTGCCGTTAACGGCAAGAAATGTGTTAATTTTGCGGCAAAAAACAGACAAATCATGCCGATAATTTCAGATTTCATTTCTGTAAAAGAATATGCCGAGGCGCACGGACTGGCTTCGCGCACGGTGCGCAACTATTGTGCACGGGGGCAAATGCCGGGTGCGCGATTGGTGGGAAAGGCGTGGTATGTGCCTGCCGATACACCCTTGCCTGTGCGCATAAATGCCCGCAACAAGGTGTCGCCGCTGCTGAAGGCCTTGCGCGAACAGAAAGAGAACCGGGCAAAGGGGGGCGTCTATCACCGCACCCAGATAGAGCTGACGTATAACTCCAACCATATTGAGGGTAGCCGCCTTACCGAGGAACAGACCCGTTACATCTTCGAGACGAATACGATTGGCATTACCGACGTGGCTGTCAACGTTGACGACATAATCGAGACGACAAATCATTTCAGGTGTTTCGACTACATTATCGACCGTGCCGACGAGCCGCTTTCAGAAAACATGGTGAAGCAGCTGCACCGTTTGTTGAAGTCGGGCACGTCCGATGCCTCGAAGCCTTGGTTTGCCGTGGGTGATTATAAGCGTCTGCCTAACGAAGTGGGAGGCCTCGAAACCGTTGAGCCACGGCAGGCAGGCCCGGCCGTCCGTGCCTTGTTGAAGGACTACAGGGCGAAAAGGCGTGTGGCGTTAGGGGATATTCTCGACTTTCACCAGCGTTTTGAGGCAATACATCCGTTTCAGGACGGCAACGGGCGCGTGGGTGGGTTAATCATGTTCAAGGAGTGCCTTAAACATAACATCGTGCCGTTTATAATAACCGATGAATTAAAGATGTTCTATTATCGCGGTTTGCGTGAATGGCCGCAGATACCTGAATACCTTACCGACACGTGCCTCACGGCGCAAGACCGTTATAAGGCCGTGCTTGATTACTTTCAAATCAAGTATTGACGGCACCTTTCTTGTCGCCTCTTGTCCTCGTCCGTTGCCGTTGCTTTGGGCTTGCCCTGCGGTAGCGATTTATGTGCGCGGCTTTTGTCTTGTACCATGTTTTTTGTACCTTTGCACCTTTGAGGCGGCCCTTTGCCGCCCGTCTTGGTGACAGAAACCGTGCGATTGAGGCATATATTCGTTTTCATAGTGTTTGCGGCGGTGCTCTCCGCCGTGTCGTCGTGCCGTGACGACGGCAGGGCGAGGGGCGTGTTGCGCCTTGCCGACAGCCTGATGGAGGAGCGGGCCGACAGCGCGCTGGCCGTGCTAAGGCGTGACTCCGCGATGTTCGTGGACGCCGGCAAGTCCGTGCGTATGGCTTACGTGCTGCTGAAGAGCGAGGCCGAAGACAAGTGTTACGTCAGCCACACTTCGGACTCGGCCATGCTGCCCGTGGCTGAATACTTCGCCGGGCACGGCGAGCCGCGCCAGAGCGTGCGCGCGTGGTACGTGCTTGGCCGCTTCTATTGCGACCTGCGCCTCTACGGCCACGCCCTTGCGGCGTTTGACAAAGCCCTCGCCGTAGACGCTGGCAACGACCCCGTGGTCTGCCGCTACAAGGCCCGCGCCTGCACGTTGGCGGGGGCGGTTTACGAGGATAGAGAATTATATGGCAAGGCCTTGCGTTATAACAAAATATCGTATGAATATGCGAAGGATGCCGATGTACCGTCGGTAGTCGTCTATTCGTTGCGTGACGTTGGTCGCTCATATAGTGATTTGAAAAGAAATGATATAGCCATACCTTATTATAAGCGTGCAGCAGGAAAGGCAAAAGCACTGAATGACAGGTATCTTTATAATATGGTGATGGAGGAATTGGCGGCTGTCTATCAGGAAGAAGGCAGGGTGAAGGATATGCGCAAAGCCCTGTCTGCACCCTTTGAAAACAGATATGATGCCGATTTGGCGGCTCATTATTTTATATTGTCAGGTTATTATGATGCCGTAGGCCGACTTGATTCAGCCATATATTACAATAAACTTGGTATGCCGTATGCCGAACCGAAGATTAAAATGGATGTCGCTTTAGATTTTGCACGTCTGTATGAGCGGGCGGGGAACAAGTCGGCGGCGATGAAATATTACAAGGAATATGTGGCATACGCCGACACCGTGGCGCAAAATGAAGTTGTGGAAGATGCTGACTTTTTGGCTCACGTTGAGCGGATTATTGACACGGAGCGTGAAAATGTAGCCTTGGAAGGCTCGAAGCGGCGGCTTACGCTATTGCTGTCCGTTATAATTTTTATGATATTGGCAGTCTTGTTTGCCGCTGCAAAATATTATGGTAATGTAAAGCGGCGCATACGTGAGCAACAGGAGCGTGTAAAGGACTATTTGCGCCAAAGGCGGGAACGCGAGGCCCAAAGCCTGAAACGCAATGAGGCGCGTATAGCGGAGCTTGAAGGCGAGTTGTCGTTGTCAGCCAAAGAACTGTCTGATATGCGCAAGAAATTGATGCAAAGTGAGATGGAAATACAGGCAAACCGCAACGAGCAGATGAAGCTGAAGATGATACATCGTGGATTGTTGGAGGCGGATTTCGTAGAAACCGAAGTTTATAAGCTGTACCATAATCCGCATTCTTATCCCACCTTGGCTGAGTATCGCAGGCTTGAGGCCGCGCGGAATATTGCATACGACAATTTCACCCAACGCCTGAAAGAATTTTATCCGCGCATAACTGAGAATGAAATGTGGATTTGCTGTATGGTGAAAATTGGTCTTACATCGAAGGAAATATGTTCAAAGTCAGCTTATGATAAGCATTCGTTAGGTATGGCAAAGCACCGTTTGTATGGGAAGATGTTCCGTACAAAAGGGTCGTCAAAAGACCTTGACAACTTCATTAAAGAATTTTAAGTTCGCAACTGGTTGATTATCAGTTGTTTGTAAATCGGTTAACTCTGGTTAACCTCAATCCTCTAAATTTTCGTTTCTTTGTTATACTTTTGCCGTCGAAGTCAAATTTAAAGAAACGAAAATGAGAAAGTTAATTTTATTATTATTGGTATCCGTTCTCGGATTTACCGCAGTGGGCGCGCAAACCGTTATTCCAGACCTATTAGGTTGGAAACGGCTTGTTTGTAATATTGCACCTCGTAAAAAGATGCCCAAAGGTCGTTCGGCGGTGTACATTCCGCAAGTGTATTATTCTGATGAGTACATTTCTGTACAGTCAGATGCTGCGAATTATAGCGAAGTTTCTGTAATCATAATCAATTCGCAGGGTGAAACAGTGAAAAATGACATTTTAGAGGTGGTTGCCGGAAGTGACAACCTTTATTACATTGACGACCTTGACTGCGGAACTTACGAGTTGACGATGGAGTTTGCGGATTTTACTTTGTCTGGAGAAATTGAGATTTAACGGCATTATGCCGATGTTTAATTTATTAACTAAAAAATAATTATGAAAAAAGTTTTTAAAAGTTTGTTCTTTACATCAGTGATTGTTTTCTCTTTTGGATTGAGTTCTTGTTCAAATGATTTGTCTGGAGCAAATGATATTGACGAGAATGTTGTTCAAGAAGAAGCTCTTGTTGGTATGGATGAGTTTGAAAGTAAGGCTTATCCTGTATTGGAAAGTCTCTCACGCTTGTCTGAAAGTTATGATTCGGCTGATACAAGAACAAAGGAAGCATCGAGTGATTCTATTGATCAGTTAGTTGATAAATTGACAGAATATTCAATAGATGCTTTTTCAGAAAATGGTATAGATGTCGTTGCTGAATTTGGCAGTGACAAAGATCCTCGTATTGCTTTGTGCGGTATGGCGTTAATAGAATATCATGAGCTTTCACAAGCAACACGTGCAAGCTTTGGCGGATGTGTTCTTGAAGGATCGGAATAAGAGAACTTTTTAATAATGGCATAAAAAGTAGTATGACTGTTAAAAGATTGATTATAAAGGCTGGCTTAAAAAGGGCTGTTCCATATGTGGGATGGGGGCTGGCAATAGCTAATTTTGCAAACTGTATGTTACAATAAAAATGGGAATGGTATATAATTATATTTTTCTCTTCTTGTTTGTTATTGGATTGATCGGGGCGATATATGATATTTCCCGTTCAAATACATTATCTAAGCAGACAAATGTTAAGAGACTTTATATTGAAAATAGAATATTGTTTATTGCTATATGTTTTTATGTCATTTTAAAGTGCCTTTCAGCTATAATAGGTTTTGAAATATAAATGTAGACAATGAAGCGGATATTTATGTTTTTGATATTCGCCGTAACTTTCACTCTTTCAGAAGGCCGGGACGCCGGCATTCTGGAAGAGTTGGAAAATTCGGCGTTGCAGATACGGCAAAAGCCGGGCTCAGACAAGCTACTGGCTGACTGGTTGGCAGAGGCAGGTGTGACGGAAGACACAATTTATGCCTATATCTACGTGCCGGCGTCGTGTCCGAGATGCGAAAGCTCGATTAAACCATACAAAGAGGCGATGGCCAAGGCGGGAAAGGCGTTTGCGCTAATATCGGTAATGGAAGACAAGGAGGCTGCGGAGTTCTACATAAAAAAGAAGGGCTACGCAGCCGATTATTATATTTACGACACGACGGGGCGCTACAAAGATATTTTCAGTTTCAACAACGTGGATTTTGACGGTTCGGATATGTTGAAAATAACAAAGGCAGGGCGTATGATAACAGGCTTTGAAGGCTCTTTTCTTACTCCCGATTTGCTTAATGAGCTTTTCGCCAAGACGGAACCATTGGAATATGAGGATTTCGGCAGCACAACAGGAAAGGAAGCGGCTGAATGGCTCTATCCAATATCCAAGGTTGCCGTCACGGATATGGGCGGCTGGAAAGACTACAAGCTTGACGTGACGCCCGATGCGCCTTTGTGCGAAGTGTTCAGAAACCCGTATTTCCGCAACGACCTGTTCTTCTATCCTGACGAGTTGCTTGGCGGCGTGCCTGTTTACAAGCGCAAGACAGGCACGGACGAGTTTATTTTGCAAAGCGTGTTGTCGCCGACTGACGATGAGAAAGACCGGTTTGTAAGCATATCCCGCTATGTCCTTAATATGATGAAAGCCGACGGCGGAGTACATTACATAATCTGCAACTCGTGGATGCTCGACAGCACGCATATCGGAATGTCTTACTCGCTGCCAAGAATATTTGAAGCCAGTCCCGGAACCAACAGTTATTTCAACCAGCCGTGTATCCTTTCGCGACGTGTGTCCGACTGTTCAGAGGACTCTTGCACGGCACTTGACTTTGATGTGTTCCATGAAAAATTTATGTACAAGCACTTCCAATTCTGTTCTACGGGTGACAAAATCATTGTGGGTTGCTGGAAGATGACGTGGCCGATAGAGTTTGAAACAGAAGAATATAAGGGCAAGGTCGGCATGGATCCGTTCATACCAGAATTTTATGACACAGATAATCCGTTCATGGCGGCTTTCGACCGTCGCACGGGCAAGCTGTTGCAGCGGTTCGGACATTTGGATGATTTGGCGCGGAAGACTTTCACGGGATATTACTTTGTCAGTCCGTTGTCAGTCATCGGAGGAAGTGAAATCGCTTACACGGATACGTATTCGGGCAAGGTGTATGTCGCTGACACGGCTGACTTAGCGCATGACACGGCTTGTTATGCGGTGTTCGACATCGACGAGGCGACGCTGCCGCCAGTTGACACGACAAAATTTTACACATATGAGGGCACAAAGGATTTCCGCAAAGTGTTCTGCAGGCAGGTGTCAGACATAAGGATAACGCCTGAAAAGCTCTATGCCATAGTGACTTACGGTGACAGTTCAGACCCAAGCGAGGAACGCAAGGATTATACTTTTGTTACGATAGACCGTAAGACCGGCACGCGTGCGGAATATCTGTTCCCTAAAACGGTAGAGGAATATAAGGTGTTCTGTCGCGGACTGTACGAGGCTGGGCGCGGCGTCCATCCCTTTGCCGTGCTGAAAAAAGACGGCGGCGGGGCAGTGCTGCGAGTGTATTCGGTGAAATGAAATGCTGGTGTTGGCAAATTACGGACATTTGTTTTGTCGTATTGTTATCTAAAAGGTTGGTGGATGAGTCATATTTAGGTTTGTTGTTAATGAACGTTTTGGTTAAAAAAACAAATTTTCGTCTTTTTTCTTTATTAAATTAGGTAATTACGGCGATAATGCGTAATTTTGCAGCTCACATTCGATAACCATAAAAATAACATAAAAGACGAAAGATGAAAATTTCATTTGAAAACCCGGACAAGGTGAACGGACTGATGACCTTGACCGTAGAAGAGGCTGATTATAAGGAGAATGTCGAGAAGACACTGAAAAACTACCGCAAGAAGGCCAACGTGCCGGGCTTCCGCGTGGGCATGGTGCCGATGGGGATGATCAAGAAGCAGTATGGCACGGCGGTGAAAGTTGACGAAATCAACAAGCTGCTGGGCGAGCAGATATATAAATATGTAAAGGACAACAACATCCAGATGCTCGGCGAGCCGCTGCCGCACGAGGCGCAGGAGCCTGTAGACCTGGAGAAGGACGCTCCGTACACGTTTCAGTTTGACATAGCCGTTGCGCCGGAGATGAACGCCACGCTGACGGGCGACGACACCATAGACCACTACACGATAACCGTTGACGACGACATCATCAACCGCCAGGTGGATATGTTCGCCTCGCGCGCCGGCCACTACGACAAGGTGGAGGAGTACCAGGCGAAGGACATGCTGAAGGGCGACCTGCGCGAACTTGACGCCGAGGGCAACACCAAGGAGGGCGGCATCACGGTGGAAGGTGCTGTGCTGATGCCTGAATACATTAAGGTGGACGACCAGAAGAAGCTCTTTGACGGCTGCAAGGTGGGCGACATCATCACGTTCAACCCGAAGAAGGCTTACCCGGAGAGCGACGTGGAGGTGTCTTCACTGCTGAAGATAAAGAAGGAAGAAGTGGCGGAGATGAACTCTGACTTCAGCTATCAGATAACCGAAATATCACGCTACGTGAAGGCCGAGGTTAACCAGGAGTTGTTCGACCAGGTGTTCGGCAAGGACGCCGTTAAGGACGAAAAGGAGTTCCGCGAGAAGATAGCAGAGGGACTGAAGGCGCAGTTTGAGACGGACACCGACTTCAAGTTCATCCAGGACGTGCGCAAGTACATGGAGGAGAAGGTAGGCCCGCTGACTTATCCCGACGCCCTGCTGAAGCGCGTGATGCTCAACAACAACAAGGACAAGGGCCAGGAGTACGTTGACAAGAACTACGACCAGAGCATAAAGGAGCTGACATGGCACCTCATCAAGGAGCAGCTCGTCAACGCCAACGGCATAAAGATTGACGACGCCGACATCAAGGAGACCGCCAAGGAGGCCGCCCGCGCACAGTTCGCCCAGTATGGAATGACGAACATCCCTGAAGAGTACATCGACAACTACGCCACGGACATGCTGAAAAAGAAGGAGTACATCGACTCTTTCGTTGACCGCAGCATAGACCGCAAGCTCACCGAGGCTCTCAAGAAGGTTGTGAAACTCAACGAGAAAACAGCCACGCTCGACGAGTTCAACAAGTTGATGCAGGGCGAATAAATATTTTTTAGCAAAAAAACTTCCTCAATATTAAGGAGGTTTCCGACTTTTTTATTAACTTTGTTCCGTATGAACAAGCGAAAAGGGTCGAAAACCTCCTTTTCGTGTGAAATAGCGATATGTGGAAAATGCAAGATGGATGACTTTCGCAGCCTGTGGCACAGTGCGCATGGCGTCGTGTCGTGCACGGCGCAGGGATTATTCATTTTACATTATTCATTATTAATAAAAAAACATAGATGAACGATTTTAGGAAATACGCCACCGGCCATCTCGGCATGGACGGTATGGCTCTTGACGACGTGATGAGGGCGCAGATGCAATACCTCAACCCGTACATCCTTGAGGAGCGCCAGCTTAACGTGACGCAGATGGACGTGTTCTCGCGCCTGATGATGGACCGCATCATCTTCCTCGGCACGCAGATCGACGACTATACGGCAAACACCCTGCAAGCGCAGTTGCTCTACCTTGACTCCACCGACCCCGGCAAGGACATCTCGATATACATCAACAGTCCCGGAGGCAGCGTCACGGCGGGTCTCGGCATTTATGACACAATGCAGTTCATATCGAGCGACGTGGCAACCATCTGCACCGGCATGGCTGCGTCTATGGCTGCAGTGCTGCTCGTCGCCGGCACGGAGGGCAAGCGTTCGGCGCTCACCCACAGCCGCGTGATGATACACCAGCCGCTCGGCGGTGTGCAGGGGCAGGCCTCGGACATCGAGATTGAAGCCAAGGAAATCTTGAAATTCAAGAAAGAGCTTTACACGATAATTTCGGAACATTCGCACACTCCTTACGAAAAGGTCTACAAAGACTCCGACCGTAACTATTGGATGACGGCCGGCGAGGCTAAGGAGTACGGCATGATAGACAACGTGCTCGTAAGCAAGAAAGGACGTGCGGCAGCAAACGTGGAAAATGACAAGCAGGAATAACCGTATGGAGAAAGTTTGCAGTTTCTGCGGGCGGAGCGAGAACGAGGTGAAGCTGCTCATCACCGGCCTTACGGGATTTATCTGTGAAGACTGCGCTGCGCAGGCTTACGAGATAGTGAAGCAGACCGGCGTGCTTGACGAGGTGCAAAAGAAGCCAAGCTCGAAGTTCAAGATAAAGAAAGTGCCGAAGCCCCGCGAGATAAAGGAATATCTCGACCAGTACGTCATCGGGCAGGACGAGGCCAAGCGATGCTTGGCCGTGGCCGTGTACAACCATTATAAGAGGCTTCAGCAACCGGCCGACGACAACGGCGTGGAGATTGAGAAGAGCAATATAATAATGGTGGGGAGCACCGGCACGGGCAAGACTTTGATGGCCCGCACGATAGCCCGGCTGCTCGATGTGCCGTTCACCATCGTTGACGCCACGGTGTTCACCGAGGCCGGTTACGTCGGCGAGGACGTTGAGAGCATCTTGAGCCGCCTGCTCCAGGTGGCCGACTACGACGTTGACGCCGCCCAGCGAGGCATCGTCTTCATCGACGAGATAGACAAGATAGCGCGTAAGAGCGACAATCCGTCAATCACACGCGATGTAAGCGGTGAGGGCGTGCAGCAAGGATTGCTGAAGCTCTTGGAGGGTACGATGGTCAACGTGCCGCCGCAGGGCGGACGCAAGCACCCCGACCAGGAATACATCCACGTGGACACGAAGAACATTCTTTTTATCTGCGGAGGCGCGTTCGACGGCATCGAGCGTAAGATTGCACAAAGGATGAACACCCACGTGGTAGGTTACAACTCGGTGCAGAACGTCAGGAAAATAGACAAGAACGACCTTATGAAGTACATCCTGCCGCAAGACCTCAAGTCTTTCGGCCTGATACCGGAAATCATCGGCCGCCTTCCCGTCCTGACTTACCTCAACCCGTTAGACCGCGAGGCGTTGCGCTCAATTCTCGTTGAACCGAAAAACTCAATCATAAAGCAGTATAAGAAGCTGTTTGAAATGGACGGCATCGAGCTGACCTTCACCGATGAAGCCCTTGACTTCATAGTTGACAAGGCTATGGAGTATAAGCTGGGGGCGCGCGGACTGCGTTCGATTGTAGAGAGTGTGATAATGGACGCGATGTTTGAAATCCCGTCGAAGAAAGTCAAGACGTTCGAGGTGACTCTCGATTATGCCCGTGAGCAGCTTGAAAAAGCCCATTTCCATAAGTTGGAAAGTGCCTGACTTTCACAGTCATTGGTAGACGACAATTAAAAAGTTACTCTGTTAGTTGTATGAATTATGACGTTAATCTAAATGAAAAGCTGAAACAATATTTCGGCTTTGACAAGTTCAAAGGCAACCAGGAAGCCATCATACGCAACCTCCTTGACGGCAAGGACACGTTCGTCCTCATGCCCACGGGCGGCGGCAAGTCGTTGTGTTACCAGCTTCCCTCGCTCATCATGAACGGCACGGCGATAGTCATTTCGCCGCTTATCGCGCTGATGAAGAACCAGGTGGACGTGATTAACGGTATGACAGAGACTGACGGGGTGGCGCATTACTTGAACTCGTCGCTCAACAAGTCGGCCATCGACCGTGTGAAAAGCGACATCCTTGAAGGCAAGACGAAGCTGCTGTATGTGGCTCCGGAGTCGTTGACAAAGGAAGATAACGTTGATTTCCTGAAAGGAGTCAAGATTTCGTTTTACGCCGTTGACGAGGCTCATTGCATCTCGGAGTGGGGACATGACTTCCGTCCTGAGTACCGCAGGATACGTCCGATAATCAACGAAATTGGCAATGCGCCCGTCATCGCGTTGACGGCTACGGCTACTGACAAGGTGCGCACCGACATAAAAAAGAGTCTCGGAATACTCGACGCGACAGAATATAAAAGCTCGTTCAACCGTCCCAACCTCTATTATGAGGTGCGCCACAAAACCAAGGACATTGATAAGCAGATTGTTAAGTTCATCAAGCAGAACGCCGGAAAGAGCGGAATAATCTACTGTTTGTCGAGGAAGAAGGTGGAAGAACTGGCCGCCGTGTTGCGCGCCAATGACATAAAAGCCGCTGCATACCATGCAGGACTCGACTCAGGGACACGTTCGTCAACCCAGGATGATTTCCTTATGGAGCGCCTTGACGTAATTGTCGCAACCATAGCGTTTGGCATGGGCATCGACAAACCCGACGTAAGGTTTGTCATTCATTACGACATCCCCAAGAGCCTTGAAGGTTATTACCAAGAGACTGGCCGCGCCGGGCGCGACGGCGGAGAAGGTAAGTGCATCGCATTTTATTCTTACAAGGACCTGAAGAAACTTGAGAAGTTTATGGAGGGTAAGCCCGTGGCCGAGCAGGACATAGGCCGCCAGCTGTTGCAGGAGACTGCGGCGTATGCCGAGTCGTCGGTGTGCAGGCGCAAGATGCTGCTCCATTACTTCGGCGAAGAATATGACAAGGACAACTGCGGCAACTGCGACAACTGTCTGCATCCTAAGACCAAGATAGAAGGCAAGGACGCCTTGATGGTGGTTCTCAAGGCAATCGCCGTGATAAAAGAGGACTTCCGCACGGAATATGTGATAAATTTCGTTGAGGGCAAGGAGACGAACGACATCGTAGCTCATAAGCATGACAAGCTCGAAGACTTCGGCGCAGGCGAGGACATGGACGAGAAACTGTGGAACCCCGTCATCCGCCAGGCTCTCATTGCGGGCTATATCAAGAAGGACGTGGAGAACTACGGCATATTGAAACTTACCTCGGCGGGCAAGAAATTCATGAAAAATCCGCAGTCGTTCATGATTGTCTTAGACAACGAGTTTAACGAAGACGAGGAAGAAGACAGCCACGACGGCGGTAGTTCCGCGCTCGACCCTACGCTCCATTCGATGCTGAAAGACCTGCGCAAGAAGATGAGCAGCAAGCTGAAACTGCCCCCGTATGTCATCTTCCAGGACATTTCGTTGGAGCAGATGGCCACTGTTTACCCCATAACCCTCGAAGACTTGCAGAACGTGCAGGGCGTAGGCGCAGGCAAGGCGCGCCGTTACGGCAAGGAGTTTGTAGCCCTGATAAAGAAGTATTGCGAGGAAAACGAGATTGAACGGCCTGAAGACCTGCGCGTCAGGACTGTGGCCAAGAAGTCTGTCTTGAAGGTGAAGATAATACAAAGCATCGACCGCCAGGTGGCTCTTGACGACATCGCCGAGGCGCAGGGCATCGACTTTGACGAACTGCTCGACGAGGTTGAGGCCATCGTTTACAGCGGGACGAAGATAAACATCGACTATTTCCTTGAGGAAGTGATGGACGACGACCACGTGGACGACATCTACGAATACTTCAAGGAGAGCGAGACCGACGACCTTGAGACGGCAATGGAAGAACTGGGTGACGACTATCCGGAAGAAGAAGTCAGGCTGGTGCGCATCAAGTTTATGTCAGATATGGGCAACTGACGCCGCCCGCCGTCAGCCGTTTTACTGAAGATTAAGTTATGGTTTTCAAGCCTTTATGTGCTTGAAAACCATATTTTTATGTCTTTTCCGTAACAATTTATTCGTAAAAATGCTATATTTGCAAACGTTTATAGTCGCTGGACTCCCTGTGAGGGGAGTGGAGTGACGGCGAGGGATGCCGTTTGGCGTTGAAAAAGATACGGAAAAATTACCTACAAACTAATTTCAATAACAAATTAAAACTACTATGAAACTAATTGCAAGAGCGGTTTCCGGCGCACTGAAAGCGTGCCGGACGAAAACAATGGTGACAATTTCCATGCTCTGTGCGGTGGCGGTTGCGGCCACGGCGCAGACCGTTGACGGGCGCAACTTCGGCATAGACGGCTTCGCCGCACTGCCGGGAAAAGCCGGCACACCGCATTATCTTGAAGGCGGAACTACCGGCGGGGCCGGCGGCAAGGTGGTCTATGCCAAGACGTTCCAGCAGCTTAAAGCCTATCTACAGGCCGAGTCGCCTTACGTGGTAATCGTAGATCACGATATGGACACGGGCATAAAATGCTACGTTGACGCATTGTCAACGGGGCATCTCTGTGACAAGCAAGACGGCTCGGAAGGCGTGGCGACCACCTACGGCGAGCGCGTGATGATAGCGTCAAACAAAACTTTGGTTGGCGTGGCCGACCCGCAGACCGGCGAGGCACCGCTTTTCTCACGCATCTCGTTTGTGATGCAATGCTCAAGCAACGTCATCATCCGTAATTGCAGGTTCACTATGGCGGGCGTGCCAATCCTGAAGTCGGGCGAGAATAAAATCGTAGCCTTCCGCGACGGCGCGCAGAAAGAAGTCGGCGACCCTGACTGCATCAGCATACAGGCCGACGAGAACAGCGCCAAGACCGACTGGGGCGGGCACATCTGGGTTGACCATTGCAACTTCTTCAACGGCGACGCCGACAACAAAGACCGTTACGACGGACTTTTGGACTGTAAGAACAACGTGCAGTGGATGACGTTCAGCTACAACCACTTTTACCACCACGACAAAGCCTGCCTGTTCGGCAAGGGCGACAGCGACGTCTTCGACGACTGCCGCACAATCTCCATGCACCACAACTTTTTCGACGACATAGCCGGAAGCCGCCTGCCCTTGCAGCGCGGTGGATACCTGCACTATTTCAACAACTATATGACAGGCAGCGAGGACGGCTGGGACGTGCGCACGAAGGCCGTCGGGTACGTGCAGGCCTGCTACTTCAAGGACAGCAAGGCGCCCATCCGTTCAGACCGCGAAGGCTCTTTGAACATCGACAAGACCGAAGGTTACGACGTGGTTTATGAGAACTGCCGCCGCCTGATGGAGGGCTACGAGAACATCGACGGCACGAAGGTAGACAAGTCGCTCTCCGTGAACCACACCGACTGGACGCCTGCGCAGACCGACGCGGATTACAAAGTCAACAACCTTGACAAGACCGCCGACGTGCCCGCCATTGTGCAGAAATACGCCGGCGCGGGCAAGATTGAAGTCTGGCAGGCCCATGCCGACGCCATTCCCGCAGAGGACGTCAACGAGTACGCCGCCGCAATAAAGGACGACCCCACAGAACCGACTTATGACGAGAACGGCGACCGCATCACCTCCGTGCCCACCGGCATAGCCGAAGCCGCAGTGTCCGAACCCGTGCAGACCCGCTATTTCACGCCCGGCGGCGTGCAGCTCGCCGCCCCCGTGAAGGGCGTCAACGTAAAAACTGTGGCCTATGCCGACGGCCATGTCGTAACGTCAAAGGTGCTCGTAAGATGATTTTTCCATAGATACAATATTTATTAACCTGTCAAAGGCCGCCCCACGTCCGGCGTGGAGCGGCCTTTTGCGTTCCCACTGACGCCTGTTCCTGCACGCCACGTTTCCCCTGTCCGTGCGTTATGATACCTTTTGCCTTCCAAAAGGATACCTTTTACTCTGCGAAAGGGCATAAAACGCACGCAAAAAGGCCACCTTTCGCACGGCGTTTTGCCGTCTTTTATAGTGCGTTTTGTGGAAAACGGCTAACTGTTTGGTAATCAGCACTTATTTACTTGTGGTTGTATCCGTGGCAAGCAACCAAATTTTGTTTTTCTTATTTGTGATGATAACAGTAAAAAAACAGTGCCGTGTTATGAATGGAAATTAGATTATCGGATAGATATTTTCCCATTTTGCGTCCAATAAGGCGCAAAATCTGCGGCTTATTGGACGCAAAATTGTATATTTGCAGAAAAATCAGGCTTATGTATATATATGAACACGATGAATGGCCGTCGTTTTCGTGGGACAAGGAGGCAGTAGGCGGCAAGCTGAACGAGGCTAACAGGGTTGTGGGCTACCTGGCCGGGAGGCTCAGCATAATTGGTTTCGACGAAAAGATGACGGCCGTGGTAGAGGCTGTGTCGCATGATATTGTTGCGTCGTCAGATATTGAGGGGGTTGATTTGAACAGTGAGCAAGTGCGTTCATCGGTCGCCCGCAGGCTTGGAGTGCAGTTGCATAACGAGGCGGAGCCGTCTCGCTATGTTGACGGCGTGGTGGAGATGGCCCTTGATGCGACGGTAAATTTCGACACGCCGCTCACTGAAGAACGCCTGTTCGGCTGGCACAGTTGCCTTTTCCCTACGGGATGGAGCGGTGTTACGAAAATAGACGTGGCCCGGTACCGTAGCGGAGAGATGAAAGTTGTGTCGGGAATGTTTGGTCGTGAGAAAGTGCATTATGTCGCCCCGGTTCCGGAAAAGATAGATAGGGAAATGCGGCTGTTCCTTGACTGGTTCAATTCAGGCACGCACGACGGCTATGTTAAGTCGGCCATTGCCCATTTGTGGTTTGTTTGCATCCACCCTTTCGATGACGGCAACGGACGCATAGGGCGTGCCATTGGCGATATGGCCCTGTCGCAGGCCGAGCGCTCAAAGATGCGCTTCTTCAGCATCTCGCGTCAGATAAACAAGGATAAAAAACAGTATTACGACATATTAGAGAAAACCCAAAAGGGCGGTTGTGAAATCACGGAATGGATAATGTGGTATCTCGACTGCCTGATACGTTCGGTAGAGCAGTCTGACGAAACATTGTCGAGAGTGCTTAACAAGGCCGTGTTCTGGCAGACTCATGCAGGCACGGCCATATCCGGGCGGCAACGTGAGGTGCTTAACCTGTATCTTGACGGTTATCCCGGCAAACTGACCGCCAAGAACTGGGCAAGGCGCGTAAAGGTGTCGCCAGATACGGCGGTGCGTGACATAAAAGACCTTGTAGGAAAAGGAGTCTTGGTGCCTATACAAGGCCGTGTGCGTGATGTATATTACGGCATCCGGTGCAGCGGTGACATTGTAGTCGTTCCCATGCCTGAAG
>CALUGU010000060.1 GCA_944320255.1 uncultured Prevotella sp. | reverse complement strand
GATTTTCACCCATAAAGGTACAAAATATTTGCGAGATTACCAACTTTTTACTTGTTTTCTTATCCCGAACTCGCGTAAAGATAATGCAAATCGAGTGAAGTGCAAAACAAAAACGAGTGAAACGAGCTTTTGTTTTCAATTCCGAGACGCAGCTTATCTTATTTAAAGATAATGCAAATCGAGTGAATTGAAAATCGCCGCAAGGCAAGTGCAAAACAAAAACGAGTGAAACGAGCTTTTGTTTCCAATTCCGGGACGCCCGCCTGATTGTCAAGACGGGTGGAAAATCATTTTGTGGATATTCGCCAAGCGTCCTTGGAAATCACTTGTCGCAATATGACTAAATGCAGGCATAACGGCAAAGACGCTCACATTTTGGTTCTTTATTTAACACTGAGAATGGCGTCGGCGTGGAAAAACAGCCGAAAGGACGAAAATAACGGCTGAAATCGTGTGCAATTTTAAACCGTTGGAATACAGTGGAATACTGATATATTTGCCTGAAGTGTGCAATGTCTGGCGGCTTTTAAGGGCGGTAATGACGGCTTTTAAGGGTGGTAAAAGCCGTTATTACGACCCTTAATAACCGTCATTAAAGGTGTCAATGACGGCTAATGACACTTCAAAACGTGGCTTTTCGCATCATAAAAGGCCGTCAATGGCGTGCCAGGAGGCCGTCAACGGAGGTTTTGTGTGCCGTTGAAGCCTTTGTGAAATCCTGTTTTGTAAGTTTCCGTTGATGTTTCCCGTTTGTCAAAATGACGCTTATTTATCAAGGAAAGTGACATTTTGATTTTGCGGATTGGTGGTTATGAGGTGTGGGGGCAGGTGTTGCGTGTGAGCCTCCGAGGCAGGCAGGATTATTCTCTCGTAATTCTTTACGTTTAAGTTTTCATTTGATTTTGCCAACCTGACTTTACATTACGGTTGTAATCACATCAAAAATAATTAAATAATCACCACGGCGTTGCGTGCTTTCGGCCAAATTTGCTAACTTTGCATTCGGTTTAAGGCACAATGCGTGGCATGTAATTCGCAATAGCCGTGGGGCTTGTCTTTGTGGCGCCGGCCAAATTATTCATTGTGCATTGTAAAACGAAGTTCGGCGAAAGCCAATTCATGGATTAATAATAATTTTAAGGTAAAATGAAAATCGATCAATTCAACTTTGCCGGAAAGAAGGCAATCGTGCGCGTTGACTTCAACGTGCCTCTTGACGAAAACGGAAACGTGACTGACGACACCCGCATACGCGGCGCCCTCCCCACGCTGAAGAAAGTGCTGGCCGACGGCGGCAGCGTCATCATGATGAGCCACATGGGCAAGCCTAAAGGCAAGGTGAACCCGAAGCTCTCGCTCAGCCAGATTGTCAAGAACGTGTCAGAGCACCTCGGCGTGGACGTGAAATTCGCCGCCGACTGCGCCAACGCCGACAACGAGGTTGCCGCACTGAAGCCGGGCGAGGCCCTGCTGCTTGAGAACCTGCGCTTCTATCCCGAAGAGGAAGGCAAGCCCGTAGGCATAGACAAGGAAGACCCGAAATACGACGAGGCCAAGAAGGAAATGAAGGTACGCCAGAAGGAGTTTGCCAAGAAGCTCGCTTCTTACGCTGACTGCTACGTGATGGACGCCTTCGGCACGGCTCACCGCAAGCACGCCTCTACGGCCGTAATCGACGAATACTTCGACAAAGACCACAAGATGCTTGGCTACCTTATGGAGAAAGAGGTAAAAGCCGTTGACAACGTGCTGGGCAACATCAAGCGTCCCTTCACTGCCATCATGGGCGGCTCGAAGGTTTCAACGAAGATTGGCATCATCGAGAACCTGCTCGGCAAGGTGGACAACCTCATCCTCTGCGGTGGTATGACTTACACCTTCGCCAAGGCGCAGGGCGGCAAGATAGGCAAGTCCATCTGCGAGGACGACAAGCTCGACGTGGCTCTCGACGTCATCAAGAAGGCCAAGGAGAACGGCGTTAACCTCGTGCTCGGCACCGACTGCATCGCAGCCGACGACTTCTCTAACGACGCCCACACGCAGGTTTGTCCCGCCAACGACATCCCCGAAGGATGGGAAGGCCTTGACGCTGGTCCCAAGACGCGCGAGGCTTTCGCCGCAGCCATCAAGGACGCGAAGACAATCCTGTGGAACGGCCCTGCCGGCGTGTTTGAGTTCGACAACTTCACGGGCGGTTCACGCGCCATTGCCGACGCCATAGCCGAGGCCACGGCCAACGGTGCCTTCTCGCTCATCGGCGGCGGCGACTCCGTAGCCTGCATCAACAAGTTCGGCATGGCCGACAAGGTGTCATACATCTCCACCGGCGGCGGCGCGCTGCTCGAAGCAATCGAGGGCAAAGTTCTCCCCGGCGTTGCAGCAATCAACGAGTAATACGACAATAAAAAGAATATCCGCATTCACCTATGGTTAGGTTGAATGCGGATATTTTTATGTTTATTCATCTACCATTTATCTGTTCACGTAACCGGCGTAGCCATGTATTGATGCCTGCGCCTTTGTTGCGTAAATCCTTACAGTATTATTTTGCCGGCACGTAGCCGCTTTTCATTACTATGTTTTGGCCTTCGGGCGACAGCAAGTAGCGGATGAACGGTTCTACGACATTGGCCTTGTCCGCCGTGTAATAGTAGTAAAGCTCACGGATTATGGGGTAGGTGTGGTTGCGTCCGTTGGCCATGTTGGGGTAAACGAAGCGGCGGCCGTCGTAAGAGACCTTCAAGGCTTTCACATTCTTGTTGACGTATGCCATACCGACGTAGCCTATTGCGCCGCGCGTCTGGCTGACCGACTGGATTACCGCGCCCGTGGCCGGCATCGAGAGTACGCCCGCCATATAGTTCTTTTCATGCAGTACGCTTGTCTTGAAAAACTCGTATGTGCCTGAAGATGTCTCGCGCGAGTACACTATTATCTTCAGGTCTGGGCCGCGGCGGCCCGTGACCGGGTCGGTCACTTGGTTCCAGTTGGTCACTTTGCCGCGGAATATCGCTTCGAGCTGTGTGCGTGTAAGGTGTGTTATCGGGTTTTGCGGGTTTACTATTACGGCAAGGGCGTCATACGCGACAACGGCTTCACGCAGTTGTTTACCTGCGCTGCTGAGTTTCATCTTTTCGCCGAACTTAATCGAGCGCGACGCCATTGCGATGTCCGTCGTGCCGTCCATCAGGGCGGAAATACCTACGCCCGACCCTCCGCCTGTCACCGTTACACGTGCCTGCGGGTTTTGCTTCATGTACATTTCTGCTCCTTCCTGCGATACAGGCAGCACCGTGTCGCTGCCCTTGATTTTCTGTCCTGCTACGCTGGCGGCGGCCATCACCGCGAAGGCGAGGACTGCAAGTCTCAATGTTTTCATCTATGTTCCTTTTATGGTTTTGTCTTATTTCCGCTGCGAAATAACAGTTTCGCGTTTTCAACGGGGTTGCACGGAGGTTACATTCAGGTTACAACCGCCTCGCTCCGGCCGCCGTAACATTAATGTAACACCTGTGAAACACGTCCTTAACGGGCAAGCCGTACTTTTGCCGGCGATAAACGGGCAGACACGAGACAATTAACAAGTCCGACTATATTGTTTGTTTGTCGCTGTGAACTCGTCAACTTAAATAATAAAACGACATGAAAAAGTTTCTTGAGAAGATTGTTACCGGAATAATAACTTGCAGCGGTTTCCTCACGAGCGTGATCATACTGCTCATCGTTCTGTTCCTTTTTTCCGAAGGTTTCGGCCTTTTCTCGCAAAAGACGATAGAGGAAGGTTACGCGCTTGTTGTCAACACGGATAATCCTGTTGACGAACTTAACGCCAAGCAGATAAAGGAAATATTCGACGAAGACGTAACCAACTGGAAAGACGTAGGCGGGAACGACGAGAATATAACCGTTTTCAGGTTTGACGATATGCAGAAACACTTTACTGACGAGCAGCTCGGAGCCAACTATGAGAATGCCGGCAAGTGCATCGAAGCACTCGTCGGTGGCGACAAGGGCATTATTGCTTTTGTACCGGAGACGTTTGTCAAGGACGTTGAAACGGTGAAGCAGCTTGAGGAGCACCATGTCTCAATGTCTGAAGTGTTTTTCGGCGACGAGTGGTTCCCTACGGCCACGCCCGCCGCTCAGTTCGGTTTTGTCCCGTTGGTGCTTGGTACGGTCTGGGTTACGGTGTTCGCCATACTTTTCGCCCTGCCTTTCGGGTTGGCCGTTTCCATATATATGTCAGAGGTCGCAAACGAGCGTATGCGTAAGATATTGAAGCCGGTCATTGAGTTATTGAACGGCATCCCGTCGGTTGTTTACGGTTTCTTCGGGCTTATCGTGATAGTGCCGTTGTTGCAGGATGTGTTCGGATTGCCTGTTGGCGAGAGCGGTTTGGCCGGTGCCATAGTGTTGGCCATAATGGCGTTGCCCACGATAATAACAGTGAGCCAGGACGCGATGCTCAACTGCCCGCGGTCGCAGCGTGAGGCGAGTCTCGCCTTGGGCGCGTCGAAATGGCAGACAATATATAAGGTGGTGATGCCATATTCCGTTTCGGGAATAACCTCGGCCGTCGTGTTGGGCATCGGGCGTGCCTTCGGCGAGACGATGGCGGTGCTGATGGTTACGGGCAACGCCGCCGTGATACCGCTTTCGATAACCGACCCGTTGCGTACAATCCCCGCCACGATTGCCGCCGAGCTGGGCGAGGCTCCTGCCGGAGGCCCTCACTACCAATCGCTTTTCTTGCTTGGCGTAGTGCTTTTCTTCATAACGTTGATAATCAACTCAAGCGTTGAATACATATCTTCGAGGAACAAGGTGCAAGCCAACCAGTAACGAGCAAACAAGCAGACGGGCAAACTAGAATGCAAGTAACAAGACTGCACCTTGCCTGCCTGTCACTGTTAACTTGCCAACTAAAAAATAAAAAACAATGGATAGTTTAGAAAAACTTAAAGCAGGAAACCACCGCAGCAAGATTTTGAGCGAGAAGATTGCTTTCGGCGTGTTCAAGTTCCTTAGCGGCGTGATAGTTACGATACTGTTCGTCATTCTTGCGTTCATCATAATAAAAGGCGCAAGCGTGCTCAACTGGGATTTCATTACGACGCCTCCGACCGACGGAATGAAGGGCGGCGGCATCTGGCCAGCCATCGTAGGTACGTTCTATTTGATGGTTGGCAGCGCACTGTTCGCCTTTCCCTTGGGCATAATGAGCGGCATTTATATGCACGAATACGCAAAGAGCGGACGCCTTATCGGCTTCATCCGGATGATGACAAACAACCTGGCAGGCATCCCGTCGATTGTTTTCGGACTGTTCGGAATGTCCCTTTTTGTCAACTTCTTCGGTTTCGGAGACAGCATCTTGGCCGGCTCGCTTACGTTGGGGCTGCTCGCCCTTCCTCTCGTGATACGCACGACGGAGGAGGCCCTGAAAGCAATACCCGACAGTTTCCGTGAGGGCAGCCTCGCCCTTGGCGCCACGAAGTTGCAGACGATACGCCGCGTCATCCTGCCGATGGCCATGCCGAACGTCATAACCGGCCTTATCCTCGCCCTCGGCCGCGTGTCAGGCGAGACGGCTCCTATACTTTTCACGTGCGCGGCTTACTTCCTCCCGCAACTGCCGCAGAGCGTTTTCGACCAGTGCATGGCTTTGCCTTACCACCTCTATGTGCTTGCAACCAGCGGCACGGACATGGAAAAGCAAATCCCGATAGCTTACGGTACGGCTCTTGTGCTCGTAATAATAATCCTGTTCGTGAACCTCTTGGCCAACGCTTTGCGTAATTATTTCCAGAAAAAGTTGAAGACTAATTAGCAGTCAGCAGACAAGCAGTCAGTAACGGGCAGACGAGCCATTAGCAAAGAAGTGGCAAGGCATATTCCTTGTCTGCTTGTCACTGTGAACTTGTCAACTGAAAAAAGACTAAAAAATATAGATATGAATAAGATTGAAGCAAAGAACGTAAACTTCTACTACGGCGCGTTCCATGCGCTGAAAGGCATTGACATGGCCATATGGCAGAACGAAGTCGTAGCGTTCATAGGGCCGTCGGGATGCGGCAAGTCAACATTCCTGCGGTTGTTCAACCGTATGAACGACTTGATACCAGGTTCGCGCCTGGAGGGGGAGATAGACATCGACGGGCAGAACATTTACGACCGTTCGGTGAACGTTGACGAACTGCGCAAGAACGTGGGCATGGTGTTCCAGCGTCCCAATCCTTTTCCTAAGAGCATTTACGAGAACGTGGCTTACGGCCTGCGTGTCAACGGCGTGAAAGACGAGAAGTTCATAGCCGAGCGTGTGGAGAAGTCGTTGCGCGGCGCGGCCCTGTGGGACGAGGTGAAAGACAAGCTCAAGAAGTCGGCTTACGCGCTTTCAGGCGGCCAGCAGCAACGTCTCTGCATAGCGCGCGCCATGGCCGTGGAGCCGTCCGTGTTGTTGATGGACGAGCCGGCGTCGGCTCTCGACCCCATATCTACGGCTAAGGTGGAGGAGCTTATCCATGAACTGAAGAAAGACTTCACCATCGTAATCGTGACGCACAATATGCAGCAGGCGACGCGCGTGAGCGACAAGACGGCCTTCTTCTACCTCGGACGCTTGATAGAGTACGACGTGACAACAAAGATGTTCACCAACCCGGCCAAGGAGGAGACGCAGAACTACATCACAGGAAGGTTCGGATAAAAGTCTGGAATGTGAAAAAGTAAAAAGGTAAAATGGTAAAAAAGTAAAAACGGGTGGAATGTAGATGTGGATTTTTCATTCTAAATTCTTCACCATCAACTTAAAACATTATGGTAAAATTCGTTGAAGATGAACTGAAAGCTATACGTAGCGAGGTTCTTGATATGTGGACGCTTGTCTACGACCAGATGAAAAACGCGTGCGACGCCCTGATGTCGTCAGACCGTGAAAAGGCGTGGGACGTGCTCATCCGTGAGAAGCGCGTCAACGCAAGCGAGTTGAAACTTGACTGCGACATTGAGGATTTCCTCGTGTTGTACAACCCCGTGGCGATAGACCTGCGCTTTATGTTGGCCATATTCAAGATTAACGCCGACTTGGAGCGTATCGGCGACTTTGCCGAGAACATCGCCCGCTTCGCCATCCGTCAAGACGGAGAGCCGATAGACGCGGCCCTTTTGGAGCAGACAAGGCTGAAAGAGATGACCGACCATGTGCTTGAAATGCTCGACACGGCACGCCGGTCGCTTGAGGGCAACGACATCGCGCTGGCTAACAGCCTGTTTGAGAAGGACAACGCCGTAGACGAGATTAACGCCGCATCCACCGAGGCGTTGTCAGCTTACATAGCAGCCCATCCTGACAAGGCCTCTTTCTGCCTCGACTTCAAGGGTGTGTTCCTGCGCCTTGAGCGCGCCGGCGACCATATAACCAACCTTGCCGAGGAAATAGTGTTCTATATCGACGCCGTTGTACTGAAACACTCTACCGATAAGAACAACACCGACCAGGCCGTCCTCCGCAAGATGCAAGAAGGCGTGGAGGAATAAGCTACGGCATTTGCAGCATCGGGCAGGCAAGTGGCAAGCTGACAAGCGACAAGGCAATTTTCCCCGTCGGCTTGTCGCTTGCCTGTCCGTTTGCTGGTTGCTTAGGTTCGGTCGTGTTCCCGTTTGCCGTGAATTGCATTGTGAAAAGCCGTTTTTTACAACACGTTTTACGGTCTTTTACAGCCTGTTTTACGGTCTTTTGTAATGCGTTGAATGTCAGTCTGTTACGGCGTTGTTCTTTATGCGCGCTTATGCTTGTGCCGTTTTTGTGTGAGAAGGGTTGGTTTTTCATTGATTTTTCTTAATTTTGCACGTTGTAAAAATAAAAAAGACAAAGCGACAATGAAAGATTCAGTGATAATAATCAGCGGTGGCATGGACAGCACCACGCTGCTTTACGACATGAAAGAGCGCATCGCCTTGGGCGTTTCGTTCGACTATGGCAGCAATCACAACGAGCGTGAGATAGCTTTTGCCAAGCTGCATTGCGAACGTTTGGGCATAAAGCATATCGTGATACGTCTTGGTTTCATGCACGACTATTTCAAGAGTTCGCTGCTCTCCGGGGCTGACGCCATACCCGAAGGACATTACGCCGACGACAATATGAGGTCAACCGTGGTACCTTTTCGCAACGGCATAATGCTGGCCATAGCCGCCGGGATAGCCGAGAGCGAAGGGCTGAAATACGTGATGATGGCCAACCACGGCGGCGACCACGCCATTTACCCGGACTGCCGGCCGGAGTTTGTCAGTGCGATGAGCGCAGCCACTAAGGCCGGAACGTATCCCGGCATAGAAATCCTTGCGCCGTACACCAATCTGACAAAGACAGACATCGCCCGCCGCGGCAAACAGCTCGGCATCGACTACGCAGAGACGTGGAGCTGCTATAAGGGCGGAGAGCGTCATTGCGGTAAATGCGGCACGTGCGTAGAGCGGCGTGAAGCCTTGCGCGATGCCAGGATTGAAGACAAGACGGAATACGAGGAAAGGTGAAAAAGTAAAAGGGTGAAAAGGTAAAAAAGTAAAAAGGTAGAAAAGTAAAAGGGTAAAAAAGTGGAAACGTAGTAAGTAACGTTTTACTTTTTTACCCTTTTACTTTTCTACCTTTCTAAGAGTTAGAAGTTGTAATAAACACCAAGTGTGATGTTGTTACCGTCGAGGTCGAGACCCCATTTGCTTGTCTTGGGACCATCGTCGATGCCCTTAGTCTGCTCCCATCCGATGAAACCAACGTGTGCGACGAGGCTGAACTTGTCGAGTTTCAGCTCAACACCTGGCCTCAAACCTACAGACCACTGGTTAGCTATGCCGTTGTAGTGCTTGTAACCGAAACCACCGTCGCAGAACACGTTAATCAGGTTGCTGTGCAGGAAAGTGTAACGTGCGTAAGGGTTGATTTGGAATGTGCCCCTTAATTTGCCATAGTCTTCACTAATGTTAAGATCACCATTAGAAGACAGGTTGCCCTTTGACCATCCGAACATTACACCGGCTGCCCAGTTGTCGTTGAACTTGTAACCAACTTCAGGCAGTACGCTGAATACAGTCTCATCGTCGTCGCCACCGTTGTCAACACTTGCGATGCCGACATTGCCGCCTACGTAAACCTGTGCGCTTGCACATACCGCAAACATAACGGCTACCAATGTCATGTAAATCTTTTTCATTTTTGTACCCTTTCTTTTAATTTAAGTTAGACAATCAATTATTTTTTTAGAGTTTTGTTATATTCACGCTGCAAATATATCTATTTGTCGAACAATATGAAAGTATTTGCCAACTTTTTTCAGTTTTATAAGTAAAATGTGTTAAATATTTGGAACAATCGGACAAAATAAATACCTTTGCAAGCCTGAATATAAAACTTTTTATGATGCAACAAGTTTTCATTGCCGGCCCTTGTGTCATAGAGTCGCAGGAGCTGTTGGACGATGTAGCCGAATGCCTTGCAGGTTTGAACAAGACCCTCGGCGTAGACATCATTTTCAAGGCGTCGTTTGACAAGGCAAACCGCACATCGGTGCATTCATTCCGCGGCCCCGGCATCGACAAGGGCCTGCAAATGCTTGCCGACGTAAAGACTAAGTACGGCTTGAAGGTGCTCACCGACATTCACGAGAGCTGGCAGGCTGCGCCAGTCGGCGAGGTGGTTGACGTGATACAGATACCGGCATTCCTCTGCCGCCAGACCGACTTGCTCGTGGCGGCTGCTAAGACGGGGCGCGTTGTCAACATAAAGAAAGCGCAGTTCTTGAGCGGCCGTGACATGGTGTATCCCGTAGAGAAAGCCCGCGACGCTGGGGCTGGGGAAGTGTGGCTCACGGAGAGAGGTAATATGTACGGGTACAATAATTTAATAGTAGACTTCCGCAACATTGCTGATATGCTCGAAATAGTGCCGACGGTGGTGATGGACTGCACGCACAGCGTGCAACGTCCCGGCGCAGGAGGCGGCAAGACTTCGGGCGACCGCCGTTTCGTGCCTTCGATGGCGTTGGCGGCAAAGGCTTTCGGGGCTACGGGATACTTCTTCGAGGTGCATCCCGACCCGGACAATGCGCTAAGCGACGGCCCGAACATGTTGAGGCTTGAAGACTTGGAGGGCGTGATTAGAAGTGTTGTAAAGCAGTGAAAAATATATGGAAGATGTAGAAATGAACTACCGCTTGGCCCATGTCAGGGATTACGCCGCGCGCTGCATACGCGAGGAGGCGCAGGCTGTGACCGACTTGTTGCCACAGTTGGACGAGAACTTTGACAAGGCCGTAGGGTTGATGTATCATTGCCACGGCAAGGTGATAGTGACAGGCGTGGGCAAGAGCGGCCACATCGGCGCGAAGATTGCCGCCACGCTGTCGAGCACGGGCACGCCGTCGTTCTTCATCAATCCGCTCGACGTGTTCCACGGCGACCTCGGCGTGATGACGAAAGACGACGTGGTGCTGGCAATCAGCTATTCGGGGCAGACCGACGAGCTGCTGCGCTTCATCCCGATGGTGTTGCACATGGACATCCCGATAATCGGCATGAGTGGCAACCCGGCCTCGCTTTTGGCGAAATACAGCACGGTACACCTGCACGTACAGGTTGAGAAAGAGGCTTGTCCGCTTAACCTTGCGCCGACCAGCAGCACTACGGCTACGCTCGTGATGGGCGACGCACTGGCTGTGGCGTTGATGGAAGTAAGGGACTTCAAGCCGAGAGACTTCGCCCAGTTCCATCCCGGAGGCGAACTCGGCAAACGGCTCTTGACCACGGCGCAAGACGTGATGCACACCGAGGATATGCCGGTGATACCGCCCACGATGCACCTTGGCGAGGCTATCATCCACGTCAGCAAGGGCAAGTTGGGGCTTGGCGTGGCCGTGGTTGACGGCAAGATTGTCGGTCTTATCACCGACGGGGACATACGCAGGGCGATGGAGAAATGGCAGGCGCAGTTCTTCGACCGCACCGTTGCCGACATTATGACGCGCCAGCCTAAAGTGGTGCCGCCTGAAATGAAGATAAGCGAAATACAGGGGATAATGAACAAATATAAAATTCATTCCGTGCTCGTGGTTGACGGCGGTAACCATTTGCTCGGAGTGGTAGACCATTATGGTTGCTTTTTAAAGTGACAAACGAGTAGCTGGCAGGCAAGTGACGGGCAGTAAGCAACAAGCAAACGAGTGACAAGGCAAATCCGCTCATCTGTTCATCTGCTTGTTGCTGTAAACTCGTCTGCTCGCCACCCACTGTAAACTTGTCTGCTTAAAAATTAAGGTAATGAAGAAGATTGTTTTAGTATTGCTGTATGTGCTTGCTTGCGGCGTTGCACGCTCGCAGACGTCTGACTCCCTGATAGTAAATAGCCTTAGGGAAGAGGGCGTGACGTTTTCAGATAACAACTCTGTAACGCTGTTGATGACGGGGCAGGAGAAATTCGACGATATGTTTGACGCCATACGCCAGGCCCGCAGCAGCGTGCATCTTGAGTATTTCAACTTCCGTAACGACTCGATAGCGTCGTTGCTTTTTGACATATTGGCCGACAAGGTGGCGCAGGGTGTCGAGGTCAGGGCTTTGTTTGACGGTTTCGGAAACGACTCTAACAACCGCCCCCTGAAAAAGAAGCATCTTGAGGACATACGTTCGCGCGGCATTGAGATTTACGAGTTCGACCCTATCCGCTTTCCTTGGGTTAACCATGTGTTTCACCGCGACCACCGCAAGATAGTCGTGATAGACGGTAAGATAGCTTATACGGGCGGCATGAACGTGGCCGATTATTACATCACCGGCACGGAACAAGTAGGCGAGTGGCGCGATATGCACTGCCGCATTGAGGGCGACGAGGTTAACACGTTGCAGGCGATATTCCTTAAAATATGGAACAAGGTGACGGGCCAGGATGTGCACGGGGCGAAATATTTCCGCGGATACCACGGCGCAGATTATATCACAGGGCTTAAGCCGGACACTTGCTCTACGGCTGGAAAGAAGATTGTCGGCATAGTCAACCGTGAGCCGAGGACGACGAACGGGATAATAAGGAAGTTTTACACTGACGCAATCAATTTCGCCAAAGATAGTATAAAGTTGGTAAATCCTTATCTTACTCTTAACAATACGTTGAAGCGCGCTCTGCGTAATGCCGTGAAGCGTGGCGTGAAAGTGGAGATTATGGTTTCGGAGAACAGCGACATCCCCTTGACGCCCGATTGCGTGTTCTACAACGTTCACAAACTGATGAAGCACGGAGTGGATGTTTGGATTTACCGCCATGGGTTTCATCACACGAAGATAATAATGGTTGACGGCCGTTTTTGCACGGTAGGCAGTGCCAACCTGAATGCGAGGAGCTTGAATTTCGATTATGAGGAGAACGCCGTAATAGTAGATCCTTGTACGACGAAAGAGCTTGACGAAATGTTTGAGCGTGATAAAAAGCACTCGTTCAAGCTCACCGAAGAAGTTTGGGACGAATGGCGTACGCCTTGGCAGAAGTTTGTTGGCTGGTTCGCACATCTGCTTACACCTTTCCTTTAATCCGGACAAGGATTAAAGGAAAGGTGGCAAGCGTCAGGCTTCGTAAGTGGTAAGGTCGGCCATCAGCCTGATGTCGATTTCGCTGATGCCGTGTTTTGTCAGGAATTCATAGTCGTTTATAAGTTCTGACGAGATGCTGTTGGCCTGTTTCCCGTTGCCGTTAGCTTTCATAAAGTCTTTGAACAACATTACAGCAGCCTTGATGTCGCCCTTCAGCCATTGGCAATAGCCGGCGTTCAGGCGGTCTCCGGTTTCGGCTTCGTCGCTTTTCAGCAATCTGTTGTAAGCCTTCTCGGCTTGCTCGTATTTGCCAAGCCCCATTAGGTTCCATGCCAACACCCTTGTTATCGGCGTTGAATTGGGATTTTCAATGTCGAGCTTGTAGAGCAGGTTTGTTGCTTTCTCGTAATTTTCCGACTTGGCCAAGGCTACGCAATAATTAAGCGATACGGTGCTGTTCCCAAGGTCTGTCTCGTGTAAAGCCTCATAGCATTGGGCGGAACGCTCGTATTTGCCGCTTTCAAAATAAGCCCTTGCCAACAGGGATAATATTCGTTTGTTGTCAGGTTCGCGGTTTCTTATGCTTTCAAGACATTCAACAGCTTCGCCGGGAGCGTTCTTGAAGTTAAGCAGGTACACGCTTTTTACCAACTGAAGCCTTGTGTCGTCAAGGTAGTCATACTTTGATAAGATGTTTTTTAAAGCGTCTTTGTTCTTGTGCTTTATCATAAAATAGCACAAGTCTGGTATGTATTCTTTGATTTTCGTGCCGGAAAAGGCGTCATTTGACACGAACGTGAAACGTTCAATGTCGAACGGGTTGACTAATTGTCCGCGTTGTGTGAACAGTCTGAAAAAGCGGTACATATCTTGAAGTATCATCCTCCTGACGTATGTGGGTTGTTCTTGTTCTTCGCTGCTTACCACTTGTCCCAATGCGTCAGGCGTGTTGATCATCTCTTTCATGTTATCAGGCAAGCGGTTTATTACCGATGACACGGCAAGTGTGAATGAGTATTTGTCACTGTCACAGAATGGGCCGTTGTTCAAGATATTGACCAAAAGCGGCGTACCTTTCAGGTTGTCCACGGTGTTTGAGATGTCCGGATGCTCGATATGGAAGGGGTAAAACCAATTTGCGACATTGTAAAAGAACGGAAAACGCTTCATTTGAGAGAACCCTCCGAAATAAATGTCAGAGCCGGCTTTCTGCATATTCATCATTTTCTTGAAACTTTCTTCCATCTTTTCCATCGCCCTGTCAGAAGCTCCTGGGTCGAAAACGTCGGCCATAGGATCTTCTTCTTTTTCAGTGATGCCGAACCGTGTGATGTTCAAGTTGTTGTTTTTCATGAGTTCAGGCATTATGTCGCGTTGTATTTTGTCCGCGTCTTGCTGCGTGTTCATGCAGAACACGATTTGCTTTTGCAGTTCTATAAGCTCGTTCGCAATGTTCGTGTCCTTTAGTATGTCGTTGATTTTACTTTTCAGCCTGTCGGGGATACGGGCATTTGAAGGCAATGAGAACACCCAGCCCACCAATGCTTTTTGGCGTATTTTTTCGTCATGTGCTTTTAGGTAAGTGTCTAAAAGCACATTGAACTTGCTCGTGTCAAAGCTGTTCATCGTAGCTATTGTGAGCGCGCTGACAATCAGTTGGGCGTCGATGGTGTCGATTGTCGGCGAAAGCAGCAGCTTTACGATAGCCTCCGCGTCATGTTCGCTCCATTGTTTTGATACGGTAATATGGCAGAACAACGCTTGCATAAAGTCGTTGTGTCTGCGGTACAACTCTTTGCTTTTAGTAGTTTTGCCGGGTTCTGTTTCCAATGAAAGCATCGCAACGTCGGCGACAAAGTTTTCGAGTTCTTGTTTTATGCCATCGTTGGTGAAGTTCCTGTTAGCCGACTTGCGAGACATTTCAGTGAAAAAAGGAACGTTTTGTGTCAGGTAAGACATCCTGAAATCACTCGCGAAGCGGTAAAGCCTTGCCAATAAGTCGTTGTATATGTTTTCGCGTTGCGGGTCGATGAAGCCTTGCCTCATGTATCCGAGCATCAGCTTGTAATTATTCTCGATGTTTTCAAGTTCTTCGGCGTATATGAGTTGTGGGTATGTGTCAACGAGCTTGCGTGCGGCTTGTATGGCATCCCCTAACATCTTGCTGTCCAGCTTGTTGAATAAATCCTTGAATTGTCTTGCTGCGTTGTTATCCATGTGCTTAGTCATTTTAGCCATTTGTCAGCGGTGTCGATGTCTTTTTGGCGTGGAGCCTCGGCGTGTTTGAATTTCATTTTGGGCAAGGCCTTGATTGTCTTGTCGTCAATCTTGTAATGTTTTTTCAGTGTTGACGAGTAATGCGCCATTCCGTTTTTGTTAATGGAGTCACAGGCGGCGTTGTATCCGTCGATGAACACCTTGAATTGTTGCTGCCTGCGCTTGTCTTTCATGTCGTTGCTCCTGAATGCTATCACGCCGAAATGCATGTCCTTGTCACGGCTGTCCAGAAGCACCGGGTGTTTGTACATCCTCGCCCTTGTCGCCTGCGGTTCGGGCAAGACCATTGCGTCCATTTCGTTGTTGAGCAGCATTTGCAGCCTCAAGTCAACGTCGTTTATCTGGATTTTGAACACTTCTTCCTGCTTGAGTTTCGCACTGTCAACAGCGTAATCGGCAAGAAGCGCCGTTGCGGAATATCTTGCCATGGCTATCATTTTGTCGTTCAGCTGCTTAAGCCTTCTTATTCGGGCCGTCCTGTTGCTTATTATTTGCCAGTAAGCGTTCGTCGCGGCCACGTAATCAAGCGCGACACCCTTGCTCTTGATGTATTGCCCGCGCACAATGTCGGTTATGCAGCCTTCAAGTTTCCCGTTAGCCAAGGCTGCGTCGCAGTCTATTTGCGCCTTGAAAGGTTTCAGCCGTATGTCGGCTTTTGTTGAATCATACATATTATAATCTTCAGCCACGTACATCGGGAGGCAGTCAAGCGTCGGCATCACGCCAATCTTAAGTGCCAGTGAGTCCTCCCTCCTTAGCTTTTCCTGTTCGGCGCGAGTCTGTTTTTTCATTTCGTCGTATGACGGGCCGCACCCTGTCAAGACGGCCGTCGCAACCAAAAGCATGATGAAATGTGTGGGTCTCATATTATTCAGTGGTAGTGCGTCAGCATAGTCGTTGCCTCCGTGTTGTGCGCCGGATGCAGCGGCCATGCCGGAAAACGATGCTTAAATTTAGTAAAAAGGGCAGCCCTGCGTTTTACACACGAGTCGCCCTTCCGAGTTATTTAATGTGCGATATTAGCCTTAACCGCTTTTTGTAATATGCTGCAAAGTTAATGATTTATTTTGTAACTAAAAAAAATATTGATATTTTTGTAGAGTAAAATCAATACGGCGGCGTTGCGGCAGCGTGTAGCCATCGTGTTTATGGTGGTTCGGACGGTTGCTTATGTCGCGAAAATCAATATTTATGGTAAAAGACAAGATTGCTTATGTCTGTTCTAATTGCGGCCAAGAGTCGGCCAAGTGGATAGGCAAGTGCCCTAATTGCGGACAGTGGAACACGTTTAAGGAAATACGGGTGGCGCCTACTTCCATCGGGCAGGCTGCGGCAGGCTCTGCTGCGGCGTCGGTGATGAAGGGGCGTGCGGCGCATAGGTCCAAGCCATTGTCGCTCCGTGATATATCCGTGGCCGACGAGCCTCGTATAGACATGGGCGACGACGAGTTGAACCGCGTGCTTGGCGGCGGCCTTGTTCCTGGTTCCATCGTCTTGCTTGGCGGTGAGCCGGGCATAGGCAAGAGCACCTTGACGTTGCAGACGATATTGCGGATGGCGGACCGCCGCATCCTTTATGTCAGCGGGGAGGAGAGCGCGCACCAGTTGAAGATGCGCGCCGAGCGGATAATCGGTGCGCAAGGCGTGGCCGTGGATGGCGGCAATCACGCAGCGCCCTCGCGGCTGAAGGGCTTTTCGGCCGACAACTGTCTTATTTTGTGCGACACGTCGCTTGAAGACATATTCGCAAACATCCAGGAGACATCGCCCGAAATCGTGGTGATTGATTCAATACAGACCATCAGCACCGACAGCGTTGATAGCTCGCCGGGCAGCGTCACGCAAGTCAGGGAGTGCGCTTCGGCTTTGCTGCGTTTTGCAAAGTCGAGCGGCGTGCCCGTAATCCTCATCGGACATATTAATAAGGAAGGCACCTTGGCCGGGCCGAAGATACTTGAACACATCGTTGACACCGTGATACAGTTCGAGGGCGACCAGCATTATATGTACCGCATACTCCGTTCAACGAAAAACCGTTTCGGCAGCACGTCCGAACTTGGCATTTACGAGATGTGCCAAGACGGTTTGCGGCAGGTCTCCAATCCTTCCGAACTTCTCTTGACGCAAGACCACGAGGGGCTTAGCGGCGTTGCAATATCTTCGGCGATTGAAGGCGTGAGGCCGTTTCTTGTCGAGACCCAGGCCCTTGTGTCGTCGGCGGCTTACGGTACGCCGCAACGCAGCGCGACGGGCTTCGACCAGCGGCGGCTTAATATGTTGCTGGCCGTACTTGAAAAACGTGTGGGTTTCAAGCTGATGCAGAAAGACGTATTCCTAAATATCGCAGGCGGTTTGCGTGTCACCGACATGGCGATGGACTTAAGCGTCATAGCCGCCGTGCTTTCGAGCAATGTGGATACGGCAATCGAGAGCGGATGGTGCATGGCCGGCGAGGTCGGCTTGAGCGGCGAGGTGCGCCCTGTCAGCCGGATAGAGCAGCGCATCGCCGAGGCGGAGAAATTAGGTTTTTCGCATATTATAATACCTAAATATAATATGCAGGGAATTTCGAGAAAGAAATTCAATATAGACCTTGTGCCTGTGCGCAAGGTCGAGGAGGCGTTGAGGGCGTTGTTCGGATAGATTAAGAGTTAAGAATTAAGAGTTAAGAGTTAAGAGTTAAGAAAATATGCTTTCGTTGCTAATTTTCTTAACTCTTAACTCTTAACTCTTAATTCTTAATTCTTAATTCTTAACTCTTAATTCTTATAGTCAAAAAGAAATGGTTTGCGAATTACACAAACGGAACTTGAGAGTTAGAAGTGACTCCAACTCTTCCTTAT
>CALUGU010000059.1 GCA_944320255.1 uncultured Prevotella sp. | reverse complement strand
TCACTTGTCTGCTTATCACTTGTCAACTGATTACTTGTCAACTAAAAACAAAGACAATGGCAGACAACAACAGCATACTTGAGAAACTTGAAGGCCTTGAGAGCCGTTACGAGGAAATATCGACCCTCATCACCGACCCCGCCGTCATCGCCGACCAAGACAGGTACGTGCGACTGACCCGCGAATACAAGGATCTCGACGACATCATGAAGGCGCGCAAGAAATACATAACGTGCCTCAACTCGATAAAAGAGGCGAAGGACATCCTCGCCAACGAGAGCGACCCGGACCTAAAGGAAATGGCGCGCGAGGAGCTGCAAGCCAACGAGGAGCTGCAACCGAAGATTGAAGAAGAAATCAAGATGGCGCTCGTGCCCAAAGACCCGGAGGACGCAAAGAACGTGCAGATGGAGATACGGGCGGGCACCGGAGGCGACGAAGCCGCGCTGTTCGCCGGAGACTTGTTCCAGATGTACAAGAAATTCTGCGACACAATGGGCTGGACGCTCTCCGTGACAAGCGTCAGCGAGGGCGCGGTAGGCGGTTACAAGGAGATTGACTTCGCCGTGAGCGGCGACAACGTTTACGGCACATTGAAATACGAGTCGGGCGTTCACCGCGTGCAACGAGTGCCGGCTACAGAGACGCAAGGCCGCATGCACACCAGCGCGGCGACCGTGGCAGTGCTGCCTGAAGCCGACAAGTTCGAGGTGAACATCAACGAGGGCGACATCAAGTGGGACACGTTCCGCAGCTCAGGAGCAGGCGGGCAGAACGTCAACAAGGTGGAGTCAGGCGTGCGCCTGCGCTATCCGTGGAAGAACCCTAACACGGGCGAGGTGGAGGAGATACTCATAGAATGTACCGAAACGCGCGACCAGCCCAAGAACAAGGAGCGCGCCCTGTCGCGCTTGCGCACCTTCATCTACGACCGCGAGCACCAGAAATACATCGACGACATAGCAAGCCGCCGCAAGACGCTCGTCTCTACGGGCGACCGCAGCGCAAAGATACGAACATACAACTTCCAGCAAGGGCGCGTCACCGACCACCGCATAGGCTACACCACGCACGACCTGCAAGGCTTCCTCGGCGGCGACATCAAGGACATGATTGACGCGCTGACCGTGGCCGAGAACGCCGAACGGATGAAAGAAGCGGAATTGTAATTTTACAGGAGTAAAGGAGTAATGTAGTAAAGGAGTTAAGACAATACCATTTGCAATTTTATTTCAATAGAACATGGAAGCAAAGCATTTGTCTTAACTCCTTTACTACATTACTACTTTACTCCTAAAACTCCTAAAAAAATAAAAACCATGACCAGACAACAACTCATCGAACAGATTTTCGCGAAGAAGACATTTCTTTGCGTAGGACTTGACACCGACATCAAGAAGATACCGGCACACCTGCTCGAAGGCGAAGACCCGATCTTCGATTTCAACAAGGCCATCATCGACGCAACCGCCGACTACTGCGTGGCCTACAAGCCAAACCTCGCATTTTACGAGAGCCTCGGCGTTAAAGGCATCGCCGCCTTCGAGCGCACCGTGAAGTATCTGAAAGACAATTACCCCAACCATTTCATCATCGCCGACGCCAAGCGCGGCGACATCGGCAACACGTCGGCGATGTACGCCCGCACGTTCTTCGAGGAGTACGACCTCGACGCGCTCACCGTAGCCCCGTACATGGGCGAAGACAGCGTTACGCCCTTCCTCGGCTATGACGGCAAGTGGGTCATACTGCTGGCGCTGACGAGCAACAAGGGGTCGCACGACTTCCAGCTGACAGAAGACAAAGACGGCGAACGCCTCTTTGAGAAAGTAATCCGCAAATCGCAGGCCTGGGCCGGCGACGACCGCATGATGTACGTGGTAGGCGCAACGCAGGGCGAGATGTTCAAGGACATCCGCGCCGTGGCCCCAACGCACTTCCTGCTCGTGCCGGGCGTAGGCGCACAGGGCGGCAGCCTGCAAGAGGTATGCCGATATGGCATGACAAAGGACTGCGGACTGCTCGTAAACAGCAGCCGCGGCATCATCTACGCATCAGCCGGCGAAGACTTCGCCGAGGTTGCAGCCTCGAAAGCCAAGGAGCTGCAAGCCGAAATGGCGGCGGAGCTTGACAAGATAGAACGCTGACAACTATAACCGCCGCAAGGCAAGACAACCGCCCGCAAGGTTCATGGCAACCCTGCGGGCGGTTTTTCATTATGTAAGCCACCAGGCGTAATAGCTTACAAACTGATTTTCGTTGACGCTCTACAGAGACGTTATTTTCAAATAAAAGACATCCTGGACGCAAATACGCAAATTTACGGTGTGCAAGAATAAGCGTCTGAATGACAAGCAATTACATCATTCCCTGTGATTTTGTGCAGCAAAAACATCATTGAAAAGGCGCAATAACGGCTCTTTCGATGAGTAAAAGCCGTCAATTCGACCAGTAATAACGCCCTTTACCACCAGTAATAACGGCTCTTACTACCAGTAATGACGGCTTTTACCACCCTCATTAGCCGTCAATGACACCCTCAATGACGGCAAACGGCAGCAAAAACAACCACTGACGCCCGCTCAACCAACCTATTTCAACGATTTTCCCATACAAGAACGAAATAGACAAATGTAACCAATACGATGTATTCAACAAGCAAAATGAAACCGCACACGCTATCAAAACGGTCGGCGTATATGCCATTCAGACACCGACGCCGCCTTTACATTATTGCCATATACTCCACGCTACCAGCGAAAAACACAAATAAATGCGGCGGCGCATTTGCCACTAATAAAATATATTTACCCAAAAGGTATTGTTATTTCAACAAAAACAATTACATTTGCATACATCGGTTACAAAATAATAAAAAATTGAGATATGGACTTTATGATTGCATTCTTTACCGTTGGTTCAATCATCGCTGCAGGCATAGCGATTTGGATTAACACAAAAAGCGGAAAGAAATGGCTTGAAAGCCTATAAGTGAAAAGCGGAAACGGCGGGTAGGTTGCCACAAGACCAACCCGCCGTTTACTTTTTGCCACATAAAAACTGCCGGCGAAAAACACAAATAAATGCGGCGGCGCATTTGCCGTTTATGGAAAAGGTGTTAATTTTGCAACGGCTTAACGACAAGGCGTTAGCAAATAAATAAAGGCAAATGCTTGACAACGTAATAAACAAGATAAAAGGCCATCCGCACGTCACGGAAGGCACGGCTTACGGGATATTGTTCACCATCGGCTCATGCCACCTGCTGAACGACATGATACAGTCAGTCATCCCGGCTCTCTACCCGCTGCTTAAAGACAAGTTCGGCTTCACGTTCGCCCAGATAGGCATCATAACGCTGGTGTTCCAGCTGGCGTCGTCGGTGTTCCAGCCGTTCGTCGGCAACTACGCTGACCGCCACCCGCAACCTTACTCGCTGGCCTTGGGCATGTGCTTCACGCTTGCAGGACTGCTGGCGTTGGCCTTCGCGCCGGGCTTCATACCGCTGCTCCTTGCCGTCGCGCTGATAGGCTGCGGCTCGTCGGTGTTCCACCCTGAAGCGTCGCGCGTGGCACAGCTCGCGTCGGGAGGCAGGAAGAGCCTTGCCCAGTCGATATTCCAAGTAGGCGGCAACGGCGGCAGCGCCGTCGGCCCGCTGCTGGCCGCCCTCATCGTGATACCGTTCGGGCAACACGCCGTGGCGTGGTTCGCCTTGGCTGCACTGCTCGCCGCGCTGCTGCTGACGCGCGTCGGGGCATGGTACGGCATGGTGTTGAAAAGGATAAAGGCGCAGGCAGGCAAAAAGCGGGCAGGCGTGTGCAATTTGCCGAAAAAGACTGTAAACATGGCGTTGGCCATCTTGGTGTTGATGATATTCTCAAAATACTTCTTCAACGCCTGCATGACGAGCTATTTCACGTTTTACCTCATCAGCAAGTTCGGCGTGTCCGTGCAGGTGTCGCAGTTCTGCCTGTTCGCCTATCTCGCGGCCTTCGCCATAGGCACGCTGGCCGGCGGCATACTCGGCGACCGCTACGGGCGCAAATACGTGATACTCTTTTCCATACTCGGCGCGGCGCCCTTCACCCTCGCCCTGCCCTACCTCGGACTGTGGGGCACGGTGGCGATGTCCGTGATGACGGGACTGATAATCGCGTCGGCCTTTTCAGCGATAGTGGTTTACGCCACCGACCTGAAGCCCGACAAAGTGGGGATGATAGCCGGCGTGTTCTTCGGCCTGATGTTCGGCTTGGGCGGCATCGGCTCGGCGTTCTTCGGCTGGCTGGCCGACATGACGAGCATCGAGTTCGTCTTCAAGGTGAGCACGTGGCTGCCACTGCTGGGCATAGTGGCGATATTCCTACCAAATATTAAAACAATGCATAATTCATAATGCACAATGCATAATAGGGCTGACGCCGCCGCGCAACTCGGCAGACTTGATTGTGAATTATGAATTGTGAATTATGAATTAGAATAAATGAACGACAGCAAGATAATCAACGACCCGATATTCGGGTTCATCAAGATACCGCGCGGACTGCTGCTGCGCATCGTGGAGCATCCGCTGATGCAAAGGCTGACGAGGATAAAGCAGTTAGGACTTACGTCGATGGTGTACCCGTCGGCGCAGCACACGAGGTTCCAACACTCCATAGGCGCATTCCACCTGATGAGCGAGGCCATCACGTCGCTTACACAAAAGGGCATATTCATCTTCGACAGCGAGGAGGAAGCCGTCGAGGCCGCCATCCTGATGCACGACATCGGGCACGGCCCGTTCTCACACGTGCTTGAGCACACCCTCGTCAACGGCGTCAGCCATGAAGAAATATCGCTGCTGATGATGGAGCAAATCAACCGCGAGACGAAAGGCGAACTGAACCTCGCGCTCAAGATATTCAAGAACGAATACCCGAAGAAATTCCTGCACCAGCTGATAAGCAGCCAGTTGGACATGGACCGCCTGGACTATCTCCGCCGCGACAGCTTCTTCACCGGTGTCACCGAAGGCAACATCGGCAGCGCAAGGATAATAAAGATGCTCGACGTGCACGACGACAACTTGGTGGTAAACTCAAAAGGGCTGTATTCAATCGAAAACTACCTGATGGCCAGGCGGCTGATGTACTGGCAAGTTTACCTGCACAAGACCACGGTGTCAGGCAAGAAGGTGCTCGTAAACGCCCTGCTGCGCGCCAAGCAACTGGCCCGCGAGGGCAACGACGTGTTCGCTACGCCGTGCCTGCGCTATTTCCTCTACAACGACGTTACGGCCGACACGTTCAAGGCCGACGACAAGGCGCAACACTACTACTCGCTGCTCGACGACAACGACATCTGGAGTTCGCTGAAAGTGTGGATGGACAGCAAGGACAAGATACTCTCGACGCTCTCAGCCGACATCATCAACCGCAACCTGTTCAAGGTGGAAATCTCAGGCACACCGATTGAAGAAGAGCGCATCGAGGAGAAGGCGCAGACGCTTGCCGCCAAGTACGGCGTGGCCCGCGACGACGCCCGCAGGTACCTTATGAGCGTTGACACGATACAAAAAGACATGTACGACGTCAACGACGACAGGATCACGATACTGTTCAAGGATGATACGTTAAAAGACATTAGCGAAGCATCTGAAGTGATGAACATATCCTTACTTTCCAAAAAAATTCGCAAATATTATTTATGTTACCAACGTTTTTGAATAAAATTATTTATCTTTGCATCTATTAAATGTAATTACATTGCAATGGAATTTACGGCAAAACAAATAGCAAGTTTCATAGAAGGCAAAGTAGAGGGCGACGAGAACGCCAAGATACACACCTTCGCAAAGATAGAGGAAGGAGTGCCCGGAGCGATTTCGTTCCTTTCAAATCCCAAATACACACATTATATTTACGACACGGAGTCAAGCGTGGTGCTCGTCAACGAAGACGTAGTGCTTGAAAAGCCGGTGAAGGCGACGCTCATAAGAGTTAAGAACGCTTACGAGTGCGTAGCCAAGCTGTTGCAGGTCTACCAGGCGGCGTTGCCGAAGAAAAGCGGCGTAAACCAAGCGGCATTCATCTCGGAGAGCGCGAAGATTGGCAAAGACTGCTACATAGGCGCATTCGCCTACATCGGAGACGACGTTGAAATCGGCGACGGCACGCTCATCCACCCCCATGCCGTAATAGAAGACGGGGTGAAAATAGGCGCAGGATGCCAGATATACCCTAATGTCACCATATACCAAGGTTGCAAGTTGGGCAATAATGTGACGATACACGCCGGGTCGGTGATTGGTGCCGACGGCTTCGGCTTCGCCCCCAACGCCGAGGGGTACGACAAAATACCGCAGATCGGCATCGTGACCATTGAAGACAACGTTGAGATAGGCGCAAACACGTGTGTTGACCGCTCGACGATGGGAACAACGATAATACGCAAGGGCGTGAAACTTGACAACCTTGTGCAAATAGCCCACAACGTTGAAGTAGGCGAAAACACTGTGATGTCGGCTCAAGTAGGCGTCGCCGGCAGCACCAAGATAGGGAAATGGTGCATGTTCGGAGGCCAGGTGGGCATATCAGGGCACATCAACATCGGCGACAAGACATTCCTTGGCGCACAGTCGGGCGTGCCGGGCAACATCAAAGGCGACACGACGCTCATCGGCACACCGCCCATGGAGCCGAAGGCCTACTTTAAGTCTATAGCCATAACACGCAAGCTGCCAGAGATTTACAAGCAGCTCAACGAGCTACAGAAACAAGTTGAAGAATTAAAACAGACCATAAATAAATAACGGAAATGTCTAAGCAGAATACACTGAAAGGCAGCTTCGCCCTTTGCGGGAAAGGCTTGCACACGGGCTTGAACCTGACAATCACATTCAACCCCGCAGCTGAAAACACTGGATACAAAATACAAAGGATTGACTTGGAAGGGCAACCCACGATTGACGCGATAGCCGAAAACGTGGTTGACACCCAGCGCGGAACCGTACTTGGAAAAGGCGACGTGAAAGTCTCAACCGTAGAGCACGCCCTCGCTGCGTTGTACGCCCTCGGAATAGACAACTGCCTGATACAGGTGAACGGTCCGGAATTTCCAATCCTCGACGGCTCGGCAGCCCAATACATAAGCAAGATCAACGAAATAGGCATCGAGGAGCAGAACGCGCCGAAAGACTATTACGTAATACGCAACAAGATTGAGGTAAAAGACCCGGAGACAGGTTCGTGCATAACGATACTGCCCGACGAGGAATTCAGCCTGACGGCCATGTGCTCGTTCGACTCCAAGTTCATAAACAGCCAGTTCGCAACGCTCGACCACATCGAAGACTTCGCCGAGGAAATCGCACCGGCACGCACATTCGTTTTCGTCAGGGACATCGAACCGCTGCTCCGCGCCAACCTGATAAAAGGCGGAGACATGGACAACGCCATCGTCATATACGAAAGGCAGATTTCACAAGAACAGCTTGACAAGCTGGCCGACTTCTTGAACGTCCCCCACCTTGACGCCACAAAATTGGGCTACATCCAGCACAAGCCGCTTGTCTGGGAGAATGAATGCACCCGCCATAAGCTGCTCGACATCGTTGGAGACATGGCCTTGATAGGCAAACCCATAAAAGGACGCATCATCGCAACGAAACCCGGCCACACTATCAACAACAAGTTCGCAAGACTGATGCGCCGCGAGATACGCAAACACGAGGTGCAAGCCCCGATATACAACTGCAACGAGGCTCCGATAATGGACGTGAACCGCATACGCGAACTCTTGCCCCACCGTTACCCAATGCAGCTGGTGGACAAGGTTATAGCCTTGGGGCCGAGCAGCATTGTAGGCGTGAAGAATGTCACAAGCAACGAGCCGTTCTTCCAAGGACATTTCCCGCAAGAGCCTGTTATGCCAGGTGTGCTCCAGGTCGAGGCTATGGCGCAATGCGGCGGTCTGCTTGTGCTCAATACGGTTGAAGAACCTGAAAGATGGTCTACGTACTTCATGAAAATAGACAACGTGAAGTTCCGCCAGAAAGTTGTGCCCGGTGACACCCTGCTGTTCAAAGTAGACCTTCTCGCCCCAGTGCGCCACGGAGTGTCATCGATGAAAGGCTATGTGTTCGTAGGCGACAAAGTAGTGTCAGAAGCTACGTTCACTGCCCAGATTGTAAAGAACAAATAACACCTATTTAATAATATAAGGGCAGATCATAAGTCTGCCCTTATCAAATTTGTACAAATATGAACCAAATCAGCCCACTTGCATACGTCCACCCCGAAGCGAAATTAGGTGACAACAATATCATCGGCCCGTTTTGCTATATTGACAAAAACACTGTAATTGGAGATAACAACGTTTTCCAGAACAGCGTTACAATAAACTACGGAGCGCGCATAGGCAACGGAAACGAGATAATGCCAGGTGCAAGCATAAGCACAAAGCCGCAAGACCTCAAGTTCAAAGGAGAAGATACTACGTGCGAGATTGGCGACAACAACAGCATCCGCGAATGCGTCACCATATCAAGGGGAACCGCCTCGAAAGGTTTGACCAAAGTAGGCTCGAACAACCTGCTGATGGAAAATGTGCACATAGCCCATGACTGCGTTGTAGGCAGCGGGTGTATCATAGGCAACTCCACCAAGTTCGGAGGTGAAGTGACAGTTGACGACAACGCAATAATAAGCGCAGAAGTTCTCTGCCACCAATTCTGCCACATCGGCGGCTACGTCATGATACAAGGCGGCTGCCGCTTCAGCCAAGACATCCCGCCGTTTATCATCGCGGGGAAAGAGCCTACACGCTACTGCGGCATCAACCTCGTAGGATTGCGCCGCCGCGGGTTCAACAACGAGCTGATTAACAACATCCACGAGGCATACCGCTTGCTGTATTCAAAAGGCGTGCTCAAGGAAGGCATTGAGGAAATACGCAAGAACTTGCCGACAAGCAATGAACTAAATTACATCATCGACTTTGTTGAAAGCTCGAAACGAGGGATTATAAGATAAAACCCGTCGTGCTTATGAAGACACTGATAGTCATCGTAGGGCCTACCGGGGTTGGCAAGACATCCTTGTGCTTAGACATTGCCGAACGGCTTGACACATACATCATCAACGCTGACTCAAGGCAGATTTTCAAGGAAATACCGATAGGCACGGCCGCACCCACGAAAGAAGAACAAAAGCGCGCCAAGCATTTCTTCGTAGGCAAGCTGCATATCAATGACTATTACAACGCTTCGATGTTCGAGAACGAGGTCATCGGGTTATTGGATGACTTGTTCTTAAATAAAGATTACATTATTATGTCAGGCGGCAGTATGATGTACGTCGATGCCGTATGCAACGGCATCGACGACATTCCGTCTGTTGACGACAACATACGGCGGCAAGTCAAGTCTGTTTATGAGACAGAAGGACTTGACACGATAAAAAGCAAGCTGGAAGAGCTTGACCCGGAATATTTCAGCGTCGTTGACAAGAACAACCCCAAACGTCTCATTCACGCATTGGAAATATGCCTTTCTACAGGAAAAACATACACTTCTTTCAGGACATACACAAAAAAGGAAAGACCTTTCAGGATTATTAAAATCGGCCTTAACCGTGAACGTGAGGAATTATATTCAAGGATCGACAAGAGAGTGGACGAGATGATCGCCGGCGGTCTAATTGAAGAAGCCTGGCGGATGTATCCACACAGGATGTTGAACTCTTTAAACACCGTCGGTTATAAAGAGCTTTTCGATTATTTCGATGGTAAATGTACGCTCGACGAAGCCGTTTTCAAGATAAAAAGCAACACACACAAATATTGCCGCAAGCAGCTCACATGGTTCAAGCGCGACAAAGATATGCGCTGGTTTGCCCCCGACAATGTTGAAGAAATCATAAATTACATCAACAGTTTCAAGTAAAATGTAGCTTTTTCATTACATTTGCACGTAAAATAACACAAACATATTATGTTCCAAAAAATTAAAGACTCTTACGCCGGCAGGCTCCTAAGCTGGTGCCTGCGCAAGATAAAAGCCTTCTGGCGTTGGTACAAAGGGTTGTACATCGGCAGTAAATGGTACAAGAAAACGTTCGTAGTCATCGTCTCGCTGATTGTGGCGTTCTTCCTCTACTTAGGAATGGTTGACATCAACTTCCTGTGGCTGTTCGGCAAGTCGCCCGGCTTCTCCCAAATTAAGAAGCCTACCACGAGCGAGGCGTCCGAGATCTACAGCGCCGACGGGGTGATGATTGGCAAGTATTTCAGCGAGAACCGCACTCCCGTGAAATACGAAGAAGTCAACCCCGTGTTCTGGAAAGCGTTGATTGACACAGAGGACGAGCGTTTCTACAAGCACCGCGGCGTCGATCCCATCGGAATGTTCGCCGTCCTGAAGGATGTCATCGTCAGCCACGAAGCGCGCGGAGCGTCAACCATCACACAGCAGTTGGCTAAAAATATGTTCCGTGTCAGGACGCAATACTCCACCGGCCTGCTTGGGAAAATCCCCGGAGTGCGCATACTCATAATGAAAAGCAAGGAGTGGATCATCGCCACGAAACTTGAGATGCTTTACGACAAGCAGGAGATATTGACGATGTACGCCAACACGGTAGACTTCGGGTCTAACGCATACGGCATAAAGACCGCTTGCAAGACATACTTCAACACCACGCCGGCGGAGATGACCGCCGAACAGGCCGCCGTGCTCGTAGGTATGCTGAAGGCGACGACTTACTACAACCCAATATCACACCCTGAAAACAGCTTGCAACGCCGCAACACGGTGTTGCACAATATGATGACCCACAACGACTTGACAAAAGCCGAGTTCGACTCCATAAGCGCCTTGCCGATAAAGCTGAACTACAGCGTCGAGAGCAATTACGACGGCCAGGCCAAATATTTCCGCGAGGCAGTGGCCGACTATCTTAAAGACTGGTGCGAGGAAAACGGCTACGACCTGTACAGCAGCGGCCTGAAAATCTACACGACCATCGACACCCGTATGCAGAAATATGCCGAAGAGGCGGCAAGGAAGCAAATGAGGCAGGTGCAGCGAAACTTCGACAGGCACTGGAGCGGACAAGACCCGTGGCGCGACGAGAACCACCAGGTGATACCGCATTTCATCGAAGACATTGCCAAGAGGCAACCTTCATACAAGATGCTTCAACAGAAATTCCCGAACAATCCCGACTCAATAACATACTACCTCAACAAGCCACACAAGGTAAAAGTATTCGACTACGAGAAAGGCACCGTCGAAAAGGAGATGAGCACGATGGACTCCATACGCTATATGGTGAAGTTCATGCACTGCTCGTTCGTAGCAATGGAGCCGCAGACTGGCGAAGTGAAGGCTTGGGTGGGCGACATCGACTTCAACTCTTGGAAATACGACAAAGTGACAGCCATGCGCCAACCAGGCTCAACTTTCAAGCTCTTTGTCTACACCGAAGCTATGAACCAAGGGCTCACGCCGTGTGACAAGCGGCGCGACGAATACATCCGCATGGAAGTCTACGACAAGCGCAAGCACGAAATGACAACGTGGACGCCTACCAACGCCAACGGACGCTTCTCCGGCGACTCGATACCGCTCAAGGGGGCGTTCGCAAGGAGCATCAACTCCGTGGCCGTGAGGCTCGGACAAGAGATGGGAATAAAGAACATCGCAAAGACGGCCCACGACATGGGTGTCAACAGCCCGCTTGACGAACAGCCGTCGCTGGCCCTTGGCTCGTCCGACGTCAACCTGCTCGAAATGGTCAACGCATACTGCACCATAGCCAACGACGGCAAGCACATAGAGCCGGTGCTCGTGACGAGAATTGTTGACAAGGACGGCAACGAAGTGTACAAAAGCCCCGCCGAGGAAAAGCAGGTGATACCCTACAAAAGTGCCTTCTTCATGCAGCAGCTGCTCATGGGCGGAATGCGCGAACCCGGCGGTACGTCGCAAAGTCTCTGGGGATATGTCAACAACGCTCAGGACACCGACTTCGGCGGTAAGACCGGAACATCAAACAACCACTCTGACGCATGGTTCATGGGCGTCAGCCCCAACATCGTGGTCGGCGCATGGGTTGGCGGAGAATACCGCAGCATACACTTCCGCACCGGCGCGCTCGGCCAAGGCAGCCGCACGGCACTGCCCATTTGCGGATATTTCCTGCAATCGCTGATGGGCGACCCGCAGTTCAAGCGCTACCACGGACGCTTCAACAAGCCGCAAGACGACGACATTACGCGCAGCATGTATATGTGCGACAGTTACTATCCTGTAAAAAAAGACACGGCTCTCGTTGACAGCACGGCTCTCGCCGGCGACTCCATCATCGTCATGGGCGAAGACGGCATCCCCGTGAAAGTGCCGAAACCGGCGGAAACGAACAACGAAACCGACGGCGGCAAGGCCGACAACACCGCAGAGGACAAAAACGGCAAGCACAAGAACAAGAAAGACCGCAAGCCGCACGAGGAAGTAATCAGGTTTGAAGACCTTTAATTTTAAGTGAAGAGTGAAGAATTAAGAGTGAAGAATTTATTTGCAAAGCTATTTAATTCTTCACTCTTCACTTTTCATTCTTAACTCTTAATTCTTCACTCTTAATTCTTCACTCTTAATTCTTCACTCTTAGTTCTTCACTTTTCATTCTTATCACGCATGATTGACACCGACAACAGAGAATTGCAGCAAGCGTTGCAAATCATACAGTACACCAAGCGTTCGCTATTCCTCACAGGCAAGGCGGGCACGGGCAAGTCAACCTTCATGAAATACATCTGCGCCAACACGAAGAAGAAACACATCGTCCTCGCCCCCACCGGCATAGCCGCCATCAACGCCGGAGGCTCCACGCTCCACAGCTTCTTCAAACTGCCCTTCCACCCGCTGCTGCCCGACGACGCCCGCTACTCCGCGCGCAACATCCGCAACACCCTGAAATACACGTCGGAGAAAAGGAAGATACTGCGTGAGGTTGAGCTTATCGTCATCGACGAGATAAGCATGGTGCGCGCCGACGTCATCGACTTCATCGACAAGGTGCTGCGCATCTACTCACGCAACATGCGCCAGCCCTTCGGCGGCAAGCAGCTCCTGCTCGTCGGCGACGTCTACCAGCTGGAGCCGGTCGTCAAGGAAGACGAGCGGCGAATGCTCCACCCCTACTACCCCGCCACGTTCTTCTTCGGCGCACACGTGTGGCGCGAGATGAGCCTCGTAAGCATAGAGCTGCACAAGGTTTACCGACAGAGCGACCCCGCCTTCATCGGCATTCTCGACCACATACGCATGGGCGAAGCCGGCGACGCCGACCTGCGCGCACTCAACGCCTGCGTAGGCCGGCAGCTCGACGCCGGAGGCCTCGCCATCACCCTGTCAACCCGCCACGACACGGTTGACTACATCAACGAGCAACAGCTCGACCGCCTGCCCGGCGAAGCCGTCACTTTCCGCGGCGAAGTGAAAGGCGAATTTCCCGAAAGCAGCCTGCCCACGCCCGCCGAACTCGAAGTGAAGCCTGGCGCACAAGTCATCTTCATCAAGAACGACCCCGACCGCCGCTGGGTGAACGGCACGCTCGGTGTCATAGAAGGCATCGACGAGGCCGAGGGCGTGATATACGTCGTCACCGAAGACGGCAACGAGCACGACGTGCGCCGCGAGCGGTGGAGCAACATACGCTACACGTTCAACGAGAAGGAAAAGAAAATCGAGGAGGAAGAAATCGGCAGCTACGTGCAGTTTCCCCTCCGCTTAGCTTGGGCCGTCACAGTGCACAAGAGCCAGGGGCTCACCTTCCGCCGTGTCAACATCGACTTCACAGGCGGCGTCTTCGCCGGAGGCCAGGCCTACGTAGCCCTGTCGCGCTGCACGTCGCTCGCCGGCGTCAGCCTCGCCCGGCCAATACGTCGTGAAGACGTTTTCGTGCGGCAAGAGATAAAGCAGTTCGCCCGCACTTACAACGACACCGCGCTCATCGGCAACGCCCTGAAAGAGTCAGCCGCCGACAAGGAGTACCACGATGCCGCCCGCGCCTTCGACCGTGGCGACTTCGACGCCTGCCTCGCCTCGTTCTTCAAGGCCATACACCACCGCTACGACATAGAGAAGCCCGCCCCGCGACGGCTCATCCGCCGCAAGCTCGGCGTCATCAACACCCTGCGCCGCGAGAACGAGCTGCTCAAGCAAGAACAGGAGAAGCAGCGCAAGCTCCTAAAACGCCTCGCCGCCGAATACACCCTCCTCGGCAAGGAATGCGAGCGCGAGCACATGGCCGACGCCGCAGCCGCCAACTACCGCAAGGCCCTCGAACTCTGCCCAGACGCTCCCGAACCGAAACGGAGGCTCAAGAAAATAGAAAAACTCAAAAAGGAATAAACCAATAAGCGGTTCATCAGCAAATCTTTTGGATAAGAATAAAATAAAAGATACATATTAAAACAATGCAAAATGCAGCTCTTGTAAGGACATAATTTATTATGTCCGCACGCCACGGAGGGGCGTATAATCACCTAAATGCCAGTGAAATACGTTTCTAACGACACGTGCGGGAGGTGTATCAAAAAGGAGTTAATAGGAGTTAGACGCTTCGCGTCGGAGTTAGCGGGAGTTAACGGACAAATGCTAAGTTGTTGTAACATAGTGTATTGTCCGTTAACTCCGGCGAGTGGAACGAGCCTAACTCCTGTTAAATACTGATAACTTCAGAATTATGATACATCCTCCTACAATGAGTGTGTTCTGTTTGCGTTGGATAAAAAAAATAAAGTTACGCAATCCAACCAAACTGCGTATGAACCTAATAAGCCACATTTCACCATCCAAAAGACGGCTTATCAGCCTTCAAGAGGTGGCATTTTGCGGTGCAAAATGCCACCTCTTGGTAATATGCTAATTATCAGTTAGTTACAAATAAAACTCTGCCGTAAGCCCGGCGTACCATTCGGAGCGCGTCATACCTTCGCTGTTAAGGCATTCCTCGGTCTCCTCGAAGCTCTGCGCTGGCCGCCGCCCATACTCTAAAAGGCAGCGGCTTACGGGCTTGCGAGGCACCGTCCTCACCATGCACGCACGGCGCGGGAACAGTCCCGCCAGGGCAGCCTCGGCGTCGAACACGCCACGCATAGCCGCAGGAATGACTACCGAAATCACCCCCTCGTCAGCCAGCAACCGCGCCGCGTGGCTCATCAAGTCAGCCGCCGGCAACGTCTCCGCGCTCCGCGCCATCGTCCTCGCCGCCGTCTTGCTCGCGGGCGTCCCGGCATAAAACGGAGGATTGCACACCACGGCGTCATACCCTCCGCCCTGAAAGTCCTGCAACGCCGCCCGCACAACGCTTATCCTGCCAGCAAACGGCGACGCCTCCACATTCTCACGAGCCTGGAGGCACGCCCCCGGCTCTACGTCAATGGCCGTAACACAGGCGTCACCGAACCTCTGCGCCATCATCAGCGCAATCAGCCCCGCCCCCGTGCCGACATCCAGCACGCGCCGTCCGCCGTGCGCCCAAGCCCCTAAGAGCACGCCGTCAGTGCCCACCTTCATGGCGCACTTGCCGTGATTTACCGTGAAACGCTTAAACTGAAATCCGCTTGACATAAACTAAATGAAAAATTAAAAGTGAAAAATGAACAATCCATTTGCGCTTGCAAAAATAATGAAATCCGTCCATTCGCCAAAACATCACGTTTCACAAGGCTTGCGAAAAATAAAAATTATAAGAATGCCTAATACGGCCATCGTAAAAGAATAAGCAAAAACACAAATTTCAAATATAAGAATATTTTATTGTTTAATCTGAAATTATTTTGACGGGCAATCATTATCTTTGCAGATACATTCAATTATCCCAAATGTGGATGCAAGAAGATTGATTAACAACGGAATAGAAGAATGAAGTCATGGCAAAGAAACAGCAAAAAGAAAAAAGCATAGAAGAAACTCTTTGGGAATCCGCAAACAAATTACGAGGCTCTGTCGAACCATCGGAATACAAACATGTGGTATTGAGTTTGATATTTCTGAAATATGCCTACGACCGATTTGTGGAACGGCGCAACGAACTGATTACCGACCATAAGGAAGCGTTTGTAGACCAGCCTGTATTTTACAATGCCAAGAACGTCTTTTACTTGAATGAAATCAGCCGTTGGGATTACCTGATGGAGAATGCCAAGCAAAACGACATCGCCATCAAGATAGATGCGGCTTTGGCACAGGTGGAGAAAGACAACCATTCGCTGAAAGGAGCCTTGCCAAGCAATTATTATTCGGGGTTGGGGCTTGACCGTACCAAATTGGCCAGCCTGTTGGATGTAATCGGCAAGATTGATACGCAGAAAGACAAGGGACATGACTTGATTGGCCGTGTCTACGAATACTTCTTAAGTAAATTTGCCATAGCTGAAGGCAAGGGTAAGGGCGAATATTACACGCCTAAGACGATAGTCAACCTCATTGCAGAGATGATACAGCCATATCGGGGCAAGATATACGACCCTTGTTGCGGTTCGGGTGGTATGTTCGTACAAAGTATGAAGTTCATCGAGGCGCACCACGGCAACAAGAAAGACATTTCCGTCTATGGACAGGAATATACCAACACCACCTACAAGTTGGCAAAGATGAATCTTGCCATCCGGGGCATTGCCTGCAACTTGGGCGAACGCGCAGCCGATACGTTCCACGACGACCAGCACAAGGATTTGAAGGCTGACTTCATTATGGCTAATCCGCCTTTCAATCAGAAGTCGTGGCGGGCGGAGAATGAATTGACGGGCGACCCGCGTTGGCAGGGATATGAAGTGCCTCCTACGAGCAATGCCAACTACGGCTGGATTCTGAACATCGTTTCCAAACTGTCAGCCAACGGCATGGCGGGCTTCTTGCTTGCCAACGGTGCGTTGAGCGGCGACGGCACGGAACTGAACATCCGCCGCCAGTTGCTGAAGAACCATTTGGTGGAAGCCATTGTCATCCTTCCGCGCAATATGTTCTATTCTACCGACATCAGCGTGACGCTGTGGATATTGGCAGGCAACCGCAAAGCTCGTACCGTTGAGCAGAACGGCGAACTGATTAAATACCGCAACCGGGAGAATGAAGTGCTATTTATCGACTTGCGCCAATGGGGAGAACCTTTTGAAAAGAAATACATCCAGTTCTCACAAGAACAAATTGCACAGATTGCTGAAAATTTTCATAATTGGCAACGTGAAGGTTATGAACAAAACTATCACAATGTGCCCGAATATTGCTATTCCGCTACGTTGGAAGAAATCGAAGCCAAAGGTTGGTCGCTTGTGCCCAGCAAATACATCGAGTTCAAAAACCGCGACGAAGGCATCGACTTTGACACGAAGATGAAACGGCTCCAAGGCGAAATGCGTGAACTGCTCCGGCAGGAAGAAGAGAGCAAACGGGAATTGTCGAACTTGTTTAAGGAATTGGGGTATGGGTTTGAAGAGTAATGATAAAGAACTGAAAAGCTCGCACAAGTTCTCAATCCGCTTTTATCAAGACCATGAAGTGCGGGCTGTTTGGGACGAAGCCAATTCCAAATGGTGGTTTTCTGCCATTGATATAATACGGGCTATCAATGACGAATCAGATTATGTCAAGGCTGGAAACTACTGGCGTTGGCTCAAACGAAAATTGAATGCGGATGGTGTCCAACTCGTGAGTGTCACTCACGA
>CALUGU010000058.1 GCA_944320255.1 uncultured Prevotella sp. | reverse complement strand
AAGCCGTCTATGAATATCGACATCATTGACAAAAGCAGGCTTATTGCGTAAGATTCTTATATCGAACTCACGTTAAAACTATCAACACCGCATATCCAGCTCCCTCCCTTGGAGAAGGCGGGGTGGGTATTAGGTATTGGGTGCCGGGTGTGCCGCCCGCCAACTTGTTAAAAATTCTTGCCGACCGGTTTCTTGTCCGCTTGTCGGCGACTTTGCTTGTATAAAAAATCCAAATTCTTTGTAATTTAGGCAATAAAGGAGGTAAAAGGCGTTCTATTTAAGGAAATCTGATTAAATTTGCAGCTAAAAACCATTATAAAAGAATGAGAAGGATATTCCGACCGTTCGTCATATTGCTCTCGGCGTTGGCCCTGACGGCCTCGTGCCTTAGCGATGACGACCAGACCAACATAACTTATTACAGCGACACGGCTGTCACGTCGTTCTCACTCGGCACGCTCAACCGCACGATGTGGACAACGTCGTCGGAGGGCGAGGACAGCTCTTACGTCGTGGAAATCGACGGCAGCGAATACGACTTTTACATCGACCAGCTGGCAAAGCGGATTTACAACGCCGACTCGCTGCCGAAAGGCACCGACGCCGCCCACGTGCTGTGCAACGCCGGTGCGAAGAACGGCGGACTGGCCATCTGGGCTTTCAAGGACTCGGCCGGCGAGGACTCGCTCGTCTACCTGAACTCCACCGACTCGGTTGACTTCACCGAGCCGCGCGAGCTGCGCGTCTACTCGAACAGCGGACTGGAATACCGCTCCTACACGGTGGAGGTGAACGTCCACAAGGAGGACTCGGCCACGATAAACTGGCAGGCGATGGGCGTCTACGCCCCGTTCACCGCGCTTGAGGGCATGAAGGCTCTCGTGGCGGGCGGCGACAGGCTGCTCGTGCTGGGAAAGAGCGGCGGAGAGACTGTGGTCTACGCCAAGGACGGCGACGCGGGCTGGACGGAGGCTTCGCGCCTTGAGGGCGGCGAAGTGTACGCCGGGGCCGTGGCGCGCGGCGACAGCGTTTACGCCGTGATGGCTGACGGAAGCGTGGCGCGCTCGCAAGACGGCGCATCGTGGACTCGCGAGGCCGTGGCCGGAGAGGTGAAGCCCGTGCGCTTAGTGGCTGCCGGAAGCGGCAGGCTCTACGGAGTGACGGCCGACGGACGGATGGCAAGCTCGGCGCACGCGGGCTACGGATGGAGCGTTGACGGCCAGCCGGCGGACATGTCGGAACTGCCCGCCGCCGACATCAGCAGCGCGGCGTTCGCCCTGACGACCAACAGCGAGGCGGAGCGCATAGTGATGGTGGGCAACCGCGACCGCGCGGCCTACCCCGAAGACACCGTGGCCGTGGTGTGGAACAAGATTGAGGAATACGCGGCAGGCTCCGAGCCCCACTCTTGGATACCCTGCAACGAGAATAACAACACGAGGCTGCCCAACATGGCGGGCCTGAGCGTGGCGGCTTACGGCGACGTGCTGCTCGCCATTGGCGGCAAGGGCGCAGGCCCGGCGGCTCCGGCGGCTTACTCGTGCGTGTACGTCAGCAAGGACAACGGGCTGACGTGGCGCGCCGACGGCAGCTACTACCTGCCCGAAGACTTCAGCAACGGCGCGTCGAGCGTGGCGGCGATGGCCACCGATGACGACAACTTCATCTGGGTGGTGTGCGGCGGCACGGGCCAGGTATGGCGCGGACGCCTCAACCGCATGGGCTGGACTGACGGGCAGACGTCGTTCACCGAGTGAAATTAAAGAAGTTAGAGAAGTTAAGTAATTAAAGTAATCAAAATATTCAAAGCCATTACCCTTATCCGCACGCAAGCGGAAGCCTCCCCTTGGGGAGGTTTGGTGGGGCTACCCTCACTTATCCGCAACCAAGCGGAAGCCTCCCCCTGGGGAGGTTTGGTGGGGCTCTTAAAATACACGCGCCGATGAGAAAACTCCTCATATCCGTCTTTGCCGCGATGCTCTGCTTGGGAGTGCAAGCCCAGGACGAGTACGAGTACAAGATGGAGATAGGCGTGGGCGCGGGCGTGACGAGCTACGAGGGCGACTTCAACGGCAGCATAGTGAAGAACATGCAGCCGTCGGCGTCGTTCATATTGAGAAGGGTGCTCAACCCCTACATGGCGTTGAAGCTCGACTTCACCTACGGCAAGCTGAAAGGCTCGTCGGCTGACGTGGAGACGTGGTACCCGGAGTTGAGGGACAACCCCGTGGAGTTCAGCAACTCGCTGATGAACCTCGGCCTCACTTACGAATACAACTTCTGGCCCTACGGCACGGGACGCGACTACCGGGGAGCCAAGAGGCTGACGCCGTTCGTGTTCCTCGGCGTCGGCGCGACATACGTGAAAACCCCTGAAAAGGGCGTCTTCACGGCCAACGTGCCCATAGGCCTCGGCGTGAAATACAAGATAGGCAAGAGGCTCAACCTCGGCCTGGAATGGGCGATGCACTTCTCGCTGAGCGACGAGCTTGACGGCGTGGCCGACCCTTACGGCATAGAGAGTTCGGGGATGTTCAAGAACACCGACTGCTACTCGATGCTGAAACTGACGCTGACTTACAGCTTCATGGCCAAATGTAAAATATGCAACAAGGATGACTGAACCTAAAATCGACATGAACCGCATACCGCGCCACATAGCCATCATCATGGACGGCAACGGGCGGTGGGCCACGGAGCGCGGCAAGCACCGCAGCTACGGCCACCAGGCCGGCGTGGAGGCCGTGCGCCGGATAACGTCGGAATGCACCCGGCTGGGCGTGGAATACCTTACATTATATACGTTCTCCACGGAGAACTGGAACCGCCCCGCCGACGAGGTGGCCGCCCTGATGGGGCTTGTGCTCACGTCGCTCGAAGACGAGATATTCATGAAGAACAACGTGCGCTTCCGCGTGATAGGCGACCTCGGCCGCCTGCCCGCCGAGGTGCAGGCCAAGCTGCAAGAGACGATGGACCACACGGCGGCCAACACGGCGATGACGATGGTAGTGGCGTTGAGCTATTCGGCCAAGTGGGAAATCACCAAGGCCGTGCGCGACATAGCCGCCGGGGCCAAGGCCGGAGCCATAGACGTTGACGACATAACGGAAGACACCGTGGCGAGGCACTTGCAGACCAGCTTCATGCCCGACCCCGACCTGCTCATCCGCACGGGCGGCGAGGTGCGCATCAGCAACTACCTGCTGTGGCAGATAGCTTACTCGGAGCTGTACTTCTGCGACACGTACTGGCCCGACTTCGACGAACAGTGCCTGCACCGCGCCATAGCCGACTACCAGGGCCGGCAGCGCAGGTTCGGCAAGACCGAGGCGCAGGTGGAGGACAACGGATTAACTCAAGACAACAAACAGACAAGATGAACAAGATAAAAGGATGCTTGGCGCTCCTCGCCGCGCTGCTTGTATGCGCAGGGGCGGCGGCGCAGCAGAAGATAGTCAACCCTGAGATTTCATACGTCGGCACGCCACGGACGTGCGTCATAGGCGGCATGGCTGTCTCAGGCGTGGATGATTATGAAGACTACATGCTCACGGGCATATCAGGCCTGACGGTGGGCCAGAAGATACAAATCCCCGGTTCGGAACTGTCTGACGCCGTGAAACGCTACTGGCGCCACGGGCTGTTCTCGAAAGCCCAGGTGGCTGTTGACTCCATCGTCGGCGACAAGGCCTACCTGCACTTCTACCTCGCCCTGAGGCCGCGCGTGTCAACCATCAACTACTCCGGCGTGAAGAAGTCGGAGCGCGAAGACCTCGAAGCCAAGCTCGGACTGCTCAAGGGCAGCCAGATAACCCCCAACATGATAGACCGCGCCAAGCTGCTGGCAAAGAACTACTTCGACGACAAGGGCTACAAGAACGCCGAAATCAACATCATACAGCGCGAGGACGTGACGGGCAAGAACCAGGTGATACTCGACATCATGATCGACAAGAAGGAGAAGATGAAGGTGCGCCAGATAATCCTCGAAGGCAACAAGAACCTGAGCGACTCGAAAATCAAGGGCGGCCTGTTCAGGAAGGGAGCCTTCAAGAAGATACACGAGGCCGGCAAGCTGTCGTCGTTCCTGAAGTCGAAGAAATACACGCCCGAACGCTACGAGGAGGACAAGAAGAACCTCATCGACAAGTACAACGAGCTGGGCTACCGCGACGCCATGATAGTGCGCGACAGCGTGTGGAACGTCGATGACAAGCACGTAAACATCTACCTCGAAATAGACGAAGGCAAGAAATACTACATACGCAACATCACGTGGGTGGGCAACACGGTGTTCTCAACCGACTACCTGAGCCGCCTGCTCGGCATGAAGAAGGGCGACGTCTACAACCAGAAGCTCATGAACAAGCGCCTCTCCGAGGACGACGACGCCGTGGGCAACGAGTACTGGAACAACGGCTACCTGTTCTACAACCTGCAGCCCACGGAGGTGAACATCGTGGGAGACTCCATCGACCTTGAGATGCGCATAATGGAGGGACAGCAGGCGCACATCAGCCACGTGCGCATCAACGGCAACACGCGGCTTTACGAGAACGTGGTGCGCCGCGAGCTAAGGACAAAGCCGGGCGACCTCTTCTCGAAGGAAGCCCTGATGCGCTCGGCGCGCGAGCTTGCCTCGATGGGCCACTTCGACCCGGAACAGATCAACCCCGACGTGAAGCCGAACTACGAGGAGGGCACGGTTGACATCAACTGGGACCTCGTGCAGAAGTCGAACGACCAGATAGAGTTCTCGCTCGGATGGGGACAGACGGGCGTCATTGGCCGCATAGGCTTGAAGCTCAACAACTTCTCGATGGCCAACCTTTTCAACAAGAACAAGGAGCACCGCGGCATACTGCCCGTTGGCGACGGCGAGGTGCTCTCAATCGGCGCGCAGACCAACGGTACTTACTACCAATCATACAACGCCTCGTATTCAACCAATTGGTTCGGAGGCAAGCGCCCGATACAGTTCACCGTGGGAGCGTATTTCTCGAAACAGACCGACGTGTCGAGCAACTACTACAACTACGGGTACATGAACAATTATTACAACTACCTCTACGGCTACGGAAACAGCTACAACAATTACTACGAAAATTATTACGACCCCGACAAATACGTCAAGCTCTTCGGCGTATCCGTAGGCTGGGGCAAACGCCTGCGCTGGCCCGACGACTACTTCCAGCTCTCCGTCGAGCTTGCCTACCAGCGTTATATGCTGAAAAACTGGCAGTACTTCATCGTAACCAACGGCAACTGCAACAACCTCAACCTCGGCGTGACGCTCTCGCGCGTGTCAACGGACAACCAGCTGTTCCCGCGCCGCGGCTCGGAGTTCATGACATCGCTCACCATCACTCCGCCCTGGTCGCTCTGGGACGGCAAGGACTACAAGGGTCTCACCGAGATTTACCAGAACGAGGCGGCCAACGGACAGGCGGGCTCAGAGCGCGCCATCGCCGCACAGAAGGAGAAGTACGCGTGGGTGGAGTACTACAAGTGGAAGTTCCGCGCAAGGACGTTCACCGCGCTCACGGGCGGCACAAAGTGCTTCGTGCTGATGACGCGCGTGGAGTTCGGCATCCTCGGCGCTTACAACAAGTATAAGAAATCGCCGTTCGAGACTTACTACATGGGCGGCGACGGCATGAGCGGATACTCAACGGGCTACGCCGAGGAGACCATCGGACTGCGCGGCTACGAGAACGGAAGCCTGACGCCCTACGGCGCGGAGGGCTACGCCTACGACCGCTTCACGCTTGAACTGCGCTACCCGTTCCTCTTGGGCAACACCACCATCTACGGCCTCGGCTTCCTTGAGGCGGGCAACGCCTGGAACGACACCAAGAAGTTCAACCCCTTCGACATGAAACGCTCCGCCGGCATCGGCGTGCGCATCTACCTCCCGATGGTGGGCCTCATGGGCATCGACTGGGCTTACGGCTTCGACAAGGTGTACGGACAGAAGGGCGGCAGCCAGTTCCACTTCATCCTCGGACAGGAGTTTTAAGGAGCCTCCCCCAGAAGGAGCCTCCCCCAACCCCTCCAAGGAGGGGAGACGTGGAAAGGGAAGAGTTAAGAGTTAAGAGTTAAGAGTTAAGAGTTAAGAATTAAGAGTTAAGAATTAAGAGTTAAGAGTTAAAAGTTAAGAGTTAAGAGTTAAGAAAATATGCTTACGCAGGTCTCCCGGTTCTCCCAGACCTCCCAGACCTCCCATAAGCCAAAAAGAAAGGAGAAAACAATCATGAAGAAAATCATCCTCGCAGCCGTGCTCGCGCTCATAGCCGTCACGGCAAGCGCGCAGAAGTTCGCGCTCATCGACATGGAGTACATCCTGAAGAACATCCCCGCCTACGAGCGCGCCGACGAACAGCTCAACCAGGTGGCAAAGAAATGGCAGGCCGAAGTGGACGCCCTCAACACCGAGGCGGCCACGATGTACAAGAACTACCAGAACGAGGTGGTGTTCCTCTCGCAAGAGCAGAAGCAGGCGCGCCAGCAGGCCATCAACGACAAGGAGAAGCAGGCAGCCGACCTGAAGCGCAAATACTTCGGCCCGGAAGGCGAGCTTTTCAAGAAGCGCACCAGCCTCATGACGCCGATACAGGAGGAAATCTACAACGCCGTGAAAGACATCTGCGACCTGCGCGGCTATTCGCTCGTGCTCGACCGCGCCTCGGACACCGGCATCATCTTCGGCTCGCCGAAGATAGACATCAGCAACGAAGTGCTCTCAAAGTTAGGCTATTCTAACTGAAAAAGCCATCTTTCGCCTGAAAACATCGACGGTGTATAAGTTTTTGCTTATATTTGCACACAAATAATAAAACAGAACAAAAACAATAAAAGGAAAAATGAGAAAGTTAATCGCAATGTTACTTTTCTGCGCGCCCCTCGCGGCTTTCGCGCAGACAGCTCCCAAGTTCGGGCACGTTGACGCAATGGCCATAATGCAGGGCCTGCCTGAGTTCATCAAGGCGCGCGGCGAAATCGAAGCACAGGCCAAGCAGTACGAGAACGACATGAAGGCAATGCAGGACGAAATCCAGCGCAAGACCGAAGAATACGAGAAGAACCAGAGCACCATGGCCCCCACGGCAAAGACCGAGGCCGAGACAACGCTCCAAGGCCTTTACCAGAAATACCAGCAGGCACTGCAAGACAACCAGCAGGCACTGCAAAAGGCGCAGCAGGAGAAGCTCCAGCCCATACAGACGAAAATAATCACCGCCATTCAGAACGTCGGCAAGGCCGGCGGATACGTCTACATCATGGACACGGCCGGCGGCATACCTTACATCAGCCAGACGCTGAGCAAGGACGTCACCGAGGAGGTGAAGGCCGAAATGAACAAGATAAAGTAAATAAAGCGGAAAAGCTAACAGGATACGGGCAGACAAGTGACAAGGCGCAACCACCCTTGTCTGCTTGTCTGCCCTGACTTTTTAAGGGAAGAGGGAAAACGTGAAAAGTGAAAAATGAAAAGTGAAAAATGAAGAATGAAAAATCCAATACCCTTGGCTCATCTTTTCCATCTCTTCCGTCTTTTCCATCTCTTCCATCTTTTCCATCTCTTCCATTACCTCCATAGCCTCCATTACCTCCATTACCCCCATAAAAACAACCTAAAAAAGAACAACCATGCGCAAGTATATCTACCTAATCCTCCTCGCCGTGGCGCCGGCGTCGGCCGCGGCGCAAGACACAACCTACGTCGCGACGCCAGCCATGGCGACGCCGACCTACACAGCCGTCACGCCCAACGCCTCACAGGCCATGAAATACGGCTACATAAGCTACGACAAAGCCCTGAAAGCCATGCCAAGCTACGCCACGGCGCAGCAAAACCTCGCCTCGCTCAAGGCGCAATACGAGGCGGAAGCGAAGCGGTCGGAAGACGAGTTCAACGAGAAGTACGAGGAGTTCCTCGACGTGCAGCGCGAACTCGACGGCCCCATCCTGCGCAAGCGGCAGGCCGAACTGCAAGAGCTGCTCGACAAGAGCGTCAGCTTCAAGGCCGAGGCCGCACGCCTGCTCAAGCAGGCCGAGGCAGACATCTACGCGCCCCTGCGCGGCGAACTCGACGCCCTGCTGCGCAAGATAGGCCAGGAGCGCGGCTACGCCTTCATCCTCAACACCGACGGCAACGCCCTGCCCTTCGCCAACACGCTCTACGGCGAGGACATCACGGAGATGGTAGTCAGCTTGGTTAATAGCCCCCTCTAACTCCCCCAAGGGGGAGAACCGTGCAGAGTGCCAACCTTGTCGATTGTAAACATTGAATATCAGATTATGCGCGGATATTCATTATTAAGAAAAGAAATGAATACCATATCAAAGAAAACATCCTCCCAATCCTCCCCCTTGGGGGAGATAGAGGGGGCTTCAGGTCCCATCGGCGTGTTCGACTCCGGCTACGGCGGCCTCACCATACTCCACCAGATGCGCAGCCTGCTGCCCCAGTACGACTACCTCTACCTCGGCGACAACGCCCGCGCACCCTACGGGCCGCGCTCGTTCGACGTGGTTTACCAGTTCACGCGCGAAGCCGTAGCCAAACTCTTCTCGCTGGGCTGCCGCCTCGTCATACTGGCCTGCAACACAGCCTCGGCCAAGGCCCTGCGCACCATACAGCAGAACGACCTGCCGCGGCTCGACCCCTCGCGCCGGGTGCTCGGCGTGATACGCCCCACGGCCGAGTGCATAGGCCGCCTGACGCTGACGCGCCACGTAGGCGTGCTCGCCACCGAGGGCACCATCAAGAGCGAGAGCTACACGCTCGAAATAAAGAAGCTCTGGCCCGACATCACCGTCACGGGCGTGGCCTGCCCGCTGTGGGTGCCCCTCATCGAGAACAACGAGTACGACACCCCCGGAGCCGACTATTTCGTGAAGAAACGCCTCGACGCCATCATGCTGCGCGACCCGCAGATAGACGCCATCATCCTCGGCTGCACGCATTACCCCCTGCTGCTCGACAAAATCCTCAAGCACACGCCGCGCGGCGTCCGCATAGTGCCGCAGGGCGAATACGTGGCACAGAGCCTGAAAGACTACCTCGCGCGCCATCCCGAAATCGACGCCGCCTGCGACAAGCACGGCACCTGCCGCTACCTCACCACGGAGAACAAGGACAAGTTCGGCGAGCAGGCGCGCATCTTCATGCACGAACCCGTCAGCGTGGAAACCATTTCACTGGGGGAGTGAAGAGCACTGCCCTGACACACACACCAGCCCGTACACCCACCCCAGCCCTCCCGAAGGGAGGGAGCTTGGATGCCAGTTTCCTCGTATTTGCTATCCGCAGGAACAGTAGAGGGAACCCGAATGCTTTTACGTTACATAAAACGGCAAAACGCGGCGCGAAAGGATGCCTTTCACGCCGCGTTTTGCCGCATATTGCCAACCCTCTGTAAACAAGGCCGTTAGCCCGGACACCCACAACAACGGGGCATTGCCGCCAAATCAACGCATGATGCCGAAATACTTGTCGAGGACTAACAGCGAGATGAGCGTCTCGCGGCGCGTGTCGCGGAACTGGGCCGCCCATTCGTGCTGGTGGGCGATGATGGCCTCGGCCTCTTCGGGGTGGTTGATGTAATACGTGAGCCGGTCGGCCACGTCGGAGAAGTCGGGCTTCACCTCGATGTAATGGTAGCCGGGGATGAGACGGCCCTCCATGTACCACGTCTCCACGCGCGGACGGGGCATCACGGCGATGGAGTTGGACGACATCACCCACTTCAGGTTCGAGGCCACGTCGTTGCCTTCCAAGGCCATTACGAACTTGTAGCCGAGCTGTTCGGCGATGGTCATCTTCGGCGTGTGCCACTGGGGGAACTCCTTGTTTATCACGCCGATGTCGAACATCCCGTGGCCGAACCACCGCTCCACGAAGGGCTTGCGGTTGGCTATGCGGCGCGGGCCGGTGATGCCGCCGCGGAACACGGCCATGTCTTTCTTCTCGCGCCACGGCGTCTTGTCGTTGACGTAGATGTAGTGGCGCACCTCGTTGAGCTTCAGCAGCACCGACATCATGCCGTCCTCGCCCACGGGGCGGCTCTTGACTATCGTCGGCACGTCCATGCCCCGGCTTACGTCGCCGGGCACGTAGACCCAGCGCAGCGAGGGGCTGAACCAGCGGGCGTAGCGCATGGCGTCGTACCAGTACACCTTCGGCCTGACTGCCGGCTGCTCCCCTATGGGCACGGCGCGGCGCGCCCACTCGTCCTTGTCGTAGGGCGTGGAACGCTCCAGCTTGCAGTAATAGTTAACGCGGTCGAAGATGTAATCGCTGTCATCCCGGCCTACGCTTCCGAGCAGTTTGTCGTGCAGCCTTGACCGCAATATGCGGCGCGGCACGAGCATCCGCAGGATGCTCGTGGCGAAGTAGAGCGGCTTTGAGTTCTTGCCGCTGTTGAGCCTGTAATATATCTTTCTCAGACGGTTGTTCATCGTTCCTGTGCGTCTTGGTCTTGCTTTATGCCGTAGGGCGTCACGACGGTCTTCTCGCGACGTATCTCCTGCCTTATCCTCTTGTTCATGTCGAGGTGCTCCTTGTTGACGTAAGGGCGCTTGTGGTCCAAGTGGAGCGTCACGGCGGAGTATCTTAGCTGCACGCCCTTGAGACCCATGTTGACGAGGCGTTCGCCGAACTCACGGTCTTCGCCCCCGTAGCGCATGCGCTCGTTGAAGCCGTTGACGGCCAGCAGGTCGGCGCGCCAGCCCGACGAGTTGCCGCCGTTCCAGGTGGCCTTCGCGGGCGTTATGGCGTTCATCAGGCTTGAGAAACGTTCGCCGCCCACGAGCTTCAGGGTCTTCAGCCCCGTCTTCATGCCCCTCGCCTTGAGCCAGCTTATCCTGAAGGCGTCGCCCGTCTCTATGTCCTCCCTCGTTATCAGCTCGCTTATGTGCATCGGCAGGCGTATGCAGCCGCCCGACACGAAGCGGCCCTTGCGGGCGTGGGCGGTGTGCTGGGCTATGAAGTCGGCTCGCGGCACGAGGTCCTGGTCGGTGAATATCAGGTAGTCAGCCGTGGCCTCGGCCAGGGCGCGGTTGAGTATGCGCGTCTTGCGGAAGCCCTTGTCCTCGTGCCAGACGTGGCGCAGGGGCAGCACGTCGGAGTATTTCCCTATGAGCCGCCGCGTCTCGTCGGTAGAGCCGTCGTCGGCTATGATTATCTCGTCGGCCTTCACCGTCTGGCACATGTATCCCCACAGCGTCTTTTCAAGCCACCGCGGGTTGTTGTAAGTGGATATTATAACGCCCGTTGTCATGTCTTTATCCGTATTATCTTGTACTTTCATTATTTGCGACCGCCCTTGGCCAGACCCTTCATCCGCTGCTTGGCGGCGCATTTGCGCTCAAACTTGTCGAGCCTTGCCATAGCGTCGGCGACGGTCTCGTCGGCGTCCCATCCGCGCTCCGCAGCGTAAAGGGCCATGACGAGGCGCATCAGGCGGCGGTTGTGGGTGAGGCGTTTCAGGTTGTCGAGGCATTCGTCCCTCGTGGGAGTCTTGAACGTGGAGCGGTTGGTGTCGATAAGGGAGAAGCGGAAACGTCCGTCACAGCCCTTATCGTATAAGATGTTTGACAGGTTAAGGTCGCCGTGCAGCACGCCTTTTTCGTGCAGCCCGGCCAGCAGGGAGGCCAGCGCGGCTGCGGCTTGGCGGTCGGGGTCGTCACGGTTGAGCAGTCCGATGAGCGGCGGCCACGTGCATTCTTCCGACACGAAATAGCTGTCAGCGAGCAGTCCGCGGCGGCGTATCTCGATGTAAGCCACTTCACGCGGCGTGGCGAAGCCCATGTCGCGCAACATCTTTGCGTAGAGGTAGGCGCGCTCGGCCTTGCTTTTCTTGAAATACGTGTAGGCTACGGCCTGTATCAGGTTGGGGTGCTTGTAACGCTTGACGACCAAGCGGCCTGCGGGCGTGCTGAAGGCGCGCACCGTGTTGCGCCCGGCGTGGAGCGTTTCTCCCCCACCCTGCGCGAAGAGCGCGGGCACGGAGGCTATGAAGTCCTTGGCGGCCTCGTAACCGGGGGCTACAACACAAGCCCCAACCCAAGCACAAGCCCCCTCTGACTCCCCCAAGGGGGAGGATTGGGATGGCTGGGAGGACTGGGAGAACCGGGAATGTTGCCGACAAAGCATATTTTCTTAATTCTTAATTTTTAATTCTTAATTCTTAACTTTCCATCACCTTGCGGTAGACGTCGAGCACCCGCTGCGCCGTCTCGTTGTTCTCGAAGCGGGCTATGTACTGCCGCCCCTCGGCTATGCGCTCCTCGCGGCCCGGCGCGCCCTTGAGCGTCAGGCGCATGGCCTTCGCCATGCCGTAAACGTCGTCGGGGTCAACGTAGAGCGTGGCGTTGCCGCCCGCCTCCTCAAGGCAGCTGCCCTTGCAGGCCACCACGGGCAGGCCGCTCTGTATGGCCTCGATGACGGGCAGGCCGAAGCCCTCGTAGCGCGAGGGGTAGACGGAGGCCTCGGCCATCTGGTAGATGGCGGGCAGGTCGTCGGCGGGCACGCCGTGGAGGAACTTCACGCGTCCGGCCAGCCCGTTGCGCGCGGCCCAGAGCTTCACCTTCGCGGCGTAAGGCGTAGGCTTGCCCACGACCACGAGGCTTACGTCTTCGGGCAGCAGACGCATGGCCTTGACGGCCAGCAGCACGTTCTTGCGCTCCTCGATTGTGCCCACGCTGACGATGTAGCGTTCGGGCAGCATGTACGTGGTGTGCACCTCGTGGAGCTTCTTCTCGCCCTCGCGGAGCTTGAAGCGCGTGCCGCAGCTCTGGTAGATTACGTCAATCTTGTCGGGACTTACGTCGCCGTAGAGCATCACGTCGCGCTTGGTGCACTCGCTGATGGCTATTATGCGGTCGGCCTCGCGGCAGGTCTTCTTGAACTGCCAAGCCATGAACTTACGCCTGAACCAGCCGTACCATTCGGGGTGGCGCATGAAGATGACGTCGTGCATGGTGACTACGGTCTTCACGCCGGCGTCCCTGATGCCTACGGGCAGTTCGCCCGAAAGGCCGTGGTAGAGGCTCACGCCGTCGCGCATGATGTCGGCCACCACGCCCTTCATCCTCCACAGGGCGCGCCCAATGGCACCCACGGCGGCTTCCGGGTAGACGAACTTGAGGTTCTGCCTCGGCTTTATCTGCTGCCTGAGGCTGTCGTCGCCGCGCTCCGGGGCGTAGAGGTTCAGCGTGACGTCGGGCGTCACGGCCCCGGCTATGTCGTTGACGAGGGTGCGGGCGTAACTGCCCAGCCCCGTCTTGTTGCACACTATACGCTTGGCGTCATATCCTATTGTAAAGCCCAAGCCCCCTCTGACTCCCCCAGTAGGGGAGAACCGGGATTGCGCAAGTGTGTTTGGTAATGGATTATTCACTTTTAATTTTTAACTTTTCACTTTTAATTCCGCCTGGCGGCGTTCGTATTCCTCGCGGGTGCGCTTCCACCGATTGTGGCTCCAGAGATAGCAGGCGGGGTTGCGGCGTATGGTCTGTTCGAGCATGGCGAAGTAGCGGCGGGTGATCTCGTGTTCGGGCAGCGCGGCGGGGTCGGCCGTAATCAGCTTGAAAGTGTAGATGTAACGGCCGCGCGCTGGGCGCTCCACGTCAACGTAGAACACGGCGTTGTTCATCTTCCTCATTATGCGCTCGGCCCCGGTGAAGACGGGCGTGTCGTGGTTGAGGAAGGGCAGCCAGAGGTGTGTGTTCTGGAACTTTGGCGACTGGTCGGCTATGTAGCCGAAGATGTTCATGACGCCTTGGCGTCGGAACTCCACGAGGTAGCGCAGGATGTCCTGCTTGGGTATGCAGACGCCGCCCATGCTCTGGCGCAGCTTGATGAACAGGCGGTCGAAGACGTGGTTGCGCAGCGGGTGGTAGATGAGTCCCACGACGGCTTCCTTGTGCCGCTTGAAGGCGAGGCCGAAGGCCGAGAGCAGCTCCCAGTTGCCGTAGTGTCCGAGTATGCCGGCGCAGGTCTGGCCCCGGTCGAAGCAGTCCTCGACGTCCTCCACGCCGCGGAACTCCACGTGGCGCATCAGCTCACGGCGCGAGACGGTCATCAGCTTGACGGTCTCGACGAAGTAGTCGCACAGCCAGCGGTAGAAGCCGCGCTCTATCCTCTTCAGTTCCTTGGCGTCCTTTTCGGGGAACGACGTGGCGAGGTTGCGCCTGACGACCTTCAGGCGGTAGCGGGCCACGTCGTAGACGATGACGTGGAGCACGTCCGCCAGGACGTAAAGCGCCCTGTAGGGAAGCAGCGAAACGAGGTAGAACGCCGCGTATGCCAGTGGTTGTAGAAGTTTCATTGTTCTTTTTTAGTTGACAAGTTCACAGCAGACGAGCAGACGAGTTCACAGCTGACGAGCAGACAAGGCAAATCAGCTTGTTTGCTTGTCACTCGTCTGCTTGTCTGCTTTTAATCACGTTTTCTGCATGTCGTTGAGTTTCTTGTAGTAGCCGTCGCGGGCGAGCAGCTCGTCGTGGGTGCCGCGCTCCACGATCTGTCCCTCGTGGATGACGCATATCTCGTCGGCGTTCTTGATGGTTGAGAGGCGGTGGGCTATGGCCACGGTGGTGCGCGTCTTCATCAGGCGTTCCAGGGCCTGCTGCACTAAGCGTTCGCTCTCGGTGTCGAGTGCCGACGTGGCCTCGTCGAGTATCAGTATGGGCGGGTTCTTGAGTATGGCGCGGGCTATGCTCACGCGCTGCCGCTGCCCGCCGGAGAGCCGGCTGCCGCGGTCGCCGATGTTGGTGTCGTAGCCGTGCTCGGTCTCCATAATGAAGTCGTGGGCGTTGGCTATCCTGGCGGCGGCCTCTATCTGCTCCTGCGTGGCGTCGCTGACGCCGAAGGCTATGTTGCCCCGGAACGAGTCGTTGAAGAGTATGGCCTCCTGGTTTACGTTGCCTATCAGCCCGCGCAGGGAGTGCAGGGCCATGTCCTTGACGTTAACGCCGTCGATGAGCACCTCGCCCTCCTGCACGTCGTAGTAGCGGGGGATTAGATCGACGAGCGTGGATTTGCCGCCGCCGCTCTGGCCCACTATGGCGAGCGTCTTGCCCTTCTCTATGGTGAGGTTGACGTGGCGCAGCACCCACTTGTCGCCGTAGCGGAACGACACGTCGCGGAACTCTATCTTGGAGTTGAACCCGCTGACGCGCACGGGATGTTCAGGCTCCTTGATGTCGTTCTCGGCGCGGAGTATCTTGTCCACGCGCTCCATCGAGGCGAGGCCCTTGGGTATGTTGTAGCCGGCCTTGGAGAACTCCTTCAGGGGGTTGATGATGCTGTAAAGTATCACCATGTAGTAGATGAACGTGGGGCCGCTAAGGCCTTTGCCGCCGAGCACGAGCATGCCGCCGAACCAGAGCACGATGACTATCATCAGCGTGCCGAGGAACTCGCTCATGGGGTGGGCCATCTGCTGGCGGGTGTTTACGCGGAGGATGTTGTCGCGGTAGTCGGAGTTGACGCGGTTGAACCGCTCGTTCATCTTCTCCTCGGCGCAGAAGGCCTTGATGATGCGCAGCCCGCCGAGGGTCTCCTCCACCTGGCTCATCGTGTCGCTCCAGAGAGCCTGCGCCTTGATGGACTTCTGCTTGAGCTTGCGGCCCACGGAGCCCATCACCCACCCCATCAGCGGCACGAAGATGAGCGTGAAGAGCGTCAGCTGCCAGCTGATCATCAACAGCGTGGCGAAGTAGAACAGGATGAGTATGGGGTTCTTGAACAGCATGTCTAATGAAGACATGATGGACGTCTCAATCTCCTGCACGTCGCCGCTCATGCGGGCTATGATGTCGCCCTTGCGCTCCTCCGAGAAGAAGCCCAGCGGCAGCGACGTTATCTTGCGGTAGAGCTGGTTGCGTATGTCGCGCACCACGCCCGTGCGTATCGGTATTATCGTGGCCGAGGAGAGGAAGTAGGCGCCCGTCTTGAGCAGCGTGGCGAAGGCGAGGAACAGGCCTATGGCCAGCAGTGCCGACGTTTCGCCGTAGGCGGAGATGAGCCACGAGGCGGCGTACTCCATGCGGTTGACGAAGGTGTCCATCAGGTTGCCCCAGTCCCAGGGAGCCAGCTCCACTGTCCGCGTGGCCTCGCCCGTCTGGAAGAGTATCTGCAGGATGGGTATGATGGTCATGAACGAAAACACGTTCAGCACCGCCGAGAGGATGTTGAACACCACCGACAGTGCCAGGTATTTCTTATACGGCGGCACGAAGCGGCGCAATACTTGCAGGAATTCTTTCATCTGTTATGTCAAAAGCCGGAGGGTGCCTCAAGATTAGGAATATCGCCCTTGTAGGGACATAATTCATTATGTCCGCACGCTCTGGAAGAGCGTTTTTATTACCTGTATGTCAGCGAAATACGTTTCTCACGAAACGTGCGGACATAATAAATTATGTCCCTACAATGGATGCTTGCCCGTTATGATACACCTCCCTTGCAAATTCTTCTAAATTTAATAATTATTAAGTTCTGGCTGCAAAGATAATGTTTTTATAGGTAACGACAAAATAATAATAAGAGCAATGGGGAAATTGGGGCATTAGGCTATTGGGCCTATTTGGCTTATTTGCTTATTTGGCTTATTAGGCTTATTGGGCTTATTTGGCATATTGGGCTTATTGGGCTTATTAGGCAAATTAGCCCAATAGGCCTGATTAGCCTGATAAGCCGTGGCGGCAACCGCTTGTCTGCTGACTGCTTGTCTGCTGAAAAGATTGCAAAAAGGGCGGCGTGGCCGCCCTTTTTGCAATCTTTTCACTATCTTTGCCGGAAAAAACACGACAATGCAAATAATCGACCTTAGCAAGCAGAACACCATCGTAAACCAGTACATGGCGGAGATGCGCGACCGCGAATACCAGCAGAACAGGCTGCTGTTCCGCAACAACATCACGCGCGTGGGCGAAATGATGGCCTACGAGATAAGCAAGACGCTCGACTATGAACGGCGCGACGTGACGACGCCGCTGGGCACGGCATCCGTCAACGTGCCCAAGGACAAGGTGATACTGGCCACGATATTCCGCGCCGGACTGCCCTTCCACAACGGCTTCCTGCACGTGTTCGACCGCGCCGGCAACGCCTTCGTCAGCGCCTACCGCGAATACAAGGACGAGGGGCACACCGAGGTGGGCATACACGTGGAATACCTCGCCACGCCGTCAATCGACGGCAAGACGCTCATCATAGCCGACCCGATGCTGGCCACGGGCGGCTCGATGGAGCTGGGCTACCGAGCCTTTCTCACCCGCGGCACGCCCAAGCGCATCCACGTGGCCTGCGTCATAGCCGCACCGGAGGGCATCGAGCACGTAAGGCGCACCTTCCCCGACGACAAGACCACCGTGTGGTGCGCCGCCATCGACCCCGGAATGAACGAGCACAAGTACATCGTGCCCGGCTTCGGCGACGCCGGCGACCTCTGCTACGGGGGAAAGATTTAACAAGCCCCCTCCCGACCTCCCCAAGGGGAGGCTTTAGATAGCCTTGCCAACCAATCCCCTCCCCTTGGGGAGGTCGGGAGGGGGCTTCGGGGGCTTGCTTGTTTCTTTTTGGGCTTTCCATTTACGGCTTCTTGCCTTCCGTTTCGCCACGTTTTGCGACATAAAAAGGCACGTATTGCAACGCGCTGGAAACCAACGGGTTGCAATACGTGCCACAAGACGGCCCGGAAGCCGTTAAACCACCCCGCGCAAGACAGCGCGCCGCGGCGCGCCGGAAACGGGAAAAGGCGTGGGCGTCACTCGAAAAAGTATGCGTAGACAACCCACGCCACAACCAACACTGCAAGCACTTCAAGCACCACTGTGACTATCTTGGCCATACGCTTGCGGTTCCTGGCCGAGTTCAAGCTGCGCTTCTTGAACACATCCGAATCTTCAAATCCTTTGTTACTCATTGCTTTACATTTACTCATAGCCGCGCCGCCGCCCTTTTACCAGCGGCGGCCGGCAGACTAAGACATTAGTAGTTTAAATTAGTTTAAATTTCTCATTCTCATCGCACACGCAACGCCCAAGCCGCAGCCGTGGACGTGTGCCAATATGTCAATAATATTGCAAAGATACAATTTTTTGCATTCGGGGGGGGGTAATTTAATGATATTTAATTTATTTTTAATGAAAAGAACCCGCCACAAAGCCCCCGAAGAAGCCCCCGAAGCCCCCTCCCAACCTCCCCAAGGGGAGGGGATTGGTTGGCAATGCTATCTAAAGCCTCCCCTTGGGGAGGTTGGGAGGGGCTTCTTCGGGGAGGTCGGGAGGGGGCTTCGGGGGCTTCTTCGGGGAGGCTTTGGGGACTTTTTTTTATTTTTCACTCTTCACTCTTCACTCTTCACCTAAAAAATATTACTTTTGCAGCGTTATGGCACAGAAACCCATACAAACGCAGGCGCAGACGC
>CALUGU010000057.1 GCA_944320255.1 uncultured Prevotella sp. | reverse complement strand
TGGTGCCATAGCTCAGTTGGTAGAGCAAAGGACTGAAAATCCTTGTGTCCCCGGTTCGATTCCTGGTGGTACCACATGAAGAAACGCCAAACGATTGTTCATCAGTCATTTGGCGTTTCTTCATTTTTACACAAATAAGTCATTAGGCTTCTGACTGATTTGAATTTAAACAAATCCAAATGTTTCACGCAAAAAATTTAGTAAAGATGCGTCGATAAATAATTGACTACACAATGCCGAACATCCACACAACGGAAGACAACCAGCCCGATGGACGAGCATAATAGCATAAAAATCGAATGTGGGGCAGATATGGCGGGAGTTGATTTTAAATAAAATAAAAATCGCCAAACTCTTGCTTTGCAAGGATTTAGCGACTACTTTCTTGAGGGTGGAGGGTGGGGCTCGAACCCACGACATTCAGAACCACAATCTGACGCTCTAACCAACTGAACTACATCCACCATGTCTGCTGAGAACACGTTACCGTGTCAAAGCGAGTGCAAAGGTACGGGATTTATTTGAAACAGCCAAATAAATCCCGTACTTTTTTATCTTTATGTTTAATTTGCAGGTGTCTGCGGAGCTTTCGGAGCGGCCGGAGCTGCTTCTTTAGCACCCTCACCCGACTTTGCGGGAGCTGCCTGCTTTGTCTGGCTTGCACCGAAGCCCGGCAGGTTGTTAGGATTGGTCTGCTGCTGTTCGGTAGCGTTACGCTCAATCACGCTTTCCGAAGTGATGGCCTTCGGAGCTACGTAAGCGCAAACAACGCTTAATACAACCATGGCTATTGCAAGCCCCCATGTAGTCTTCTCGATTACGTCGGTTGTCTTGCGCACGCCCATAATCTGGTTTGACGATGAAAAATTAGAGGCGAGTCCGCCGCCCTTAGATTCCTGTATCAGCACTATCCCTATCATAAGCAGTGCCGCCAGTACGATTAAAATTACAAATAATGTGTACATTGCTTTTACTTATATTTATTATTTATTATCAACTTTTCCAAGAAACGGATTTGGTCTGCAAAGTAAGCATTTTTTTTTGGATAATTCAAATTTAAACGCTTAATAATTTCCAAAGCCTTTGAATATCGCCCTTGGCGTATGTATATCTGGGCCAGCGTTTCGGTAAAATACTTCTCGTCGCCCTCTTTTTTCTCGTTATTTTCTATTTCAGGCAAATACTCCGGCTCGTCTTTCAGCTCTATCTTGCCGCCGTCGTTGTTGATGAAGTTGTCTATCAAGTCTTGCCCTTTCATGGCCTCGCCGCCGGTTTGCGGCTGTTCGCCGCCGTCGCCTTCGGTTTCAAGCAGGTATGCCACATAGTCTATAGCCGCATCTGCCGGCGTAGGCTTGCGCTTCTTCTTGCCGCGCTCCGCGTCGCCGCCGGAAGTTTCCGCCGGAATGGAGTCAAGGAACTGGTCTATAAGCGATATTGTACGGCTTCCGCCGGACGTCTTGCTCGAACCCGGCTCCGGCTTTTGCTGCTCTTTTTCGGAAACACGCAGCCTATAATGGGCGGCCTCTACGAGGTTGAACACCACCTCGCGGTCTGTTACATACACGGCCGAGCGCCTTAGTTCTTCATCAAACGTGGGGTCGTGCAGCAGGTAAAGGTTTTGCAGCAGCAACAGCCTGACGGTCTGGAAATACGGGTACAAGGCAAGGAGGGAACGCAGGTCGTACAGCGTTTCCTTGTCCATCAGCTCAGGGTGTTTGATGAGTTGCTCCAGGTCCGTCACGTTCATGTCTTTACCAATTTGCCACGGTGGCGTTGAATATCTGGTCGGTTATGTCTTCTACCATCTGCGTCACGAGTTCCTCTTGCACGGCTGTGAACGACTGCGTGGTCTCAAACGACGTCGTGGCCGTAAACTGCCGTTCGAAGTCTTCGTTGTGGTTGGCGTTGTTCGTGAACCTTACGTTCACCGTCATCGACAGCTCCGCCTGCGCCGACGTTCCCTCCGCCGTCACGGCCTTGTTGCGCTGCGAGTATTGCGTTATCTCGCCTTCTATCTTGAGGTCTCCGTTGTTGCGCACCTGTATCAGGCGCGTGTTGTTGGCGAAGATGTCTTTCAGCTCATTGTTGAAGATGCTCGCCATCGGCGCCCAGACGTAGCTCGAACGTATCGGGAAGTCGGCTATCTGTATCGTCTTCGTCTTAGAGTAGTCGATGCTCGCGCCGTTGAACTTGTACGACACGCTGCACGACACCAAGGCCACGGCAACCGCCGCCACGGCAACCGCCGCCACGGCCATTTTCAGGCGGGAAGTTTTCTTATTTGTCAAGTCCATATTGCTTTATCCTCCGGTAAAGGGTACGGTCTGATATGCCTAATTCCTTGGCGGCCTTCTTCCTGTTGCCGCCGTTGCGTTCGAGGGCTTTCTCCACCATCTGCCGCCCTAGGTCCTCAAGGTTCAGGCTTTCGGGCTCTGATATTTCCTCGGCCACGGCGTCTTGCACGGCGGGCGCGGGGCGTTGCCCTTGGCTTACGCCTGCGTCTTGGGTCGATATTATCCGTGGCAGGGCCGCGTCGGCAGCCCCTACGGCTTGGCCGTGTGTTGAGTCAATCTGCTTTCTGAGGCTGTTCAGCTCGCGGCGCAGGTCGCTCACGTTGCCGCGCAGCTCGTATAAGATTTTATACAATATCTCGCGCTCGCTCTCGAACGAGTGGCTGCCGCCCGCTGGCGATATTGTGGCGAGCTGTGTGCTCTCGGCGTCTTCGGGGATGAACTTGTGTATGGCGTCGCCGTCTATCACGCGGTTTTCGCTCAACACCGACATTTGCTCGGTGATGTTCTTCAGCTGCCTTACGTTGCCCGGCCATTTGTATTTCATCATTATGGCCTTGGCCTCGTCTGTCAGGGTGATTTTCGGCAGGCGGTACTTCTCGGCCATCTGCATGGCGAACAGGCGGAACAGCAGGATGATGTCCTCGCCCCGGTCGCGCAGCGGCGGCATCTGTATAGGTATGGTGTTGAGCCTGTAATACAGGTCTTCACGGAAGCGCCCTTCGCTTATCGCCTTGCGCATGTTCACGTTCGTGGCCGCCACTATGCGCACGTCGGTCTTCATTATCTTCTGGCCGCCTACGCGGATATATTCTCCCGTCTCAAGCACGCGCAGCAGGCGGGCTTGCGTGGCGAGGGGCAGCTCGCCAACCTCGTCGAGGAATATCGTGCCCTTGTTGGCCACGCCGAAATAGCCCTCGCTCTCCCCTATCGCTCCGGTGAACGAGCCTTTCTCGTGGCCGAACAGTTCGCTGTCTATCGTGCCTTCGGGTATCGAACCGCAGTTTATCGCAAAATATTTCTCCCTCCGGCGCGGCGAGTTGTCGTGGATTATGCGCGGGATAATCTCTTTGCCCACGCCGCTTTCGCCGATTATCAGCACCGACAAGTCGGTCGGCGCCACCTGCAAGGCCACGTCGAGAGCGCGGTTCAATCCGTCGCTGTTGCCGACGATATTGTACCGCTGTTTTACTTTCTGCAGTTCAGTAGTGTTCATTTAGCTGACAAAATTACGCATTTTATTTCAAAGGTAAAAAAGTAAAACGGTAAAAAAGTAAAAAATGCCAAGAGTTTTACTTTTCCACCGCTTTTACCTTTACCAATTTTACTGTTTTACCTTTTTACTGTTTTACCTTTTTACTGTTTTACCTTTTTACTGTTTTACCTTTTTACCGTTTCACCTTTTTACCGTTTCACTTTTTCACCTTCTCACCTTTTCCTAAAATCCAATCTTCCGCTTTTGCGTTTCCCTTTTGGCTATCAGCTCATCGTCGCACAGCTCCTTGATGCTGCCAAGCCCGGCTTTGGCTTCACCGTAGAGTATGGTGCTTATCGTGTGCTTACGTGCGATGTTCTCTATCTGGCCTCCGCTGAAGTCGTAACTCTCGGCCAGCTCCTTGGCGTCGGCGTCGCCCAGCCCCGGCATCATGGCCTGCCAGATGGCGCGCTTGGCTTCGGCGCACGGCTTGCCGAACTCTATTTTATAAAGGAAGCGGCGTTCAAAGGCCTTGTCCATGTTCTGCGTCAGGTTGGTCGTGGCTATCAGTATGCCGTCGAGCCGCTCCATCTCCTGCAAGATGATGTTCTGAATGGTGTTCTCCATTTTCTCAACGGCTCGCTCCGCCCCTTCCTGGCGTTTACCTATCAGTGCGTCGGCCTCGTTGAACAGCAGGATGGGCGCCTTGGCGGCGTCGGCGGCGAGCGCGCGGTAACGGTCGAACAGAGCCTTGACGTTCTTCTCGCTCTCCCCTACCCAGCAGCTTTTCATCTCGGCGAAGTTCACCTGCATTATGTCGCGCCCGGTCTGCCGTGCCAGTTGCAGGGCGGTCTCTGTCTTGCCCGTGCCAGGCGCGCCGTAGAACAGGCAGGCGAAGCCCGTGCGCATGCCGGCGGCCTTGAGTCGTCCGCACACCTCGGCGTAACGCTTTTCGTCAAGCAGTTCGGCCAACTGGCTTACCTGCCGGCTCTCGCGCTCGTTGTAGAACAGGCGTTTTTCGGCAATGTCGCCGTGGCGTATCAGCTCCTTCGAGCTTACGGCCTTGGCGAGGTTGATGTTCAGTTCGGTCAGCACCTCCTGCTTGGCCTTGGCCGTCAGGCGGTAAGCGTTGCGGTCGGCGAAGCCGTCGTCGTTGGCAAATTCTACGAGACCTTTCTCCTGCAACTCGTTCTCGCCGTGCGACAGTTCGTTTTTCAGCCTGCGCGCCGTGCTTTTCACCCTGAACACGTCTTCAAACTGGTGGGGCACGATGTTGTCGTCGTCATTGTTGACGAAAATGTTGGCCATGCAGATGAACAGCAGCCCCACTGTCGTTATGTCGCCGTCGCGCAGCATGCCGTAACGGCGCAACTGCCTGACAAACTCCAAATTGCTGTTGTTGTTGAACAGCGTAATCAATTCGTAAACGAGGTCGTCATACGACAGTTCCTCGCGCTCGCGGCTGTCAAAGAGGTCTTCAAGCACGCCGAACAGCTCGTCGCACGTCAGGTTCTTAGGCTCCGCCGCCACGAAAGCCTCGTTGCGCTTGAACGCCTCTACAACCTCCGGCGGCACACGGTAGGCCACCGAGTCGCGGTCGCGACGGCAGCACAACATCTTGCGCCTCACCAAGTCGTCAATCTCCGCACCGTACTTTATTATGCGCACCGTGCGGCACCCCAAGTGCGACGCCAGCTGGCGCAGCTCAATGCGGTAATCGTTGCAGTTGTCAACGAACAGCGACATCATCACTGCCTGCACCTTGCTCACGCCGAGTTTGCGGCTTACGTAGTTGACATATCTCTTTGCTTTCGCGTAAAAATCATCGCTTAGGTTAGAGTCTTCCGACAGCTCAACAATCTGCTCTATCGCGCCGAGCAGCGTCAGCCGTTCATTCTTCTTAACCTCCACCGCCACGTCTTTCGTTTCCGTTTTCAATTTCAAGTTTCTCATCTTTCTTTCCCTTTCATCATTGTTTCTGACGCAAAGGTAAACCCACGGTATGCCAAAGCACGGCAGATGGTGCAAAATTTTGGCATCTTTTTGCAAACAATTCGTCACCGCCTCACAACCGCCTGATTATCAGCCACTTTGCAACACGTCGTCAATCGCACGCTAAAAGACGGCTTTTCAGCGTGCGATTTGCGTCCTTTTGCATCATAAAAAGCGGTAAACAGGTTCATTCGTGATTATTTTGGATGAGAAGAAAATAAAAGATACATATAAAAACAATGCGAAACGCCGCCCTTGCTTTCTCAAACCAAACTCACGTGACTTATACGGTCAAAATGACCGATTGAGGTTTAATATCACAACGTCACAATACGATGCAAAGCGTTAAAAGTCACGGCATTGCATTGTGACATTAAGAGGCGTCCCTTTTCACCATTGTCACATATCCTGACTTGTGACAATGGTGAAAGTGGAATTTTGTCAACGTCACAATGCAACCTGTTGGTTGTCAGCATATTGAACAGCGCGGTGACATTGTGACATTAAAACCAAACCTATCATTAAATTTTGGAGTATATTTACGACAATACCCTAACCACCGTGACATTACAAAACAATAGGAGAATAGGAAAATGAGTATGGAACTTAAACAAGTATAAATAAGGTGAGGTTATTGGGTTTAGCCCCTAACAAAATAATAAAGTAGCAACAAACAAGGAAAGATGAATTACTTTTTAATGACAGGGATTTGCTCTAAAGCATAGTGTTTACGACCATTATCGTCCACTATGCAATAGAGCCTCCCCATCTTAACGGAAACTCTTTTGGCTTTTATGAGCCTATTTATATTCTTGTTCATTATTAAAAATTTCATCTTTTCCTTGTTTGTTGCTACTTACCTATCTTATAACCATGAAGCACACAGAATTTTCGCAAAACGGCGACTTTAACATAACTTTAACATTTAGAGCAAGAATAATGGACAGAGCGATAGTAAACATCACCTTAGAACAGATAGACGATGAAGGCGTAACGAAGATAAACGTAGAAGCCCGAAGGAATGACCGCTACTGCTTCTACGAGAGCTTTACAACAGAGGAAAAGCCCGTGGACGCACACTTGTTTACCGATAAGGAGATAAACGAGGAGCAAGCATATAAATCCGTTTCCGTAGAAGTCCTAACCCGATTATTGGAAGAGATTATAGGCGGAAAGAAAACTTTTGCTAAGAAACCTAACGAAATAGAGGAAGCAATAAGATTTAGTTTGGATTTGCCAGTTATAAAGGCTTTTGAACGCTTAGTTAATGCGAAATTTGATTATAATAAGTTCAAAACGCTAATAGAGTTCCAAAGTTATTATAGAAAATTAACAATGGAATAATTATGGATAATAATGAAATGAGACAAATCATAATTCGTTTGCATGACATTGCGAAGGAATTAGGAACGTCTTTTGATGACCCCCAAGTTGTAGTTGAGTTTCATAATCGCTACGGCGGAGTTTCTGAAGAAATTTACTATAATTTACTTGACCCTATATATTTCCCATATAATCAACACCTTTATGGAGTTAGGATGGAAGGAGGAAAAGCCGTTGCAATAAAGAAAGATAAAGACAGCGAATGGGTCAGTATTGTTTGAATATCTGCTCCAATTCGTTTAGCTTCTCAGGGTCGGTTACTGGTAATAAATCAGAAAGTGGTTTTGTTACCTTCCGCCTATTTATATCTGTAAGGTCAACAAACTGAGGATTGTTTGCACTCGTCACCCTAAAATATTCTTTTGGGGTAGTTTTTGTTTCGACAAAACTGTTACTCATTATTTCTTCCATAATTTCGTATATTTTTTGATGCAAAGTTACAAAATTTTCTTATCTTTGCAACGTCTTAAAAGACAAAGTTTTTGAGGAAATATAGATAGTGCCTCACATCTTGTGAAATTCGCCAAAACTCATTAAGGATACACGAGGCACGGAGACAGCTCATATAATGTGGGCTGCCTATCCGTGCGTGTATTCGGGCGTTTGGCGATGCCTACAAGGGTGCAGGGATGGCAGCCCACTTTCTATAAACAATAACGTTGTTTAACTCCCCACACCCTGCCCGAGGGGAAACCTTGTAAAATTCGCCATTATGAAAAAGTGTTTATTGATTTTCGCTGCGATTATTTGCAGCATCTGTACTTGGGGACAAGTACTTTCAGTTGTAGATGTTGGAAACTCCATCTTAGACAAGAACAATTTTGCTACTGCGAAGCAGATTTTCAAGCAAAACGGCTTAGTCCTTAATCCCGACTATCTTTCACAGTCTCCACAGACACACGCTTCGTCAATGTTAGGAGAGGACAGATTTACTTCGCTTATGGCTTCAATAGACGCATATAGCAAAACGGATAAGCGTATCAAACAGGTCACGTTCTTAATTGGAGGGTATTATCAAGGCCGGGTAGTAGACGACCTAAAAAGCCTTGGATATAAATACACTGGTAAGATTGAATGGGTAACGCTTGGGAATGGTGTAAGTGTCCCGCAAGTAACTTATGTAAAAGGAGTTAAGCGTTGTTTAATCCAAGATATTGATGACGGAGTTTTCCAGAACATAATTTTTAAGCGCAATAAATAATGTACCATCCTAAAAACGATATAATCATGAAAAAGATACTTCTTATATTGTTGTTATTTGGCTTATATAACAACTGCAACGTATTTGCACAGAAAAAGGCCACTTCAAAATCACAACCCCTTGTAACAAAATCGATGGCCGAAAAAATATCTAATGAATGTTTATACGGCAGTGGATATGGACTCACCGTCTTTTATTCGGCCAATAGCGAATTACTTTCTTATAGCGATATATTGGCTGGCAAGGGAAGAGAAATATTGTATTCGCTTGAGAAATATCCAAAATATAGCGAGAATTTCATATATGGAGTTTACGAGCGTTGTGGATATAGTGGATTGAAGAATATAGGTTTCACTTCTACAGAGTTGGAAAGGGCTAAAAAGGTCATTAAAAAGCGGAAAGAAAGCAAGCCATAAATATTAGTACTATTTAACAAGACGAGAAAACCAGCATTTTATAATGTTATAAAGCAAACGGAGGTATCTTCACAGATACCTCCGTTTTGGTTGTTCATGAAATTCTTTGTATATTTGCAGTGGAAACTAAAGAATTATGATTATGAACAACAATTCAAATAATATTAAAATATTCTTTCGTAATAACTTTGGCGTAAAGTTACTGACTATCTGCTTTAATTACGACCCCAATAGTATGAATTTCGATGAACGCCGTATAGGTAGTGGCACGATTAACGGAATACATACCGCTGTTATATTCAGGACATATTATCCGTGAACGTTTATTTATAGCTGCGAAAAATTACTTCTTTTTCTTAGGCTTATAACTCAATATAGCGGTCATAACCTTATCGAAGTTCACAGGCTTTTCAGCCTTCATCCTCTTTTGCTCCTCTGCCGTCGTATCGTCCAGAAGGGGAATGTAACCTTTGTCTTTCTTATTTTTCATATCTTTTACCGTTTAATTTGTTCTTGGGTTATGCGGATATTCGCATGGGCGATAACCGTGCTAAACCTTTCGCCGTTAGTAACCTTGCGGAAATTGTAGCGGAAGCAGAACTCGTCAAAATACCGCTGCATGTACTTACGGCTGATATGGTTGTATATGCAATTTATCACACGCTTGCAGTAGTTGCCCCAAAAGCCTTCTATCGTATTGGTATGTGCGTCACCGTCAACGTACTTGCCCTTTCCGTGGTTTACCATCTTGGACTTGTAGACTTTCCTTACGACACGGTAGCCGTCCCACTCGTCAGTAAAGAGCGTGGCGGTACGCTTTACCGTCCTAAGTATCGGAGCGGTTAGCGATTTTACGGTTGTGTCACGGATGACACGGCACACTACGTTACCGCCACGCTGAAGCATACCCATGACGGGCACTTTGTCCTTAAAGCTCCTTCCCTGGCATTTCTTGAACTTCTTGTTCCAATGGCGGTTTTTGTTCTTTCCGCCAACAAAAGTCTCGTCAAGCTCCACCTCACCGTCAAGTTTCACCCTTTGCACGAAGTGGAACGTCCTGCGGATTTTCTGTAAAAGATACCACGCAGTCTTTTGCGTTACGGTAATGTCCTTTGATAATTGTAGGGATGAAATAGCTTTCTTGTGGTTGCATAAAAGATAAATAGCAAGAAACCATTTGCGCAGCGGTAGTTTAGTTTCCTCAAATATAGTTCCGATACGGACATTGAAGTTCTTTCCTGTGTTCTTGCAACGGTATTTACCATCGCCACGGCAGTAAACCTTTGACGTTGGGTCATAGGGCGACACCACTCCATTCGGCCAACGTTTATATTCGAGGTAGGCGATGCAGCTTTCCTCTGTCGGGAATGTCGAATAGAAGTCAAACATCGAGTTAAACTCGTCAAAGTTAAGATTATCCATAAGCCAACCAGTATTTGGGTTGGGTTTATTAACTTTGGCAAGTTTTGGCGAAATGACGAAAAACGGCTAAAAACCGCTGTATTCTGGCCTTATAAAAATGTAACTAACTGTGTAACAATGAGATGCAATCAAATGTTAAATAAACATAACGACAAGGGTATTGTCGTATATATTCACCTAAATTTTTGGTGTATCAAAATACGACGCACCCCTGTAGGGTTCATCCGCAAACCTTATGGATGGCATAACTTTGTTTTTGAAATTAAACGCCAGCTGAATACCCCCTCGTTGGGCATATTCCTAAATTTGACACACTCTAAATTACGAAAATGAAAGATGAATTTCAAAATAACAAATGTAGTTATCTGATTTTCGCCAAGGCGTCCTCTACGTTCATCATCATGTCGGTGTACATTTTTTCGTGGGTGTCGCCAGTGTAAGTCGGGTGCCAGCTGTCAATGACAATCTTACCAGTCAGCGGCGAATAATACACCCATTAATTCAGTTTCACCAAGTCTGTGACGTAATTCGCCCAAGCATACGGGCCGCCCTCCTTGTCACCCTGTTTGACAGCATCGGCATACCAATATATGCGCTTTTACCCAACCATCTTTTTTACAACGCCGGGGCGTGCCTTCCTTTGTTCGACCCTTTTGGATGATTAACACACGTGCCGCTGGTCATTACCATTATCGAGGGGAACTTGTGGCCGCAATATTTGCAGGTGTATTGCTTCTTTTCCGTGCCTTCATAGAGCTTGTGGCGGCCTTTGTTTGAGCCGTCGGGATGGCGCGGACAAGTGGCGGAGGTGAGCAGGCGGACTGACGTGAACCTGTGTCCGCAATATTCGCAGTAATAATAATGTTCGCCTTCCGCGCGCAAAGCGTCACCGGGCGGTGTGCCCGATGACAAGAATATGAATGCCGAAAGGCAAACGATGAGTGTATATATCGATTGTGTCAGTTGTTTCATGGGCGTGTTTTTAAGTTTGGTATCTATCAAGGCGTCAAATGCAACGCATACGAAAAACGCTACGTTCATTGTCATAGGTTGAAAAACTGCCAGATTTACTCTCCCCGAACGTACACGCCTTATGGCTGCATTACACCTGTTCTGACAGCAAATTTACGAAATTCTTACAAACTTGCAAACATTCTGCCCTGAAATGTGCGTTTTTTAGGAATTAAGGGAATAAAGTCAAGGCTGATGAATAACGACATAACGCTTGCAAAATGTGTTACGTCATTTCCGTTTCTTTTCCATATTGATGAGCAACAGGCCGATGGCAGTCCAGACAAGCTCACGGATGCGGACTATCAAGGCGACGAATATGCCCGCCCCGGCAGGCAAGGCAAGACTGGCCGTAGACATAAGGAAACCGCCCTCGCGCCCGCCAAGCTGCAAAGGAAGGAAAAACAGGAGGTTGGCGAACAGACTGGTGAAAGCGAGTATCAGGACGCATTGGGCAAAGGTGGCGTCGATGTTGAGGACAAGCAGGATGAACATTATCTCAAACGCCGAACAAAAACGGCAAGCCAGTTCAAGCGTAACGGCCGAGACGAACGACTTGCGGTTCTGGTTGTGCAGGGCGGCAATCTGGCTGTCGATGGTGTCAAGCTGCTCTTTGTGTTTCTCTATGAAACCACGCGCCCAGCGTTTCAGACCAGGAATATGGCGCACGAAGCGCATCAGCCTGACGGCCATGCCTTTTCTGTAGCCTTTTACAAAGAACCACACGCCGAGAATGCAAAACGCACAAGCCGCCGCAAGGACTACGTTGACAATGAAATTGCCAAGCGGTTCGGTTAAAATATAAATAAGGATGGAAAGCAGCCAAAAGATGAAATGACTGAATATGTGCGTCATGGCGTAAAGGATGACCGACGACGAGGCGCGCTCCGCACCAACCTTCGGCGACAACGCCATTATGCGGTAAGGTTCGCCGCCCATCAGTCCGCAGGGCGTGGTGTAATTAAGTGCGAAACCTGAAACCGTAATCTTATAAAGCCAGAAGAAATTTACATTGGTCCTGCCGCCACTCTTAAGAATGATGTGCCACGTGGCCGTATTGAACACATAAAGCAATCCCCACAACGCCAACACGGCGAAAAACCAATACCCCGCACTCCTTAACCCGCTCCACACCTCGTGGTAGTCGAGCTGTGTCAGCATTATCACAAGAACGACAATGCCGAAAAGGAAAAACATATTCTGGTACTTCTTTTTCATAGCAAAAGAGTAAAAGAATTAAGAATTAAGAGTTAAGAATTAAAAATTAAGAAAATATGCTTTATCCTCGAAGGGTGATTTTCTTAATTTTTAATTCTTAACTCTTAATTCTTAATTATTCCCGTTTTTCGCTTTCGGGATGTTAAACCTTGTCTTCTCGCTGTCGTCACGCTTCTCGTGGTACAACTTTGGCAGCGGGTTGGCAAGCGGCTCGTCGTATTCGGCACGATGGCGGAAAACGTCCAAAGCCAAATAGACAGCTTGACGGAAAGAGTTTTCGTCGGCAACGTTCTTCCCGGCTATCTCATACGCCGTGCCGTGATCGGGAGAAGTGCGAACGATAGGCAATCCGGCGGTGAAGTTTACGCCGTCGCCACGATCGAGAGCCTTAAACGGGGCAAGGCCTTGGTCGTGGTACATTGCAAGCACGCCGTCAAACGACTCATAAATGCCACGTGCGAAAAAGCCATCGGCCGCATACGGGCCGAAAACATAAACGCCGCTGTCTGACAATTCCTTGACAGCCGGAGCGATGATCTCCTGTTCCTCGGTGCCAAGCAGTCCGCCGTCGCCGGCATGAGGATTGAGCGCAAGCACTGCTATGCGGGGATTCGAGATACGGAAATCGCGCTTCAACGAAGTGTTGAAAATCTTCGCCTTCTCTACTATGCGTTCTTTCGTTATCGCCTGGGCTACGTCTTTTATCGGCAAATGGGTGGTGACAAGGGCCACACGCATAACGTCGTTGAGCAATATCATCAACGACTGATTGCCGTCGCCGGCTTTTTCTTCAAGATATTCGGTGTGGCCGGGAAAGTGGAAGTCGCCGCCCTGTATGTTGTTCTTGTTAATCGGGGCTGTCACAAGGACGTCAAACAATCCCTTCTTATAATCCTCCATAGCCCTGTCAAGAGCCTTGAGCGACGCCACCCCGGCTTCTTTCGACGGGTTGCCGAGTTCCACTTTAACCTCTTCCTCGAACGTGGTCAGGAGGTTCAGTTTCCCGCTGTGGGCGTCTTCAGCCGAATTGATTATCGTAAAATTCGCCTGTATGCCAAGGGCGTTGCGGTGATACGCCGCCACCTTAGGCGAACCGTAAATGATAGGCGTGCACAACTCAAGCATGGCCGGGTCGGCAAACGTCTTAAATATCACCTCATAACCTATCCCGTTAGTGTCTCCGTGGGTTATCGCCACACGTATTTTACTGTTTTCCATTGTCATTTATGTTTTAATAATTATGGAGTTATGTTGTCGGGGCGCATACGCAGCCTGCGCGACTGTGCCCCGGTCTTAGTCTTTAACATTCTTCTAATATACGTCACCTCACTTTTCCAACTTCTTCAAGGTGTACAACGCCGCCTCGACTTGGCGCATAAGGTTACGCTTTTTTATGTCCGGGGCGTAAATGAACGCTTCGGCCACCACCACCCTTCGGTTGGCAGTGTCAACGACCGAGTGCGACACGAACGGGCCGCCCATGGCGTCGCCGTGCATCTCCCACAATCCGCGGCAAACCATCATCGTGCGCCCATTCTCCTTAACAACGCCCGACTCCACCGTGCGCCACGCCGTCTGCATATACATCCCTTGGCGTTCGCCTGGTATGTTGGCGCGCATCACGCTGTCACGAGCGGCCAAGGCACGCCCGGCGTCGAGGTTCATTCCGGGATATGAATACACGCAGACATTCTTCATCCCGCTTGCGGCGTTGTTGGAAAACCACACGAAATGCTTTCCCTGCTTACTCGACTTCATATCCGCCGGTATTTTGACGCCATAGCCGAACATCCCGCCTACCCTGGCGGAGGCTTCGTCGTTGTGCACACTGTTCAGCTTCGCTATCTCGGCGTTCATCTCCGCACGGGTCAGCAACCCCGAAACCTGACGGATTACAGCCGGCAACGCACGGCGGACATCGGCAAGCGACGGAGCGTTGACATACACCACCATCTGCGGCTTAGCCCATACGTTTTTTTCATACCTGACGCGGACTGCCGTAAACAAGTCTGCATCAATGTTCACGACGACGATGTTACGTGCAAGCCGTAAGTTTTGCCCGAAACTGGCACTGTCTGTCAATGACACGTCGAACATAGGTTCGCGCTGTGGCAATCCGGGAACATCTTTTGACAAACCTCTTCCCAACAGCCGTCCCGCCGCTCCGTCACCGTCAGCCACGAGCAGCACCTCGTAAGGCCGGCCGCCACTTTTCGGCAGGAGCGAACCCTGCCCTTCGCACGAGCACAACGCCACGGCCAGGCATACGGCGCACGCCGCAATAAGCCTCATCACTCCGTGCCGGCCCCTTTCTTGGCCGTGCTTAGCAGTCCGCACGCAGCGTAAATGTCTTGCCCCCGGCTCGCCCTGATTGTCGTAAAGATGCCGTGCCCGGTAAGGTAATCGCGCAAAGCCTCCATGCGGGCATCGTCCGCACCGTGCAGGTCTACGCCCGGTATCTGGTGAAAACGTATCAGGTTGACACGGCAGTCAAGCCCTTTCAACAGCTTCACTATCTCACGCGCATACGTCGGAGAGTCGTTCAAGCCGCCGAAGACGATGTACTCAAACGACAGGCGCCGCTGGTGGCTGAAGTCATAATCGCGCAACATTTCCACAATATCGGCTATCGGCATGGCTTTCTCTGCCGGCATCAGCATGGCGCGCTGCTCGTGGATGGGCGAATGCAGGCTTATGGCAACGTGGCACTCGCTTTCCTCTATGAACCGCCGCAGCTTGTTCCTCACGCCGACGCTGCTCACCGTGATGCGCTTCGGGCTCCACGCGTATCCCCACGAAGCCGTCAAAGCCTCCGTGGCGCGCAACACGTTGTCAAGGTTGTCCATCGGCTCTCCCTGCCCCATGAACACGATGTTGGTAAGCGTGTCGCGTTCGGGCAGCGAATATATTTGGTTAAGTATGTCCGCCACGGTCAGGTTGCCTTCAAAGCCCTGCTTGCCGGTCTGGCAAAACAGGCAGTTCATCTTACATCCCACCTGCGACGACACGCACAGCGTGGCACGGTCGTTTTCCGGGATGTAAACGGTTTCGACAAACTTGCCCAACGCCGTAGGAAACAAGTATTTCACAGTGCCGTCAACAGACTGCACCCTGTCTATCGGAGGCATACAGCCTATCGAGTAGCCGGCTTTCAGCTTCTCGCGGTTTGCCTTCGATACGTCAGTCATTTCGTCTATCGAAGCTGCGTGTTTCACGTAAAGCCACTTGGCCATCTGTCCCCCGGCAAACTGCGGCAGTCCAAGCTGCTTGGCCACGGCCTTAAGCTCCGCCAGCGACATTCCCAACAATGGCGTTCTGTTGTCTTCCATTACGTTGCACAATTATTCAAGATGCAAAGATAGTGCAAATTTCTGATTATACGAAATGAAAAGCATTAGATTACATTTTTATTAATTTATGAACACAATACAGGCCGTAAACACTTGCAGTGCTTACGGCCTGTCTGTTAGTTTTATCTCTGAATTTAGTTGTTAAAAAGTTTTCGTTGTAAAAGCGCGAAGATTGGTTGCTTTTCCAGATGTTGGCTCATAAGGTTCGCCATTAGTTAGAGGGAACACTTTTATTGTATTATCATTTTCTCGGTAAAAAAAGGTTTCCGTTGCTGCGAAATTATCCAATGGCACATCTTTAATCAAATGGAAATTATCATTAATTTCAGTTTTATGGGTATAGACATAATCTATTTCTTCTCTATTTGGCAATCTCCAACCACCTACAACCTCCAAACCTTCTACGAGAGAAGCTATGTTTTCACTTATTACTGTTTCCAAGCTTGTGTCATCAAAAGACAAATAATCTATCTTTTTCAATGTCATCAATGTCGCAACATTTCCTTCTACCCTAAGAACGTAACAACCTTTATATATTGTTCCCGCCACCGGCGCATCGCCTGTAACTTCGCCGCCCGGTTCTTCATCGCCTCCAGGCTCAACGCCTTCCGTGCTTCCGCTCCCGTCGAAATCAAATATAACGTTGGTTGTTCCTTCCCACGTTTCGCCGATTATCTGGCCTTTCATTTCCACGCCGTCACTGCTGTAAGTTCCGCTGATGTTGACTTTATAGTTGGCGGCCAGCTTCTCCGTGCAAGAATAAGAATAGCTTGTCGGTTTGTCGTTTACAGAGAACGTCACCTTAACAGTAGCCGGCGTCGAAGCTGCGGCGAGCAGGTAAACGCCGGCGTCGTTCTTCCACGTGCTCGTCTCGCCTTCGCGTGTCAGGTTCAACGTGTAGCTGCCCTCATTTCCAGAGCACGTGCCGTCGAGCAACAGGTTCTCATACAGCGGGCTTACCGTAACCGACACAGCCGTCACGCTGCCCGGCACATTGTTAATCGTTACATTCTCAAGCATCATAACCTTGCGCTCAAGCGAGAGCGTCAGGGTGTTCTCCTCGCCGTAAGCCAGCGTAACCGCGTTGTCGGCGGTCATCAGGTCGCCGTGCTGGCGGTCGGCTTTCAGGGCTATGACAGACACCTTCGTAGCGTTGTCTTTCGTCGGCAGTTCGTAATTTTCGGCGTCAGCTCCCGCTATGGCGTAAACGTGGTAAGAACCTTCCGGCAAGGCGAGTTTCATCTCGTCGGCATCCGAAGCTATTGTCTCAACCGCCACGCAAGCGTCGCTGCTGTTGAAAACGTAGACATTTACGGGGTAACTTACCTTTGCGTCCTCGTCAACCTGCGCCATCGCCGCACGTGTGCGTATCACCAACGTGCTGTTGGCCTCGGCGTCGCCAAGGTTCTCATCGTCACTGAATTTTTCACAAGAAAAAAGTGTCATTGCCGCAAGCAGCAGCAAAACTGGGGTTAATGCTTTCATTATAGTATTATTTTTTATGATTAGTTTTCATTCGGAACGCAAAATTACAATATTTTTTGCAGTTTTAGTGAAAAATAAATAAAAAAATCATCGTTCTATATGTAAAAATCAACAATTTTAAATGAAACCACAAGATTATACATTTATTATACGCAAAAAACCGCGTTATCAACAGAATTTACTAAATTTGCAAACGTAAAACAGAAAACAAAAGCATCATGAGATACCTTAACCCGAAGGCCGACCTTACGTTCAAGAAAGTGTTCGGCGAACATCCCGACCTGCTTATCAGCTTCCTCAACGCCCTGCTGCCGTTCGACACTGCCGACGAGGAAATTGACAGTCTGGAATACCTCAACCCCGAACTGGTGCCGCACAACCCGCTGCGCAAGGACAGCATCGTAGACGTGCGCTGCAAGGACAAGCGCGGACGGCAGTTCATCGTCGAAATGCAGATGATGTGGACGTCGGCCTACAAGCAGCGCGTGCTGTTCAACGCCTCGAAAGCCTACGTAAGCCAGCTTGACAAGGGAGGCGACTACGAACTGTTGCAGCCCGTGTATTCGCTTAACTTAGTCAACGACACGTTCTCTGACAGCCCGAACTACTACCACGACTTCCGCATAGTGGAAAACGCCGACACTAAGGAGGTGATCGAGGGCTTGCGCTTTATCTTCATCGAACTGCCTAAGTTCACGCCGCGCAATTACGGCGACAAGAAGATGCAGGTGTTGTGGCTGCGCTACCTGACGGAGATTAACGAAAAAACGCGCGAAGTGCCCGAAGAACTGCGTGAACATCCCGAAATCAGCAAGGCCGTGACACAGCTTGAAGAGTCGGCCTTCAGCGACGCGCAGCTGCTCGGCTACGACCGCTTCTGGGACATGGTGAGCACCGCCAAGATGCAGATAAGCAGCTCAAGGCGCGAGGCTATGGAAAAGGGATGGAAAGAAGGAATGCAAAAAGGAATTGAAAAAGGAATTAAAGAAGGAATTGAGAAAGGAATTAAGGAAGGTAGAGAGAAAGGAATTAAGGAAGGCAGAGAAGAAGAACGTATGAAAACGGCGCGCAACCTGAAGCAGCTCGGTGTGGCGGCGGAAATAATAACGCAAGCCACAGGCCTCTCCGCAGATGAAATTAACAGCTTGTAATCGCCGTTGCAAGTATTAATATAATAAGGTAAGTACTTTTTAAATTTCAAAAAGTGCCTGCCTTATTTTTATAACATATCCGCTAAACAAAGGCATCACTCCATTTTCCCCAATCGCTGATTAGAGCGTAACACTCGCGATGACTATTTGTCACCACATTATGACTTATTGGCATCTCGTTTTCTTCTCATTTGTGGCTTTTTACAAATTAAACCGATAATTTTGCCACGAAATATGAAGTTATAAAAGAAAGGACTGATTGATGAGAAAAAAGTATGTTAAGCCAACACTGAATTTGGTCGAATGGAAATTCCAAGACCCGATTTGTAATAATATGTATGTTAATAGTACGTGAGTTCGATATAAGAATCTTACGCAATAAGCCTGCTTTTGTCAATGATGTCGATATTCATAGACGGCTTCTT
>CALUGU010000056.1 GCA_944320255.1 uncultured Prevotella sp. | reverse complement strand
GGGATGTAGCGCAGTTGGTTAGCGCACGCGTCTGGGGGGCGTGAGGTCGCTGGTTCGAGTCCAGTCATCCCGACTTGATTTGAGCTAATTCGCAGAATACTTGCGAGTTAGCTCAAGTCTTTTAAAACAGGTGTGACAAAAGGTAGACACTTGGATATAACATATTATTATTAACGTATCTCTCATCAGTAAAACGAGGAGAGAAAAAAAATGAGTCTTTCTGAAAAAAACAACGAGCTGATAAAAGATATATATCAGTGGACTTATCCCAGGTTGACAATCGGTAAGCGAAATTTCGTTCATTTTTCGTCCTTCGACCCGGAAACAGGTAAGATGAAGCGTAAGAAGATACATCTCGGAAGGTGTAAGACGAAGACCGAACTTAAGAAGACTTCCGACCGTATAATCAAACGGCTTGTCGAGAAGCTGTCTTCCGGTTGGAATCCGTGGATAGACGCCAACAACCATTTGGAATACACATTATTTGCAGACCTTTGCGATAAATACCGTGAATTTATCTATAAAAGCTACAACAGCAAAGACCTTCGCGAGCAGACAATGACGAGTTACCTTAGTTACCTCAATATTTTTCAGAAATGGGGTTCGCAAGCAGGTATCACCTATATTTATCAGTTTGACAACCGCAAGGTCAGCGCGTTTCTTGATTATGTGTACATTGAACGCAATAATACAATGCAGACCCGCAACAACTATCTTTGCTGGCTGAAGGTTTTCAGCCGTTATCTTATGGAAAGGTGCTACGTCAATAACGACCCGACCAACGGTTTCAGTGTCATCAAAAAGCGAGGTAACAAGCAGCGTAAGGTCATCCCTGACAAGGTACTGAAAAAGATTAAAGACTTCCTTGAGGTGAAGAACAAGCATTACCTGTTGGCGTGTTATTTGATACATTATTGCTTCATCCGTCCCCATGAGATGTCTATGCTAAAGATTCAAGACATAAACCTCAGCAAGTGCACCATGCGTATCAGCGGTGACATATCGAAGAACCATAACGACGCAGTAATAACTTTGCCGAAGCACGTCATAATGCTTATGCTCGACCTTAACCTATTTGACAGTCCCGGCACATTTTATATATTCAGTGACAGGTTTTGTCCTGGCGCCAGGAAGAAGTCGGAAAAGGCCTTCCGCGACTTTTGGAACAATACGCTGCGCCCTGCTGTCGGCCTGGCCTATGAATACAAGTTCTATTCGCTCAAAGACACGGGCATAACAAATATGTTGCGCGCCAAGACCGACATCCTTTCCGTGCGTGATCAAGCCAGACACTCCAACATCGCCATCACCGACGCATACACCCCTAAAGACATAGCCGATGCCAATGAGCTTCTCATCAACTACGAGGGCGTATTATGATGTCATTTCGTAGAAATACCCGGTCATCAGCTTGTTAAACCCTTTGTCGTTTATTTCCATTTCTATCTTGTCACATAGGAATTTTTTGTTTCGGAAGATGAAAATATTCTTAGGATCAGGTATGTCGTCGGCCAAGAACTTGATGACGACCTGTTCCTTGTTTTCTATTCTTTTTTTCTTATAGTGGAACATTCCTATGTTGTTGTCGGAGCGTCCCCCCTCAAAGTCGAACGAGCCACCTTCATAAGTGTTCGCGCAATTCATGTAAGTAAGTTTCCTATCGTCGGTAAGGCCAACATCCAAGTCATAGACCTTGCCAGTGTTGAAGTAGAGTTCCATTCTTTCCGCTTCCTCTTTCTTCGCAGGTTCATTCCCGTTCTCGAAGTAATCCTCAACGGACACGTATTCTTCCAACGTTTCGTTTTCCGTGTATTCAGTTTCATTTGTTGACGACGGCATGGAGAATTCCAACTCTCTTGTGAGATCTTTGTTAAAAAAAAGGTCGGTAAGATATATTTTGAAGTCGAAATCCACGTGGCGCGAAGCGCAAGGCACCATGTTAAGCTCTACGTTATTATCCGGGTTGTCACGTCTTAAGTGCATGAACCATCCGAAGGCGAAAATCACAAATTTGCTGTTGCCATCCTCGTCTACGTACTTTTTGCAAAATCCCCATTTATCCCCGAAAGGATCGTTCGTAAAGTGGAAAACCGTCGTCATCTTCTCCTTTTCGCTCATATTCACAATATCATTCTGCGCCAAGCTCATCGACACATACTCCTTGATGGAGAACTTCGTCAGGAGTTCCTCGCCCATATCGGCGTACTTGTTTTCCTCGGCGTCTGAAAGATTGTAAACCAAGTTTGACGCCCCGATGTATTCCAACCCCTCCTCGTCGTAGTCGGTGTTGAACTCGTCAAGGCATTCATATTCGACCGTGTTCAACGAGTCGAAGTAACGATGAATCGAAACTGTCTTCTTTTCCTCGTCGTACACATACCCGATGTTGAAAAGTTTTCTCAACTCGTCGAGAAAAGTTTTCACCGACCAATGAGGCAGCGCACCCTTAATATCCACCGAATACTTATTATTATATATAAGCAGCCGTGACCACGGTTCCGCATCGAGGAAGCAAGCATTCAGCTCATAGCCTAAATACCTGAACACCCTCCTTGCCACATACGCAAGGTAAGGCTGTATGGCGATATTCGACAAAACAATTTTGCTGTGGAATTCATCTTCCTCCCTATATCTTAAATCTTTCCTGTTCAGCACGATGTCGTTGGTCTCGTCGTACACTGGCGGGAGGGCGAAAACATTCGCAACCCCCGTGTCAGCAAGATCGCCATCCTGCACGTTGACAGCCTGGTAAGCGTCAATCTCGTCAATATATGTGGAACTATAGTTGGCATCCGAAACAGACAACCTTACGCCCGACACTATCTGTAATTTCACCGACACATTGGAAACCGTCGTAATGGTCGCCTTGCCCCTGATGATGAGCCGGTCGTTGGAATACAATGTGCAGCTGTCATATTGCACGGATCTCTTCATGACGTCTATCCTGTTGAGACTGCCGAAAAACTTCCTGTTGGCATATATCGACAAGGGGAACTCGATTTCCATTGTCTGGGCGTCGCGGTCTTTGATCAGCGAGTTCTCCTTTGTCACCTTTATTTTATTGCCGAGGGCGGGATAAACCTTCTCCCCGTTTATGATGCAGTAATTCATAATCAGCCTTTCAAACGTTTATATCTTCTGTATTGCGCGTCAAACCCATTGTTTCCGTCGAAGCTCACTTCCGCCTTGATGCCGGTCGTTAATATGGCGTTCAATGAGTCAACGACGTTTGCCACGTCGCTGATGACGCGGTTAAGCTCCTCGTTGTCGGTGTTGACGTTGACGACGGGAGCGACGACAGCCGTTGTCCCTGCGCCGACGGCACGGCTCACGTCGGCGGCGGTAAGCGAAGCGACCGTGTTGTTGCGCTGTGCCTGGTCTATCAGTTGCAGGGCGGGAAGCAGTTGCGGATTGTTCACTGCATAGTGGTTGGCTACGAACTCCCCGGCATGCACGACACCCGCTTCCTTGCGGTAGTCGCCCGGCCCGGTGAAGCCACCCTCGTAATACCCTGCCGCTTCCGCCTCGTGCTGTTTCTTGATTGTAGCAACCTGAAGCATCCCGGCAGCCGTGGCCGCCGCTGCGGCTGCATACGCGAGCGGTACCGTCCATGGCTGCGTGGGCTGTAAAACTGCGCCGAACGCATTGATTGCAGAGAGAGCCGTGCTTGCCAAGGCTTGTGCAACCTCGATCGCCATTGCCTTCTTGTTAGCCTTGTTTTTCGCCTCCCTGATCTTCTCGTCCCTTTCTTTCTCCAGCTTTTCCTTTTTCTTAGAGTTGTTCCCGGCCGCTTCAATCTGCTTGTCGTAGTTCGCTTGTATCTTCGCGGCCTCATAGTCAGAGCACGCCTGGGCGTATGCGGACGCAGAGTTGACAACATTGCTGATGCTTGAATAAGCAGCGTTAGCCGCTCCAACGATTTCATCGAACATCAGTTTGTTGTTCATTTTCTTAGCCTCGTTGTACGCCGCGCTATTCTCATAGTCCTCGCCGTAGAGTGCCTTCAGCTGTTCGTTGACGTTGCGCCTGTATTCGACAATCTTGAAAATCGAAGAGAAAGCTGTCACGCCCATGTCCGACCCGTCGGAGACATATTCCGGCTTAGGCCCGGCACTCGTCTCAGCCGCCATCAACGACGATGAAGCCGTCTTCCGTGTGGACTCGTCAGCGTCCATCGGCGCGGCGGCATATTTCGCCTTTATGGCCATAAGCGCCTGTTGGTACTCTTCCTCATTCAGCAGCCCTTCCTCGTGGAACTTTTCCAGCCATTTAAGCTCCAGCTCCTGCTGCATTTCGCCTCCCTGGTTCAAGTACTCCCGCTTCAGCTCCAGGAGCCTTTCCTCGTGCCTTACCTGAAGCTCATACTGGTGATCGTTCTCCCTCTCTTCCATTTCGCCCTTCAGGGACATCCATTCCTCAGAACCCTTCTTCTCCATCTCAAGCCTCTTGTTCAGGGCGTCCATTTCGTTTTGGAACAACGCCTCGTTGAGAGCGTCCTCGTCCTGGTATATCTCCGAGTCCTTGTCATGATACATTGCGTTGAGCAACGCGTCCTTTTTCACTTTCGCCCTTTCTATCTCCTCCAAGTCCAACTTCTTCAGCCTCTCCGCCGCTTCCTGCTGTATCTTCAGCTCGTCGTCCGCCAGCATCTTAGCCTCGTTAGACTCATCGCCCCATATCTTTTTGCGTCTTGCCAGACTGTCCAGTTGCAGCTTCTCACGCTTCTCTATGTAAGTCCTGTAACTTATCAGGCCGTCGCCATACATGCTTTCGAGAGTGGCAAGCTGAAGGTTCAGTGCGGCTATCTCGTCCTTGTTCTCCTGCTTCCTCCGCCTTGCCTCCTCCTTGGCGGCCTCTTCTCTCTTCCGCCTTTCTGTCTCCGCGACCTTGTAGCCTTGTCCTCCCGCACCTGCAACGGCCGTCTCTTTCACAGGGTTCACCCGTGCATCCACCGACTTTTCGTAGGCTGCCTTGTTCTCCAACAGGGCCTTGTTATTGTCGCTCAGCTCCTTGCGGAGAACTCTCTCCTCCTTGTTAAGTTCAGCCATCGCATTATTGTAACGGCCCAACGCCGCCTGCGCCGTGTTCAGCGCGTAGCCGTCAAGGCTTGTCTCCGAGTTCCACCCAGAGCTGAAGGAGCCTTCAGAGAACAGCGTCCTCAGTCCGTTGCGCGTCCTCTCTATCTTGTCCGCAATGTCGTTGACAGCCGTCTGGAAGCCGTCGTACCATCTGGAGTAATCCTGATTGCGCGCCTCCTCCTTCTTCTTGCTCAGCTCCTCCAGCTTAGTCCTCAGCTCCTGCGCCTTGGCGTTGAGCAGCAGCGACTGCGTGTAAGCGTCAACGGCCTTCTTCGCCTGTGTGGTGTTGATGTTCTCCAGGTTGAGGAAGCCGAGATATTCAGGGCTTATCTTGTTAAGCTCCTCGATGGCTTTCTTGCGCACAATGTCAGACGACGCCTTGTCCGTCGCCCTCTTGTACAGCTCCGCCAACTGCGCCTTCTCGGAAACAATCATTTGCTGTGATTTCTTCTCCACCTCCTGAAGGTCGAGCTGCGCCTGGTTAACTTTCTGTATGGATTTAGTCCAGTCACGGTAAGCCGCAATGAGCGCAAGCACGGCGGCGGTGACGGCGAGGTAGGGGTTTTTAAGCATCGTGGCATACAACGCCTTCAGCCCGGTAACTATCTTGCCAGTCCAGAGAACCTTCAGCTTGTCAACCACTATCGACGCCTTCTGTATAGCGATGTAAGTGGTTATGGCGGCCACGAGCGTGGTGATGAGGGTGATGTGCCTCGTGATGAAGCCCACGATGACGGACAGCGTCTTCACCAGCATACCGCCCGACGTTATGGTGTACTTAACCACAGGCATCAGTTGCTCACCCAATGTCACGGCAATCTCATGGAAATCATTTTTAGCCTTGTCGAGACCCGCCTGTACGGTGTTGTTCATCTTGTTGTGCTCTTCGAGGACGCTGTTCCCCTCGGCGTAAGCCTTGGTTGCAACCTCCTGCGCCTCCTTCACTTGGTCGAGGTGTGCGGCGACCGTTGACAGCACGCCGACGGCGCGTGTGCCGTCGAGCCGCATCTCCTGGAACATCGGGGCCATGGCGTCGAAGCCTCCCTTTGCGCTCATCGACTCAAGGAACTGTATCAACGCCGCGTTGGCGTCGGTCTTGAGCAGTTTGGTGAACTTCTCCACCTCGATGCCCGCCACCTTGGCGAAGCGCGCAGGGTCTTGGAACATCGCCGTTATCAGCTGTGAGAACACCGTGGCCGACGTGGCCGCCTCTTGATTGTTCTGGTCGAGGGCGGAAGCGAGACCCATAATTTGCGTTTGAGCCATTCCAGCTTGGATACCCACACCAGCCAACTGACTTGTGAAGTCAACGATGTAACCCGCGTTGGCCGACGACGACTGCGCCAGGTCGTTCACCGCCGAACCCGTGGCAAGCATCGCCCCGCGCAGTCCCAGGCGGTCGTCCTCGCCAAACATCTGCGCCAGCTTGCCGATGTTGTCAACCGCGCTATCGCCGAGGTCGTCGCCCAGGGCAACGTTGATCTTGTCAGCCGCGTCCACGAACTCCTCGATGGCCTGCGTGCCCTGGATGCCGAGGCGGCCCGCCGCGCCGGCCAGCTCGTTAAGCCCCTCGCGTGACGTCCGGGTGTCCATGTTCTTAAAGTCCTCGTTCATCTTGCGGACCTCCTCGTCGGTCTGCCCCGTGTACTTCTGCACGTCGGCCATGGCCTCCTCCATCCCGGCGTAGGCGTTCGTCGCCTCCCTGACGCTCAATGACAGGGCGGTGACGCTGCCGATGAAGCCCACGATGGCGTCCATGTTCTGGTTGAAAAAGTTCCAAGTCTTCTTCATGAAGCCGCCTTCCGTGGCCGCGGATGATTCCTTTTGTATGCCTTTCAGCTCATTCTTGCACTCCTTCAGCTTCTTCTGGAAATAGTCCCATTCCTTCGTGCCCCGCTGCACGACCCCGCTGTCAAGCTCCTTGTTTATGGCCCTTATGGTGCTTCTTATGTCCTTCACCGACGCCGTTGAAAGGTTGTTCAGCACCCTGTCAACGTTCTGCGCCGTCGTGGAGAGGGCCTTCATTTCCTTCTCACATTCCCGTATTTGCTTGTTGGCGGTCTTGAACGCCTTGTCGTCCCCGTCGATAAGGGCCTGTTGCTTCGCCTTGCGGTACCTGTCTACGCTTTTCTGAAGTTCGTTGAGCCTGTTCACCGCCTGTTCGTCGTTCAGGAATATGGTGGTAGTGTATGTATTGTTATTCGCCATGATGAAGATTTATATCGATGCTTTGCAAACATAACATTTATTGCGAAGCGGGAAAAATACGCCAAATAAGTAATTCGAGATAAAAGGCGGCCTGCCCCTTTAGCCTCCCTGTTTCAGCCCTGCCTCCTCCTCGCCAGCCACCACACGGCGACGGCCAGCACGACGGCGGCGGCGACCACCGGCCAGAACAACTTCAGCCTCGCCCGCTCCCACCAGCCAAGCTCGCGCTCCACGGGCACGGGCATCTCCACCGTGTCGTAGCGCAGTATGCGCAGCGTGTCCCAAAGCCGGCGGTCGCGGTAACGCCACTTGTACACCACCTTGTCCTGGTACACCGTGTCGCCCGCCGTCCAGCGGTTCACCCACACGCTGTCCCTCACGTAAACGCTGTCCCTTTGCCAACGGTCTACGTACACGCTGTCAGTCCGCACCGTCTCCACCGGCACGTACCTCACCGTCTTGCAGCCGCAGAGCAGCGATATTACTATCAGCACTGCCAGCCCCCACAATGCGCCCGTAAGCTCGTCTTTCAATTTCTCGTCCATAACCATTCAATTTTAATCAAACAAAAAAGCGGCGAACCCTTGACGTGCGCTCCGCTGCCAATCCCCCTCCCTGGAGGGGTCGGGCGGGCTTTCACTGCGCCCACCTTTGCGCCTCCCACTCCCTGCGCTTCACCAGGCCCTTGAGCCGCTTGCCGCCGGCGTACACCCAGCGGCGGAACTGCGCCTGGACGTCCTCCACCGGCGCGCCGGCCTTGATTTTCTTCAGCAGGGTTGAAGATTTCAGGTTGCCCAGGCCGAGGTTGTAAGCGAAGTCCACTAAGGCGTCAAACTTGCCTTGCGTATTGACTTCGGGTATGGTGTTGACGTATGCCTCAGCGGGGGCGAGGTCTTGCCTTAGCCATTGTTCGGCCTCGGCGCGGGTGCACCTCATCCCCAATTTAACTCCCTTAGTATGCCCCCAACCTATTGTTGCCACAGATGCACTGTCAAGATATGCAGTATCTCTATACCCTTCAAATTGTTTGAGAGCATTAATTAGTAAATCACTTGCTTTCATCTTTTTACCTCATCATTATTGTTATTCTTTCTTATTCTTTCACCTAAAGCCTTGTTTATGCCTCCGCCGGCCATGAAGCCGCCGACGCACAACAAGAACACGCCCATTCCGTCAAGGTCGGTCTTCACGTATCCGTTCGTGCACACGTCCCACAACAGGCAAAAGCACACGCACAAACCTATCATCACGCCAACACCTACGCTCAACAGCATGGCAAAACTCTTCGAGCTGTCAAGACTGTTTGCCCGTATCAGGCTTTTCAGGTATTCCGTTATCCTTCCCATTCTCTGTAACTCCGTTCTTCATGTCCTTTTCCGTCAATATGGCGTCGGGATGGTCTTCAGTGTAAGCCCCCCTTAATAATCCGACAAGGCGACATTTAACATTGTCATTGAGCCTCCTTATGCACTTGTCGTCGGGTTGAAGGCAAATGTGCTTCTCTGCCTCCTTGAGCTGTAGTTTCAGCTCGTTGTTTTCCCTTATAAGGTCGAGCCGTTCGCTCTCCAAGGCATGAACGCGTTTGTAGAGGTCGTCAACCAAGGCGTTGAGTTTGTCAACCTCGCCTTGCACCCTGCGGTAGTCCTCTATCAACGCCTTGTACTCCTCACGGTAAGCCTCCGCCGCAGATATGCGTCTGTTCGCGTTGATGTTAAGGACATATTTCACGAACTGCCAGCCTCCAACGGCTGCAATGAGGGCTATCGCAAGTTCCCAATATTTCTCCATAAGTCGTTGTTGTCCGTTATCATGAAACACACATCCCAAATAAGCATCCCTTTCTCTCCTTGTAATTACTCAAGCTGCGCCACGCGCTCTTTCAAGGCTTTCACCTCCCTCGCGAGGCTCACCACGGAGACGAGCGACACCGCCCCGTAGTCCATCGAGAGCGTGCCGTCGGCGGCCTCCGTCACGGCTTCGGGCACGACGCCGCGCCAGTACTGCGCCGTGGAGCCGACACCGGAGCCCTTGCCGTCCTTCCAGTCAAATCTCATCACGGGTGCGGAGGCTATTTCATCGACGGTCAGGCTGATGTTTCCCTTTACGTCTTTCAGCCGTAGGTCTGATGTCTGCGACAATGATTTGCACACAAATTTTTCGCTGTGCGTCAGCGTGCCGTTCGTCATGTCCCATTCCGTGTAAAAGAGGCGGTCGTTTGTGCCGGTTTTGATGTCGCTCGCCCTAAGCCCGTTGAAGCCTATGGAGTGCAGGATGCTGCCGAACGCCACACAGTTGCCGTCGGCGTCGTTCAGGCGGTAAAGGGGTGCAATGCTTGTACGGCTTGCATTGTTCGGTAGGCTTAAGCAACCCTTAACGGTGGCCATGCCGATGTAGCTTGTCGGCTCGTTCTTGATGCGCAGGCCATTGTTGGCGTAAAGCACACCGTCGTCTTTGATGTTGACTTCCCCGGCCGAGACCTTGAATGTCATACCGTAATAGTTGCTCAGGCACAGGCTGTAGTTGCCCGTGTTGTTGTAGCGCATATCCAGTCCGTACCACGGGTGTTTGTTCATGCCGTCGCTCCAGTAGTCGCTGTCGATGCTTGGGTTAAGGCTTATGGCCGTGGCGCTTGATATGACGCCGCTGACGTTGCCCGCGCCGGTGAAGCTCTTCCCCCAGATGGTGCGCGCCGTGCGCAGGCGGTCGGCGTAGGTGGCGTAGAGGTCGGGCACGGTCTTTTTCACGCCGTTGACGGTGACGCTGAGGTTTGTCGATGCGCTCGACGTGAGCGACGTGAACGTCACCATCGCCTTAATCTTCGCTATCGCGGCCTTCAGGCCGTTAAGGTCTATAAGTTTGTTTGCCATAGTCTTTAAATTATGAGTTAAAGTGAAGAGTGAAGAATTTATTTGTTTTGCTGTTTAATTCTTCGCTCTTCGTTTCTTGCTTAGTTGAACAACGCCTCCACCTCGGCGGTCGTGGCGACGGAGTAGCCGTCGAGCTTCTTCTTGTCCGCTGCCGACATGAGGCCGTTGCTCGACTGCGTGGCCACGCCGTAGGTGGTGTTGGTCGAGGGTATGCCGAGGGCGGTGATGTCGGTCTTGCTTACCGCCACGGCCGCCGTTACGTGGCCCTGGTCGTTGGTGGTAATCTTGTACAGGCCCGACGAGAAGGCCGCGCCCTTCTCCGTGGCGTGCTGGTAGGCCGTGTTGCCGTAGTCGCCGCGGAAGGCCGTCGAGCTTGTCGTGCCGAGGGCGAGGGACGAGGAGATTTCTACAAGGTCGCTCCCGCTCCAGCGGTAGGTCTTGTTGGCGGTTTTCGAGACGTAAATCTTGTTGGCCTCCGGCGTCACGCCGCCCGTGCCCTCCGTGCCGTAAGCCGGGCTGTCGGGGTAGTAGGTAAGCCCCTTCCACGTGGTGTACACTAAGCGGCTGCTCCCGCTCGACACCAAGGCCACGAACTTCTTCGTATGGCTGTCGAAATACACCATGGCGTTCTCCTTGGTGCACGCGCCGTTCTGGTAAATGGTGCCGAGCGAGGTGGATGACTGGAACTCCAGCACGTCGTCCACATACGAGGGCAGCTGCGCCGAGGGCACCTTGCCGTCGCCTCCCAGCGTGGCCACGCCGTTCGCTGCGCCCATCTCGGAGCGTTTCACCTGGGCGTCGTTGGTGACGTTGCCCAGCCCCACGTCCGCCTTGCTTACCGTGACGTTGCCCGACAGGGCGTGTCCGTTCACCGTCGTCGTCTTGTCCGCTTTCTTGTCGATGTTGGCCTGCAGCGCGCTCTTGGCCGAGTTTATCTGCGCCGTGGCCCAGCTTTTCAGCTTCGCGAGGAACGTTCCAAGTCCCTCAAGGTCAATCAGTTTGTTTGCCATAACTTTTTCAATAATTCATAATTCATAATTGGTTGGATGAGCCGAATAAACCCGATGCGCCGCCTGTCTCCCTCCCCTTGGGGAGGGTTGGGGAGGGGCTGTTCTCCCCTCCTCGGAGGGGCCGGGGGTGGGCTACTCGAACAACCCCTCTATCTCCTCGGCGGTGGCCGTGTCGTAGCCGAAGCCCTCCACGGGCACGAGCGTGCTGTTGCCCGCCTCGCCGATGCCCCGCACGTATTTCGTCTCCTCAAGCGTCGAGCCGCCAAGCTCGTTCTCGTAAATGTCGTTGCCGTCCATCTTTTTAATTCATAATTCATAATTCATAATTGGGTAGGCTGCCAGTCTCCCCTCCTCGGAGGGGCCGGGGTGGGCTTCGGGCTTGCCGTCACTCTCCCGTCAACGCCCCGCTTATCACATACCAGTTGCCGCCGACGGCCAGCAGCTTCAGCATTACGTTGGGTATCACCTTGAGGGTGGTGCCGCCCTGTGCCACGGTGCTTACCGTCTGCACCACCACGCCGTCGATGAGCGCGGTGCCCGTAGAGTAGTAAATGCGCTGCGTGCCGCCCGCCGTCCTGATTATCACGTCGCCCAAGGCCATCGTGGATACGACGGACTGGTAGATGTTCAGCTCCATACCCTCGTACAAGGCGGCGTCGGGCAGCGTGACGTAGAGCGACGACTGGGTGGTTATGAACAGCGTGTTGAACGCCTCCTTGGCCGGGTCTATCGTGTAATCGCCGCTTGCGCCCGGCATCCTTTTCACCGACGAATAAGTGAGCCGCGAGTGGACCGTGCCCTCAATCTCGGCCTGCGAGGCGTACAGGCGGCCCGCCTCGTCAACGCGGAAGGGCGCGCCGTCGGGCGTGGGCGAGCCCGCCCAGAAGCGCACCTTGCCGCCCTCCTCCGACCCCGACAGGCCCGCCGTCACCTCGCCGCCGTCCTTCTGTATCAGCAGCTGGTTGCCCTGCATGAAGGTGATCTTGGCATTCTTGGCTATGATGAGCGACGTGAAGACGGCCGTGGTGTTCACGCCGAAGGCCTCCCAGTACTGCGCGTTGCCGGGCGCGTTGGCGGCCGTGGCCTCCGTCGGCTCCCCGTAGACGTATTTGTACGCCGTCCAGCCCGTCGCCGCCCCGTCGCTGCGCACGAGTGCCACGTCGATGTAGCGCGTGTCCGACGTCAGGGCCTCGTCGTTGCGGTACTCCACGCCCGCCGTCCACTCCGACACACGCAGCACGCACCCCTGCAAGCCCTGCTTCCCGTCGTCGCCCTTGTCTCCCTTGTCTCCCTTGTCACCCTTGTCTCCCTTGTCTCCCTTGTCCCCCTTGTCGCCCTTGTCACCTTTCTCTCCTTTGTCTCCCTGCGGCCCTTCCACCTTGCCGCAGTCGAGCCACGCGCCGCCCTGCGCGCTCCAGAAGTGGCCCGTGTCGGCGTCGATGCAGCAGTCGCCCGCCGACGCCTTCGCCACCTCCCAGAGCCTTCCGTCGGGCGTGTTGGCGAACGTGGCGTAGGACGGCCCGGCGTAGCCCTTGTACACGGTGCCCGCGTCGTCGGTCTCATGGTAGTCCGACGTGTCGTCCACGGCGAAGCGGTCGCCCTCCACGGGGTTCGTCGCCGCGAGGTCGGCGAAGGTGTAGGCGTGCGCCCTCACCGACGGCTTCACCGCCAGCCCCTGCCCGTCCTTGCCCGGCTCGCCCTGCTGTCCGTCAGCGCCGGCGAGGCCGTCGAGCGTTATCACCCGCCACGGCACGCCCTCGCCCCCGTCGGCGGCCAGCAGCCTCGCCCCGAAGGCCGTGGTGAGCCTGCGCCCCGCCTCGTCGGTGATGTAGGCCGCCGGGCTTTCGTCTGTCCCTTCCTCCACCGTGCAGATGTACGCCGCCTTGCCGTAGCGCACTATGGCGAGGTAGGGGTAGTGCACGCCCGCCTCCCAGTCGCCCCACCACGACACCGACGCGCCCTGCGCCCCGGGGTCGCCCGGCTGGCCGTCCTCGCCAGGCCGCCCCTGCTGGCCGTCCTCGCCCTTGTCAACCTGGAGCAGCCACGCCGCGTCGCCCTCCCGCGGCTCCGTGTCCGTGCCGTCCTCGGCCACGCACAGCCAGATGCGGCCGCCGTGGCTCACGCGGTCGTAGTAGTCGTAGTGCCCGGCCTCCCATTCGCCCCGGTCGTTGGCCGTGCGCACGGGCGTGCCGTCGGGCTTCACCTGCGTCACCGTGCCCGTGAAGTAGACGTTGCTCAGGTACATCGAATAGCCCTCGGTCTCAATGCCGAACTGCGCCAAGTTGCCAAGCTCTCCGTATTGCAGGGCGATGTTGCCTTTGCCAAACTCCCATTCGCTCTGCTTCCACAGCATCCTCGTGTACGTCCTCGTCTCGTAGACCGACGTCTGACGCTCCGTGTCGGTGAAGTTGCCGTAAGCTACGAACCTCATCATCGCAAACGGTTCCGCCTGGCCGGCCCAACGCTCCGACGCGGGGCGCAGCTGGTACTTGAACTTCTCGTTCCTCTTGCCCAAGACCTCCGTTATGGTGAAGTACACCGTGGTGAAACCAGCAAACCGTCGGTTGCCCCGCCCGTCGTCGTAGTCCGCCGTGGCGTCGCCCGCCCCGGCGTGGTATATGCCGAGGCAGATGTCGCCCGCGGCCACCGCCCCGACCTCGCCGTCCTCCAGCTTCAGCGTCACGGTCTTGGCCTCCGTGTCAACGCTCTCGATGACGCCGCCGCCCGGCGCGCGCCACTTGTCGCCCACGCTGACGTCAACACGGTTGTACCGCAGCTCCGGCACTTCGAGGAAGCGGCGCACCACGAGGCTCTCCATCTCCCCGTTGCCGCCGTCGTCAATCCTCGCCCCGAAGCCCGACATGCCCGAAGCGAAGCCCTCGCTTCCGAACACCGCGCCGCCCAGCAGCGACAGCAGGTGGCGGGTGGAGTCCGGAATGTCCTTCCTGAGGTACTTGTCCGAAGAGAACGACGATACGAAATCCAGCAAGGAAAGGAATGCGTTTCCCACCCTTGTCGCCGTGTTGGCGTGCATCCTGTTCTCGTCGCGGATCGCCTCGAAAAGTTCTCTAAGTTGGTCAATAGTCATATTGCAAAATTATGGAATGCATGCGTATAAGAAAATACATAGTTACAAATCCAGGATGCTTTTCGCCGCGGTCGTCGTCGCGGCCTTGCCCTCCTCGAAAAGCGTCGCCACCGCCTGTATCATCAGGCCGTTGTACGTCTCGCCGTAATATTGCGCTTCCTTCTCCATCAGTCGTCTCATCGAGTAGTAGTACTTCCTTGAGAACCAGTCGCGCGCCTTGCGCGGCTTGCCGCTCGTCATGCCGCCGCCCCATGCCGGGCCGCGTTTGCGCGGCTTGTCCAGTCCGTGCTCCTTCCTGTATTCCTGGGAAAGGAACTCCAGGTCGCCTCCGTTGCCCGGCTTGTATCCGCGTCCCACTCCGGCAGCCACGTAAATGCCGTACATCAGGAACTTGTGTGAAATCTTGCGCTGTCCCTCGCCGCCGGAGATGTGCCCTTCGAGAGAGCTTCTGAGCGCCCCGGTGTCGTGGATTGCCAGCATTGCCATGCGCTCGCGCCAGATGTCAACCATGAAGTCAGTCCATCCCTTCTCGAAGTCGTCGAGTCCCTGCTTGTCGTTCCCCCGCCCGTTGCCGGGCGCAATCCTGCTTACAGCCATAAGCTCTTGTCATATTGCAAATCCACCGGTTCGTCCACGTTCACCATGAAGTACAGCCCCGTCACGCCCGAGAAGTTGTAAGAGTTAAGTTCCCGGTACTGGATGGACTGCGTGCGCATATAAACCAAGTCATACTCGTATTTCTCCGTGTCGGCTATCATGTGCGACAGCATCTGCCTGAACAGCTCCCTGCAAAGGTTGAGCTTCGCGTTGCGGTCTTTCATGTCGTCGTCCCGGTGCATGGCGAAGATGAAGACGGTGTATGTGCGGCGGTTGTACCATCCCACTCGGTTTGAGATCATCGAGCCGTCCACCGTGTCGTCAACCATTATGTAGTTGGCCGCTTTGCGGTAGTTCTGCATCAGCGGCTCAAGCCCCTCTATGCCGCTGCACTCCCCGACGATGAAAGAGTTTTCCTTCGCCAGCTTGTTGGTCGAGGCAAGCTCGGTCAAGTATTTGATAGCGTTGAACATAGGTTATTTCGATTTAAGTTTCTCGTTAGCCCGCCGCGCTTCCACGGCCTTGGCGTTAAGCTCTGTAAGTGCGCGCTTGCAGTCAACCATCCTCACGGCCTTCTCCTTTGTCACGTCGCCGTCGGTGAGCAGCCTTAGCTGCGCGTCGGTAAGCTGCCTCATATCCACGTCCGCGCCTCCGTCTCCGCCGTCGCCGTCCACTTTCTTGAAGAGGGCGGGGAAGAGGCGCGCGAAGACTTCCTTAATGTGGGCGTACCAAAGGAGCACGCCCAGCCTCTCGGCCTTGTCGGGGCTGATGCCGTCGGCGGGCCGTCCCTGTGCGTCGCGGTAGAGCAGCCGTGCCAGGCTCGTAAGGTACGCCTCCTCCTTCGTCGAGGAGAACATCTGGTAGCATATCTCCATCTTGAGGTAATCGTTGAACGGCACGCCGTTAAGAAGTCCGTCAACGGCGCGGAAGCCTCCGACGCTATCCAACCTCGCGTCGAAGTTCTCGTACCTGTCAACGAACTTCAAAGCGCCGATCATAGAGGAGAGCAGCCTCTTGTCGGCGTAGAACACCTTGTCCCCCTTGACCATCTTCCACCCCTCGGCGCTTCGGCGCACCACCTTGATCTTGTTGAACCTGATAAGCATGTATGTCTTCAGGGCGTCGCCCTCCACCCCTTCGGCCATCATCGTAAGCGCATAGCGCAGCTCGCGCTGGCCCAGGTCGTGCCACGACGTCGGTGCGTACAGCCTTACCTCACCCGGCGAAGAAGAACGCGGGGCTGTCCTTTTTGTTTTCAAACGGTTCATGGTGGTTCACTTTATATTCGTCAGACTTCATGTATTCCTCATAGTGCGAAGGGTCGCGCTCCATGGCGAGGAGGATAGTCCTCATCTTCTCGCCGATCAAGGGCGACCTGTCAATGTACAATGCCGTAAACTCCTGGAGGGCGACAAGCAGGGCTGGGTAGTCGTCCTTGCCGTTGCGCAACGCGTCGAGCACCCTTTCCATCTGGGCGGATGAAATCTTCTTCCGCAGTTTCATGTCGGCCTCCATTATGTCGATTTGCGCCGCCTGCCAGTTGTCGTAGGTGGCGGGCTTAGTGGAATACCTCTCGAACAAGAGGATGCTGTAAAAAACTGTGCGGACGCAGCGGCGCGCCGCCGCCGTATCCCCCCATCCCTCGATGCGGGTGAGGTTGTCGATGAGCCGCGCCCTCGCCTTCTCGCGTTCCACCTTCAGTTGCAGCTCCAGCGCGTCAACACGCTGGCGGCTCGCCGGTGAGGTGGTCTGGTTGGCCACTACGCCGAAGCCCGTAGGCGTAAGCACGAGGTCGAGCTGCCTGAACACGTTGAGGAATGCGTCGAGGCAGACGTATTGCTTGGCGTTCTTTATTGTGCGTCCGTCGTCCGTCTCCACTCCGCCGAAGATGCCGCCCAGGCAGTCGTCGGCGGCGTTCTCGATGTACGGCTCGACGCTCTCAAACACCTCCATGTGCTGCGACGTTGCCACGTAGAGCACCTTCTCAAACTCTTCTTTTGTTATCTTTATCTCCATTGTCGCCGTTGTTTTCGTCGTTGTTAACTGTCACTTCCTGCGAGTCCTTGTTCTTGTCAAGGGTGGTAAGCTCAATCATCGGCACGTCCACGGTGTACTTGTCCCATCCGTTGAAGTGCAGTATCAGGAGCCACGGCTTGGCCATAACGTCGTGGAAAGCCTTTTCCATGGCCTGCTTGAGCGTGAACAGCTCCCGCTTGTCGCTTCCGCTGTTGTTCATCTGGCTCTTGCCGGGCGTCGCGCCTATGAGGTTCGGATGCACTCCGAGAGCGAAGCACAGCGCGTTTGAAGCCTCAGACATGTCGTCGCTCCAGTCGCCGCCCTGCTTGCGCCCCTCGGTGAGGTCGTAGATTCTCACCATCCGGCACTCCTTGCCGTTCGGGTCGATGTAGTAATGCGTGAGGATGGCCTTTCCGGCGTTTTCCGGGCCGCATACGAAGTCGATGATCTTCTGCCGTTCCTCCTTGATGCGCTCCACCGCCTTTTCGGGGTCTATGATGTTCTCCTGCTGGCATACGCGTTCCCAGTAGTCGTCGTGCACCTCAATCTGCACCCTCGGCGCGCTCGTGTTCTTTATGAGGTATTTCTTGCCCAGTCCGATCAGCTTGTAAATGTCATACCAATTATCTCGGAAGATGGACAGGTAATAAGGGATGGGGTAATACCTGAAGCCGGGCGTGGGCATGCGGCACACCACGGCGAACTTGTGCCCGTTGGCAGGCTTCCGCTTGCGTCCCGTCTCAGGGTCGGGCTCGCGTCCGAGCCTTACGAGCAGGTCGCCCAGCGGGTTGTAGAGGTCGAGCAGGGGTATGGCCACGACGTTGGCGGGCGGCGTATGCTCGCCGAAGTCGCCGTAGAACACATGCTCTATGCGTCCCTTGCGCGCCTGTTCGAAGCGGCAGTAGCAGCTCTCAAGGTGGCGCACGTTGACGATTTTGCGCTGGTCGCCCGACAGTATTATCTCCGTCACGGTGAAGAAGTAATACTTCATGTCCGTGGCCTGCTCCATGAAGCACTCGTTTATCGAGTTCCTCAGGCAGAAGCGCGTTATCTCGTCGTCGTCTGCCGCCTTCTTCACGTCGTCGCGGTGTACGAAGCGCAGCCCTTGTCCGTAGCACGCCAGAATGTCGAAGGCCATGCACTGCGCCGTCACCATGTTGTCTCCGATCAGCCGCCGTATCTTTATGGGCATGGCGTCGTCGCCGCCGTAGGGGATGTAGGCGTAATCCTTGCCGTCAACCTTGAGCGGTATCGTTGTTGCGTCGAAGATGGCGTCTTCGTCGAACACCGTCCCCGTGTCTCCGCCATACTGTTCGTTGACGGTCGCCGCCCGGTATCCCGGCCCGCCTATGGCCACCGCAGGGACAATGACATACTTGCCGAACTTACCGTTCTGGCCTATCTTCGCAAGTTCAAGATTTTCTTTTTCCATAATTAAAAAATCACCATATAACTTTCTTACCCATGAACTCGGCGATGAACACCTCGTTCACCCTCCTGTATTTGAAGTCCTTGTCCTCGGCCAGGGGGTCGAAAATGCGGTAAGACCCCGTTTTCGAGTGCGATGTGACATACACGCTGTCGTATCTTTTGAGCTCGCCCCTTTCCGGGTCGTTCGGGCCTTTTCCCAGTTTCCACGCCTTGAAACTCACCTTCTGGCGGTTCATCAGCGCGGTGTTCATCAGTTTAACGTGAGTTCGATATAAGAATCTTACGCAATAAGCCTGCTTTTGTCAATGATGTCGATATTCATAGACGGCTT
>CALUGU010000055.1 GCA_944320255.1 uncultured Prevotella sp. | reverse complement strand
CGTCCGCCCTTGTCGCCGTTGTCGCGCAGGTTGATGAAGTCGGTTATCTGGTCGCCGTAGTTGTCGGCCTGGTCGTCGAAAGACACGCCCGCGCCGTCGTTCACCGAGATGTCGTGGAAACCGTCAAACTCGAACTTGTCGCTGCGGTTAACGGCCTGGGCGTTATCGCTCCAGCTGATGAAACCAAGGTCGAGCACTGACGCGCTCACCCTCCAGTCTTCGTCAATCTGGTAAACGGCGCCGAGGTCTACGGCCATACCGAAGCCGCCGAGGCCGAAGCCGTCAACGTCGATGTCGCTAACCTTCTCGTATTCGCCCTTGTCGGGGTTGTTGTACTCGTCCATTTCAGACTCGTACTTGAAGCCCTTCACCGACACGTCCGCCGTGGCCTTGCCTGAAATAGTCCACTTGTCGTTCTGCGCCAGGTCGGCTTTCATGTCCTGGAGCTTCAGGTCTGCGCGTCCGAGACCGAACAGGAACTTCAGCTTCGCGCCTACGCGCAGCTTCTCGTTAATCTGGCGCGAGTGGCCGAAAGCCAGCTCCACGTAAGACATTGCGTGGGCGTTGATGTCGCCTATGTCATACGTCTTGTTGCCCGTGTTCTTGGCAAACTCGAAGAGTTCGTAGGGCAACGACATTCCGAAAGACGTCTTTGAGCTTAGCTCAACGGTGTTGTATCCGCCGAAAGCCTTGAAACCTCCCGACAGCAGAGTTATGCCTACGTCGCCCACGATGCGGTTGTTGCCCTTGCTGAAGCCGTCGAGCGCGGTGCCCGCTGATATGTAGGGGTTCAGGAAGGTGGTCATCTTCTTGCTGCTCGTCTGCGGATACATGGGGTTGTCGAGCACAACGTCCTTATAGCCGAAGTTGCCGTGCAGGTTGACGTTTATGTTGCCGAGGGCGGGCACCGAGACGTAATTCTGCTCGTTGCCGAACGCCGGGTTCATGTCGTGGCGGAACTTGTATTCGTCTGTGAAGTACGCCGAGTTAAGCCCCTGGGCCGCAGCTCCGCCGGCCACTGCGAGCATCACGGCTGCCGCCGCGTACCTTATATTTGTAAGTTTCATTGTCGTTTCAGTGTTTTGGGGTTAGTTAAAGTCGCCTATTATCTTGCCTACGAGTTTCACGGTGATGTCGCGGGCTATGAGGAAGTGCTTCCTTGCGTTGAGCGTCTGGCCCGTCACGGGGTTCTGTCCGTCTTCCTTCGCCTTCGCCTCAATGCGGAAGGTGAGACCGTCGAGACGCTTCAGCGCGCCGTCGGCGCCTTCCGTCACCTTGACCGTGAGCGGTGTCTCAACAGATGTCTCGCCGTTGCCCGACGCGAGTATGGTCGTGCTGACGTCTACCTTGATGTCGCTTTCGGGCATCTCGTTGCCGTCCACGTCGATGGCCGTAACCTTCAAGTCGAGGTATGCGGGCACGCGGTTCTCTATCGTGGTGGCGAACTCTATGTGGGCGTCTTCAGAGAGGTCGAAGTCGTTGATGTCCTCGTTCCAGCCGTCAATGGTGTCCTTGTAGACGATGTTCGCGTCCTCGCCGAAGGCTATCGGGGCCTCGAACGAGTAAGCGGGCTGCACGTTGTAAGGCTTGCCGAACTCGAAATAGCCCTCTACGTCGGAGTTGGCGCGGGCCGAAGCCGTGAACGTTATCTCGTCGGGTATCGGGTTGATGACGTTCGACAGGTTGGCAACCTCCATCACAACGGCGCCGGCGGGGGCGTCGAAGGCGGCCTTGTTGCGGCAGATGTAGACGTCGGTCGTGGCTGCTACGCCGTCAGTGGCCGAGGCGTTCACGGGTATGTTCTTCAGCTCGATGGCGTCGTTGCTCTTCACGCCGTTCTTATACGGGGTTATCGTGCCGTCGATGAAGCCGCCCACGGCCATGTCGTTGCTTACGGAGAGCTTGATGATGGGGTTGTAGAGGTCAACGTACACCTCGTCGTCGTCGAGGAAGTCGGGCACGCCGGTTATCTCAACGTTGCCGAGGTCGTTAAGTTCTATCTCCGGGGCGAACTTTCCGCGCGCGTTGTTTATCACTATCTGGCCCATGCTCATGGTGCTGTTGATGCGCGCGCCCTCTACGGTCGCGGCCGCCGTTCCGTCCACGTGGGCCTTCACGTCCACGTCAACCGTACCGGTCATGTTGATTTTATAAGCCGCGTCGTCGAGCGTTATGCTGTTGCCGCCGCTGCTCGCCGTAACGTCGAAGCCCGTAAGCTCGGCTGAGATTGTCAGGTCGCGGCTGGTGGGCACGTTGGCCAACACGAGGCGCGAGCCGTCCTTCGTGCAGGAGGTTGACGACGTTACGCCGCCTATCTGCATATATGCGGGCAGCGTGATTGCCATCTCGTCGATTGCGCTCGCCGCCGAACTAAGCTCTGCGGGGAACTTCACCGTGAGGTTCATCACGCCCGTCGCGCCGGCGTAAGAGAGGCTTTTCACTTCTTCGGGCTTGTCGCCTGAATAGCTGAAGGTCTGTGCCGCGCCCGACGCCGTAACCTCGTAGCCCGTAGGGGCGGGAGCTATGTGCAGCTCGACGACGCCCTCCTCGGAGCTACCCGACACTGTAATCTTGTCAATCTCAGGGTTCACTGGCTCCACGGGGTCGCCCGTCTGCCTGAACACATAGTCGCCGTTAGGCTCTTCCACCACGCAGTCGTTGCCGTCGAGTTCGAGCACGTCGGCCAGCTTGATGGTGTCAGTAGAGTTCACCGGCAGCGTAAGTCCGTCGCCGCCGAAGCCCATCGTCGCGTCGATTTGGTTGAAGTCGTAGTCATTGTCCGTACAACCTGCCAACGCGACAGCCCCCGCCACTGCTGCGCAGGGCAGGAGGATTTTCATAAAACGGTTGTAATTCATTATTATATAAATGTATGGTTATTATGTCCACTATTGATACTAAACCCTATTTTCTCGAATTAAAGAATGATTAAGTCTGGCAAGTTATTTTCGTCTTTGTTTATTCTTGATATTTGATTAAATTTTTGCAAATATATGAAAAATGTCCTATTTTGCAACCTGTAAAGCGTTAAGATACATTAAAATAACCGTTTTGCAATAAAAAAACGTGTAAAACAAGTAACAAACGTAAACCTTATGGAGACATTCCGTGCCGTCTGCCCCACACTGACAGTCCGCCCCACGCCGTCCGGTTAAGCACTAACTGGTGATCGGCGTCCAGACCGGAATGAACGTATGGCAGGATGATGAGTAAATGAATTTCGGCAATATCCGGCCTGTGACGGCCTAATGTGCATTTGGGTAAAGCCAAGCGCGCCGGCCAGACATGAGCTGCACCCGGCGCGCTTGTCCCCTGCGTGGCGGCGAACCGCCTGCAAGGGTGTTGATATAATGAACAGTGTTGGTCATCGTCAGCCACCGCCCATATCGCCCGCCGCGCCTCGTGAGGCCCGTGAGGCCGTCGCCACGGCGGCGTGAGGACAATGGTTTCGACGTTGCAAATTTACAAAAAAGTCTTAATTTACCCCCCCCCGAACAATTAATTAAAGTTAAACAACGGCAATTAGAACACATTTGAAGGCGCCTATGGCGCCCCGCCTCTATCACGCTGACAGCCAGGGGCTTTGCGATTTGCCGTATTTCAGCCTGCAAAAGACGGCAAACCGCACGATGAAAAGCCGTTAATTGCAACGCGATTGACGGCTTTCCGCAAAACGGGCGGTCGCGCCCTTGGATACGGATTGTTAACGTTTCACAATAAAACGGACGTCTCGGAAATGAAAATAAAATGTGCGTTTCACTTACTTTTATTTTACATTTCGCTTTGGCTTGCACTATCTTTAGATAAGACAGGCTGCGTCTCGGAAATGAAAATAAAATGTGCGTTTCACTTACTTTTATTTTGCATTTCGCTCAACTTGCACTATCTTTGCAACTGTTTTAACATAACCTACTAAACATTTGTAAAGCGATGAAGAAAATAAGAGCGGCCGTAGTGGGCTACGGCAACATCGGCAAATTCGCCGTGGAAGCACTCGAAGCGGCTGAAGACTTCGAGATTGCAGGCATCGTAAGGCGCAACGGGGCGGAAAACAAACCGGCGGAACTGGCACAGTATGACGTCGTGAAAGACATAACCGAACTGAAAGACGTTGACGTGGCGATACTCGCCACACCGACGAGGAGCTGCGAAGAATACGCGGAGAAAATCCTCCCGCTGGGCATCAACACCGTTGACAGCTTCGACATACACACAAGCATCGCGCAATACCGCCAGAACCTCATGAAGATTTGCAAGGAGCACGGCAGCGTGGCGGTGATAGCCGCCGGATGGGATCCCGGCTCGGACAGCGTTGTGCGCACCCTCATGGAGAGCCTTGCGCCGAAAGGCTTGAGCTACACGAACTTCGGCCCCGGCATGAGCATGGGCCACTCGGTGTGCGTGCGCTCTAAGGCGGGCGTGAAAGACGCGCTCTCGCTCACCGTGCCCAAGGGCGAAGGCATTCACCGCCGCATGGTTTACGTGGAGCTGGAGGACGGCGCAAGCCTCGAAGATGTCACCAAGGCGATAAAGGAAGACCCGTACTTCGCAAGCGACGAGACGTATGTCATGCAGGTGGAGAGCGTTGACGCCGTTAAGGACATGGGCCACGGGGTGAACCTCGTGCGCAAGGGCGTGAGCGGAAAGACGCAGAACCAGCGTTTCGAGTTTGACATGAGCATCAACAACCCGGCGTTGACGGGCCAGGTGCTCGTCAACGTGGCGCGCGCCTCAATGCGCCAGCAGCCCGGCTGCTACACGATGATCGAGATACCGGTGGTTGACCTTCTGCCCGGCGACAGGGACGAATGGGTGGCGCACTTGGTGTAAGAAAACTAAGAATTAAGAGTTGAGAATTAAGAAAAATACCATTGCAGGATGAATAAAGGCTTATTCTGCAATGGTATTTTTCTTAATTCTCAACCCTTAATTCTTAACTTATTCGTCCGGCAGGAACAGCGGATCTTCGGGCATCACCATAACAGGCTCTTGCTCATACTGCTTCAACATCTTGGCCGGAACATACTTCTTATCGACCACGAGGCGGAACATATACTCGTTGAACCACTCGTTTGTCATTATCAGACAGCCCTTCTGGCCGTATGACGGGCCCCAGCTGTTCTCCACTTTCCACATCACGGGCTTGCCGTCTGCGTCCAAGTCAACAGCCGTGAGGGTCATTGCGTGGGTTGAGCCGCTGTCGTATGTCATGATGCGCTGCGCCTTGTCCATGCCGAACTCCGTGCCGAACAGCGAGCCGTAGTCGAAGTTGCGCACGTCAAGATAGCCGCGCTTGCCGTCGAGGAACTTGCCCACGTCGTAAGAGCTGTACATCTTACGCCCGTCCTTGAGCGACGCGATGGCCAGCCGCGCGATGTCTTCCATCGGCAGGTTGAGGTATTTCCAGTTGGTGCCGTCATACGTATGGCGGTCGTATTCCACCTCGTAAGTCTTGTAATACTCGCGGCGCGGGTCGTTCATCACCATTATGAACGAGCCCATGAGCGGTTTGCCGCCCAGTATCTCGGCTGCGAAAGTCACGGGGTTGTAGGTCTTAGCCCCGGTGACTGTGCGCCCGTCTTTGTTCTTGAAGGCGTAAGTGAACTCCGTGGGAGGCTCGCCCATCGTGAGCGCAAGCATACGGTAGATTACCGCGAGCATCTTTGTCTTTTCCTTGTTGATGTCGGCCCGGCTCTTGCCCTCGGCCACCATGGAGCGCAACTTGAGGCCTTGCTCGCGCAGCTTCGGCTTCATCAGCTGCGCCACCTTCGACGTGTTCTCTGCCGAGAACGTCTCAGGCATCACCTCGGAAGGCACTAGGCCGTACTTCGACACAAGGTCGGCAACGCCGCAGTAGGTGCCGCCGTCGTTGAGGGGCGCCTTGAAGAAGAAACGCACACGCTCGTCGTCGATGGGCTTGTCGGCGCAGTCAACGACGCCTTGCAGGAAAAGGTTGGCCTTCTCAAGCTGATCGTAGAAGAACAGGTAGTCGTGAGAGAGGTCAACGGTGAGCGAGTCGGTGCGCTGGGCGAAGGCCGAACGCATGACATTGAAGCCGCTGAACATCCAGCAGCGTCCGCTCTGCTTCTGGTCGGTGATGCTCTGCGCGGGCGTCTCCACGCTGAAGTAAGTGTCAACGGCGCCCTGGTTGGCGTAGTTTTTCGCCACCGCGTCGATGCTGTTCGCCGCCAAGGCGTTGAGCAAGGCGCGGTCAGCGGGTGTGCGCTGCTGCGCGTTCTTGATTTCGGCAAGCATATCCTTTGATATGCCACCGCCGGCAGTCTGGGCCGCGGCGGGCAGCGAGACGGCCGCCAGCATCAAGCCCGAAAGTAACAATGTCTTTGTCCTCATTATTTATTAGATTTTTGTTTATGGCGCAAAGATAATGCAAATTGGGAGAAAAGCAAAATAAAAAGCGGGCGAAACGAGCTTTTGCCATCTTTTGCGAAACGCATCATTTTCATCGGCAAGGCAAGCCCCGTGACGCCTTCTCACAGAAAACGCCGAAGCGGACGCCGCCAAACCGCTTTGCCGTTTGCCGTGTCTTGCGTTGCGTTTTGCCGTTAAACGCAGGGCGAAAAGCCGTCTCTTGCAAGGCGATTTACGGCAAATCGCAAACCCGCTGACTGCCAGGCATTTACCAAGGCCTCACCAGGCGGAGCTGCGACAAGCATCCCTTACAACAAGCCTGATGGGCCTGACAAGGCCAACACGCCGCCGCGAAGGCATATTCAAGGGAGCAAAAAGGGTTAATAGGAGTTAGACGCTTCGCGTCGGAGTTAACTGACAAATGCCAAGTTGTTGTAAGATATGGTATTGCCTGTTAACTCCGGCGAGTGAAACGAGCCTGACTCCAGTTTACACCAGATAACTCCGGAATTATGATAATGAATGTCCGCATTTTGCCAAATGCGTGTAGTTATCGGGAGTTAACTGGAGTAATCACTCACTGCGTTCGTTCAAGGAGTTAACTGACAATGGCTTTTGCAGGTAATGTCCGTTAACTCCGGCGACCGTTAGGAAGCCTAACTCCGGTTAACTCCCGATAACTGCTTGGCCCTTTGCGGATATTCAATTATGATACAACCTCTGGATGCAGACTGGCCGAGGGTATTTTTATTCACTTTTATTTTGCACTTCGCACAACTTGCATTACCTTTGCAATTATATTTAAATATGTAATGGAAGCAGCTAAGAGTGATTTCAACATCCTAAACAGCATAAATTACCCTGACGACCTTAGGCGGCTGAAGGTGGAACAGCTACCGCTGCTGTGCCAGGAACTCCGCGACGACATACTGAAAGAACTGTCGGTGAACCCAGGACACCTGGCTTCGAGCATGGGGGCGGTGGAGCTGACGGTGGCGTTGCACTACGTCTACAACACACCCGACGACCGCCTTGTATGGGACGTGGGGCACCAGGCTTACGGCCACAAGATACTCACGGGCAGGAAAGACCGTTTCTGCACCAACCGCAAGCTGCACGGGCTGATGCCGTTCCCCTCGCCGCTGGAGAGCGAATACGACTCGTTCGTATGCGGACACGCCTCCAACTCCATCTCGGCGGCGCTCGGCATGGCCGTGGCCGACAAGAAGACGGGGTACGACGAGAGGCACGTGGTGGCGATAATCGGCGACGGGGCGATGAGCGGCGGACTGGCTTTCGAGGGGCTTAACAACGTCTCGACGACGCCTAACGACATGCTCATTGTGCTCAACGACAACAACATGAGCATCGACCGCAGCGTGGGCGGACTGAAACAGGCCCTGCTGCGGCTGAACACCAACGAGACGTACAACCGCATGAGGTTCAAGGCGTCGCGCTGGCTAAACTCGAAGGGATACCTCAACGACGACCGGCGCAAGGGCATCATACGCCTGAACAACGCGCTGAAGTCGGCCATCAGCCACCAACAGAACATCTTCGAGGGACTCAACATAAGGTATTTCGGCCCGTTCGACGGGCACAACGTCATAGAGCTTGTGCGCATACTGCGGCAGCTGAAAGACATGAAAGGCCCGAAACTGCTGCACCTGCACACCATAAAAGGGCACGGCTACGCCCCGGCGGAGGCCGACCCCACCGTGTGGCACCAGCCGGGACGCTTCGACATAGACACCGAGGAACGCATCGTAACCGACGAGACGGGCACGCCGCCGAAGTTCCAGACGGTGTTCGGCGAGACGCTGCTCGAACTCGCCAAGGCCAACCCGCGCATCGTTGGAGTGACACCCGCCATGCCCACGGGCTGCTCGATGAACATCATGATGAAGGCCATGCCCGACAGGGTGTTCGACGTCGGCATAGCCGAAGGCCACGCCGTGACCTTCTCGGCGGGCATGGCGAAGGAGGGGCTTACGCCGTTCTGCAACATCTACAGTTCGTTCGCGCAACGCGCTTACGACAATATCATACACGACGTGGCCGTGCTGCGCCTCGGCGTTGTGCTCTGCCTTGACCGCGCCGGACTTGTGGGCGAAGACGGGGCAACGCACCACGGGGCGTTCGACATCGCCGCCCTGCGCCCCGTGCCTAACCTGACGATAGCCTCTCCGATGGACGAGCACGAGCTGCGCAACCTGATGTTCACCGCCCAGCAGGACGGCATGGGGCCGTTCGTGATACGCTATCCGCGCGGACACGGCGTGCTGGTAGACTGGCGCAACAAGATGGAGGCGGTCAAGGTGGGCACGGGCCGCAGGCTCAGGAGCGGCAAGGGCGTGGCCGTGATGTCGGTAGGCCCGGTGGGCAACGCCGTGGAGAAAGCCATCGACGACGCCGAACGGACTGACCGGAACCTGAAAGTTGGGCATTACGACATGCGCTTCGTCAAGCCGCTTGACGAAAGCCTGCTGGCGGAAGCCGCCGAAATGTACGACGAGATAATAACTGTGGAGGACGGCGTGCGCACCGGAGGCTTCGGCTCGGCGGTGCTCGAATGGATGGGCGACCACGGGTGCAAGGCCCGCGTGACAAGGCTCGGACTGCCTGACAGCTTCGTTGAGCACGGCACTGCCGACGAACTGCGCCACATCGCCGGCATAGACGCCGAAGCGATAGCCGCCGCGATAAGCCGCGCCGCCGACCGCCTGCGAACCAAAAACTGACATACAACCAAAGGATAACAAGGATATGAAAATCATCATAGCAGGGGCTTACGCCATAGGAACCCACCTGGCGATGCTGCTCTCACGCAACGACCAGGACGTGGTGCTCATCGACGAAGACGAGGAAAGGCTCGGCAACATCAGCAGCGACTACGACCTGATGACCTTGCACGCGTCGCCGACAAGCATAAAGACGCTCAAGGACGCCGGCGCAGGCAACGCCGACCTGTACATCGGAGTGACTCCCGACGAGAACATGAACATGAACAGCTGCATACTGGCAAAGGCTCTCGGCGTGAAAAAGACGGTGGCGAAGGTGAACAACTACGAGTTCATAAACCCCAACCTGGACGAGTTTTTCACGAAAGTGGGCATCGACTCCATCGTGTATCCCGAAAACCTCGCCGCCCACGACATAGTGAACGGCCTGAAGATGAGCTGGGTGAGGCAGCGGTGGGACGTGCACAACGGCGCCCTGATAATGCTCGGCATAAAGCTGAGGGAGACCTGCGAAATACTCAACGAGCCGCTGAAAGACCTCTGCAAGCCGGAGTCGCCATACCACATCGTGGCCGTGAAGCGGGGCGAAGACACCATCATACCGCGAGGCGACGACGTTCTTAAGGTGTATGACATGGCTTACTTCATGACAACCCGCAACTACATACCCTACATCAGGAAGATAGTAGGCAAGGAACACTACGTTGACGTGAAGAACGTAATGGTGATGGGCGGAGGCAACACGGCGATAAGGGCGGTGCAGATGATGCCCGAATACATGAGCATAAAGATATTCGAGGACGACGAGAAGCGTTGCGAGCACATCAACGAACTGATTGACACCGACCGCGCGATGGTAATCAACGGCGACGGGCGCGACATATCGCTGCTCATCGAGGAGGGAGTGAAGAACACGCAGGCCTTCGTAGCACTGACGGGCAACGCCGAGACGAACATCCTGGCGTGCCTCACGGCGAAGCGGCTGGGCGTGCGCAAGACCATCGCCATGGTTGAAAACATCGACTATGTGAAGATGGCCGAGAGCCTCGACATAGGCACCATAATCAACAAGAAGGCCATCGCGGCAAGCCACATATACCAAATGATGCTCGACGCCGACGTGAAGAACACCCGTTTCCTTATGACGGCGAACGCCGACGTGGCTGAGTTCACGGCGCAGCAAGGCTCGAAAGTGACGAAAAAGAAGGTGTACGAACTCGACTTCCCGCACGGAACCACCATCGGAGGACTCGTGCGCAACGGCGAGGGACACCTCGTTTCGGGCGGCTCGCAGATTGAGGCCGGCGACATAGTGGTGGTGTTCTGCCACAACGTCAATATGTCGAAGATAGAAAAATTCTTCAATTAAGCAGCGGCGATGGTTAACTTCAAACTTGTCTACAAGGTTCTCGGCTCGTTGCTTTTCATCGAGGCGATGATGATGTTCTCGTGCCTGCTCGTGTCGGTTTATTACCGCGAAGACGACATCCTGGCGTTCCTCGCCACCATAGCCGTCACCGTGCTCGCCGCGATAGGCATGAAATACAAGGGGCACAAGGCGGAAAACTTGATGGGAAGGCGCGAGGCTTACCTCCTGGTTTCGCTCACATGGGTGATATTCAGCGCGCTGGGCGCGTTGCCGTTGGTGATAAGCGGCTACATTCCGAGCTTCACCGACGCCTTCTTTGAAACAATGTCGGGCTTCACTACGACCGGCGCCACGATAATCGACGACGTTGAAGCCCTACCCCACGGACTGCTGTTCTGGCGGTCGCTGACCCACTGGATAGGCGGTTTGGGCATCATGTTCTTCACCATTGCGATACTGCCCTCGCTTGTAGGAGGTAGCGTAAAGGTGTTCTCCGCCGAGGCCACAGGCCCCATAAAGAGCAAGATGCACCCGCGGTTGAGCACCACGGCAAAGTGGATTTGGGCCATCTACCTCATTCTGACGGCCGGGTGCGCCGGGCTGTTCTGCGCCTTCGGCATGGGATTTTTCGACAGTGTGAACTACTCAATGTCGATAACCGCCACGGGAGGCTTCTCCACCCACAACGCAAGCATCGCCTTCTTCGACTCCGCAGCGATTGACTACACGGCGGCGGTGTTCATGATTTTGTCGGGCATCAACTTTTCCTTGCTGTATTTGCTGATGTTCAAGGGCAAGCTAAGGGCGTTCCTCAAAGACACCGAACTGCGCTTTTACCTCGCCGTAATATCAATATCCACGCTCTTCATCACCTACATCCTGACGACGAGGAGCGGCATAGCCGTGGCCGACTCGTTCAGGTACGCCCTGTTCCAGGTGTCGTCGTTCATCTCCACCACCGGCCTTTTCAACACCGACGCGGGCCTGTGGCCCCACATAACGTGGTTCGCGCTCACCGTCTGCATGGTGTTCGGCTCGTGCGCCGGCAGCACGAGCGGCGGTATAAAGTGCGTCAGGGGCGCGATGCTTTTACGCATAATAAAGAACGAATTTAAGCACATCCTGCATCCAAGGGCGATAATCCCCGTAAAGCTGAACGGCACGAACATCCCCTCGCCGGCGCAAGCCACGCTCCTGGTGTTCCTCTCGCTTTACGCCATCTCGTGCCTGGCGGCGTTCTTCTGTTTCCAGATGATGGGCATTGAGAGCACCAATGCGATAACAATAGCCATCAGCAGCGCCAGCAACGTGGGGCCGGCATTGGGCGGGGCGATAGGCCCCACGATGTCGTGGAGCAGCCTGCCAGACGCCGCTAAGTGGATTTGCTCCGGGCTGATGCTCATGGGACGTCTCGAATTTCTCAGCGTATTCGTGCTTTTCACAAGGGCTTTCTGGAAAGAGAACTGATAAAAAGCCATAACATCCAACACACAACTTTGACATAACAGAACAAAAATATGGAACCTATTAAATTCAAGCCAATACTTAAACAGACTATTTGGGGAGGCGGCAAGATTGCCCGCTTCAAGCTCATCAGCGGCCACGAAGACGAACAAATAGGCGAAAGCTGGGAAATATCGGGCGTGGAAGGCAGCGAGAGCGTTGCCTCGAACGGACCTTACAAGGGTAAAAAACTTACGGAAATCGTCGCCGCAATGAAGGAGAAACTTATGGGAACGGACAATTACAAACGCTTCGGCGACTCGTTCCCGCTGCTCATAAAGTTCATCGACGCAAACCAAGACCTGTCGATACAAGTACACCCGAACGACGAAATAGCCCGCAAGCGCGGCCTGAAAAACGGCAAGACGGAGATGTGGTTCATAATGGATTCGGACCCGCAAGCCTACCTCCGCTGCGGACTTAACAGCAAGATAACGCCTGAACAGTACAAGGAAATGGTGGAAAACCACACCATCTGCGACGCGATAGCCGAGTTCCCGGTGAAGGCGGACGACTGTTTCTTCATCCCGTCAGGCATGATTCACAGCATCGGGAAAGGCTGTTTCCTCGTGGAAATACAACAAACGTCGGACGTGACGTACCGCATTTACGACTTCAACCGCCGCGACAAGGACGGCAACCTGCGCGAGCTGCACACCGAGCTGGCGGCCGAATGCATTGACTACAACGTGCAAAAGGACTACCGGACGAACTATGTGCCGGAGAAAAACGCGGGCATCGCGCTGGCGCAATGCGAGTATTTCAACACCGCCGTGTACGACCTTGACGAACCGATGACGCTCGATTACAGCGAGCTTGACAGCTTCGTGGCCGTCATCGCCATAAAAGGCGAGGCGACGTTCACCGACAACGAGGGCAACACCACCACCCTGCGGGGCGGCGAGACGATGCTCGTGCCGGCCACGACGGAGACCCTACACGTCAACGGAAACATCAAATTCCTTGAAACTTACGCGTGAATGAGTTAAAAATTAAGAGTTAAGAATTAAGAGAAATATCTTGTTATAACCTGCAAGACATTTTTCCTTAATCCTTAACTAATTTCCGTTGGCGGAATTACTGTTGTCCCTTACGGCAAACGCTTACGGTTTGTTACATTTCAGACGCTTTCAGTTACGGTTTCCACTTGCTTCCGACACGCTTGCAAAAGACGCCCTTTTACAGCGTGAAAGGCCATCTCTTGCAATGTAAAAAGCCGTCTTTTGGAGGCTGGAAAGCCGCAATTTGGAACTGTAACCATCACCCTGTAATTAAGCCCAAATCGGTCATTAGACCGTATAAGCCTGGATATTGGCATATTCCCATACTCTTTGGCTGCTTATGTATTTCTGTCGCCGTATTGCTTCCCGCCCCGTCTCGGCGTAGCCCGCTACGCCTTCTACGGAACGGGAAGCAATACGTCAGGCATTAACACATAATCAGCCTAAAGTCTAATGACCGATTTGAGTTTAAAAAAACAATTCCGCCAACGGGTCAACTATTAACTTTTAATACCCAAAAACCTTTCCACATCCTGCTGCATACGGCGGAAAACAGGCGACGCCACATAGCCCGTGTTCTTCTTCAACATCTGCGCAATGTCCTGCACACTGTGCGAATAACACGAAAGTTCGTTGCGCATCTGGGTGGAATGAACCGACTGCCGGCGTATCTCGGCTTCCCTTTCGCGTATCAAGATGCCGCAAACCTTATTCATAACAGGCAGCACAATCTTGTCGAAAAGATGGTGTCCCTGCAAATAAAGATAGGTGGTTTCGGGAGTGACACCAAGCTCGATAAGCTCCTTTTTCAGCGAAAGGTACGACTCTTTAGCCCCCGGATACTTCCTGTGCAGCCAGTTAATCTTCTTGAACACCTTGCTGCGCAGGTTCTTGATGGCAATCTCCGGGGCGTGTACATTAAACCCGCCAAGCTCCGCCACCTTGTTAAAGTCGGTGATGGTGAACTGCCCGTAGTTGCTCCTGCGGTAGTGCCAGATGGACCAGACGAACAAAGGGAAGACGGCTTCGCTGTACTGGCGCATGAAGGCTGGAAAGTCGAAGACGGCGTGATCGTTAAGAGTCACCATCACGCAGACGTTGTGCAGCGACGGGGCGTAGCACTGGAGGTTCTCTATCGAGTAAGCGTAAGTGTGGAAAATGTAAGGGTTTGAGATGATGTTCTTCGACACTTCGGTAGCCCCTTGGATAAGATAATCATAATCGGCATCAACGCATGCTATCATGTCTTGCCCCACATTGCCTGAAATCAGGCTCATAAGCACGGAGCGCTTGCCGCGTTCCAAAGTCTTGTGGGACGGCAGCATCACCTCGAAAAATCTCGTGTCGTCCTCATAGTTGCCCAAAAGCGTGCGCCAGAACAGCACGTCGTCGTAGCTCTCCACATAGGCCACGATGCGCCGGCGCGCCGTCTTCGGCTTCAGCTTGTTGGCCGCGCTGAAGTAGTCTGACGTTATGTTGTCACGTAAACGCTTAGTCATTTATTTCCCGTTTTTTATCATTGACACCTTAACCACGCAACTTCTTTACGTCACAAAATAAAGGAACCCGCCCTATTCGTTGTCCGTAATGTCGCTCACCTCGGTGATGTGGCCTATCCATCCGTTCATCACCACGGCGGGCGAGTGGGTCGTGAGGATGATTTGCACGTTCGCGTTGAGGTCGAGAATAAGGTCGATGAGCCGCTTCTGCCACTCCACGTGCAGGCTGACTTCAGGCTCGTCCATGAACAAGACGTAAGGCTTGTTGTCCTCGATGAGCACCGTCAGCAGTATGGCCAGCATCTGCTTCTCGCCGCTCGACAGCTGGTAAGGGTACAGAGTCTCGCCAATCTGCGAGAAACGTATCTCGTTTTCCGTCCTCACTATCTTCTTCCCGGTGTCTGAAAAGAGGTCGTCTATCAAGTCCTGGAACTTCTTTTTCGGCTCGCTTATGGCCTGCGCCCTGGCCGCGGCGTCGGGTTCTCCGCTTTGCAGCACGGCTATTATGCGGTTGCCGATGTTCACCTGGTAGTCAAGATACTTGCGCTGGAGCTTGAACAGCTGCCAGTCAAGCTCGGTAACGAGGTTCGCCCCCATCTCACCAAGCATGTCGGCGTTAAGCAGGGGGCGGTCGAACGAGCGTATTACGTCGTACCTTAGATGAGTGGCGTCGGCCGGACTGGCGGTGATGTGCACGCCTTTGAGCAGGTGGTTGTTGATGTCGCCGTTGGCGCCGACGCTTTTCACCACCTTATTTAATATAGTACTCTTGCCCACGCCGTTGATGCCGCTCAGGATGTTCACTTTCCTGTCAAGCTCCCAAACTACGTGGCGGCGACCGCTCCAGAGCGACTCTATCTCGATTTTCTCAATATAATCGGCGTATTTTTGCATAATAACAGATTTATAGTTAGTTATCCGTTACAAATATAAGCATTTCTTTCCGATTTGTGTAACTTTGCAGCAAAATTAATCAAAACTAATGACATTTATGACTAACAACCGTCCATTGATTGCACACTTGTGCTTGTTTTTCGCCTGCGCGTTCTGGGGACTGATGGCGCCTTTAGGCAAAGACGCAATGACCCACGGCTTCACGGGGCTTGACATGGTGACGTTCCGCGTGGCCGGAGGCGCCGTGCTGTTCTGGCTCACGTCGCTGTTCATGCCGAAAGAGCACGTGCCCAAGCGCGACTTGCTTATGCTGATAGGCGCCGCCGTGTTCGGACTTGTGACCAACCAGTGCTGCTACACCATCGGCCTTAGCATCACTTCGCCCGTAAACGCCAGCATCGTTACGACGTCGATGCCCATCTTCGCCATGATATTGGCGTTCCTGATACTGAAAGAACCGATAACGCTGAAGAAGGCCGGAGGCGTAGCCCTCGGCTGCGCCGGGGCCGTGACGCTCATCGTTACCAGCGCGGCGGCCACCAACGCCAAGGTGGGCGACATCCGCGGCGACCTGCTCTGCCTCGGCGCGCAGCTGTCGTTCGCCCTTTACCTCTCGCTGTTCAGCCCGCTGATACGCCGCTACTCGGTGATAACCGTCAACAAATGGATGTTCACTTACGCCACGGTGATGATACTGCCGTTCACCTTCGGCCACGTGTCGGCCATCGACTACGCCTCCATCCCCGTGTCAACGTGGCTTGAGACGGGCTTCGTTGTCGTCTTCGGCACTTACGTCAGCTACATCCTCATGATGATAGGCCAGCACACGCTGCGCCCCACCGTCGTCAGCATCTACAACTATGTGCAGCCGCTCGTGTCAGTGACCGTCAGCGTGCTTACGGGCATCGGCGTCTTCAAGCCGGCCCAGGGCGTGGCCGTAGTGCTCGTATGCATGGGCGTGTGGCTCGTAACCAAGTCGAAGTCGAGAAGAGACATTGAAGCCGCACAAGGTGGAGAAAGGTAAAAAAGTAAAAAGGTAAAAAAGTAAAACAACATAAGAAACGCTTTATGCGCAGCCGTTTTACTTTTTTACCTTTTTACTTTTTCACCTTTACCTCCGTCTTTCATGTTTTACTTTTTTACCTTTTTACTTTTTTACTTTTAAAATATGATGAAAAATATCCTTTCCCTCATCGGCTCAACCCCGCTCGTAGAGCTGGGCCGCCAGTCACGGCTTCACGGCCTAAGTGTGCCCGTGGCGGCCAAGATAGAGTTTTTCAACCCCGGCGGAAGCGTGAAAGACCGCGTAGCCCTGGCGATGGTTGAAGACGCCGAACGCCGCGGCACGCTCGCCCCCGGCGGCACGATAGTGGAGCCAACGAGCGGCAACACCGGCATAGGCCTCGCCCTTGTGTGTACCGTCAGGGGCTACAGGCTCATACTAACCATGCCCGAAACGATGAGCCAAGAGCGGCGCAAGCTCGTGGCGGCCTATGGCGCAGAGGTTCGCCTGACGCCGGGAGCCGATGGCATGGCGGGCGCCGTGAGCGAGGCCGAACGCCTAAGGCAGGCCACGCCGGGAGCTGTGACGCTTGGGCAGTTTACCAATCCGGCCAACCCGCGCTGCCACTATGACACCACGGGGCGCGAAATCTGGCAGCAGACTGCAGGCCGTGTTGACGTCTTCGTTGCCTGCATAGGCACGGGCGGCACGCTTTCGGGCACTGGCCGCAGGCTCAAGGAGCTTAACCCCGACGTCCGCATAGTGGGAGTAGAGCCGGCATCGTCGCCGCTAATCACCCAGGGAAAGGCCGGCCCGCACAAGATACAGGGCATCGGGGCCAACTTCATCCCCGACACTTTTGACGATGCCGTGGCCGACGAAGTTGTCACCGTGGCTGATGCCGATGCTCTGTGCACAGCCCGCGAGACCGCCCGCACCGAGGGACTGCTTGTCGGCATTTCGTCGGGCGCGGCCCTCGCCGCAGCCTTTGCCGTGGCTCTGCGCCCTGAAAACAGTGGCAAGCGCATCGTCACACTGCTGCCCGACACGGGCGAGAGATACCTCTCGACGGACCTTTTCGGACAGCAGTAAGCAACACGCTGACACTCAACGAATTACAAAAGGGCATCTTTCGCCATGCGAAAGATGCCCTTTTACGTTGCGAAAGGATACCTTTTGCACGCTAAAAGGTGTCCTTTCGCAAAACAGGAGATTGACAAATATCAAAGACGTTGTGGCATGAAGTGCAGGTGAAAGATTTGGAACGTAAAGAAAAACGACATATCTTTGCCCCCGAAAACATTAACACAGCATGACGAAGTATTTATCCATATTGTTTGCCTGCATGGTGACGGCGTTGTCAACGCTGCCATGCTTCCTTATGGATGAATGCCTGTTCAGCGAGGCGGAAACCGCCTGTAGCTGCCATTCCGACGACGACGGAGGCTGCGGCTGTGCCGACTGCTGTTCGCCCTTCATGCACTGTAGCACGTGCTCTGGCTGCGTCCGGCCCGAAATCGTAGTCTTCAGCAAGCCTGTGGAGACCTTTGCGGCGCACGTGGTTTTCTTTTACGACGATAGCTTTATCGCCGTTTATCACCCGTCAATCTGGAAACCGCCAAGAGCCTGACACCGTTACTCACATTGATTTCACTTCACTGTCCCGACCGGCGGTGCAAACGCGCAGTGCGGACTGATGTTGCGCTGCGTCCGTCTATGTGCTTGCGCTATGGCGGCTGGGTATGGTGGTACGTTCTTTCTCAACCAACTGCCATGACAGACTGGCATTATGGGGTAAAAGAACAAAACTTTCACAACATTTTTTAACAGCGAAAAAACAATGAAAAAAGCTATATTGGCACTCATTGCCGTTGCGGCATTGGTGCAGGGCACATATGCCCAAAACACGCTGAAGGCCACCGTGAAAGAGGCCGAAGGCGGCGAGACGTTAATTGGAGTTACGGCAAAGGTTGAAGGCACGGGCATCACTGCCGTGTCTGACGCTGATGGCAACATAACCATCGACGGCATTCCCGACGGGCAGCAGAGCATCACCTTCAGCTACATAGGTTACGAGGACAAGACCGAAAAACTGGCTTTCCCGCTCGCGGCTGACGCCACGCTGACCATAACAATGAGCGAGAACGAGGAGGAGCTTGAAGAGGTCGTGGTGCAGACTACGCGCGGTACACGCAGCATAAGGAACGTGCCGACGCGCATAGAGTTTATTTCAGGCGAGGAACTTGACGAGAAATCGAGCATGAAGCCGGGCGACATACGTATGCTGCTGAACGAAAGCACGGGCATATCAACGCAACAGACGTCGGCCATATCGGGCAACGCGGC
>CALUGU010000054.1 GCA_944320255.1 uncultured Prevotella sp. | reverse complement strand
GACCCCCGCAGTGTTTTTCATGGTTTTGGGCTGAAGCCATTGCCACTAAAACGTTGCGTTTCTATTTGGACAATTCACTTTATTGCTTAATCGATTATTTCAATTTCACACGAATATATAAATCTACCGTCAGACAGCCTCAATTCATACATTCCAGGCATATCTGGCAGCGTAACGACATTTGCATTCGCCTCAACGATTGTAGAGTACACTGTCGTGTCATCGTCTACAAGCTCTAATGTAAGTCCGCTGAACTGCCCATATAAATATAAGGTGTTACCGTCGATGCCTATTGTAGGCTTCCGCATTGGGGCTTTTGACGGAAGATTTCCTTTCAAAGGGTTATCTGCATTTTTAAATATTACCTGTAGTTGTAAATACTCAAGATTGTCAGGATAAACTAAGTTTTGCGCCGTTACATTAACGGTGGCGATTGCCATAAGTAATAAAATAAATAAATGTTTCATACCATTGTTGTTATTAAGTTTTGTCGGTGCAAAGTAACGGCGATTTTGTAACTTGGGCAAGAATTTTGCCCATTGATATTTCACAAAAATTTCACAAAAGTATCTTGCTACTTGTGTGAAATATTTCACAAGTAGCAAGACAAACAGGATGTAAACAGCTGATTATAAACTAATTACGTATGCGTCAAAATCTTTTGGAGAACCGTTGCGCCCCGTCAATTTCATAAGAAGCCTCTTGCGGATATTTGAAACATTGGAATTTGACAATCCAGTCAAGACACATATATCAGCGGGCGTAAAACCGACCTTGATAAGCATACACACCAAATATTCATTGGCATTGACAAGGCTTTCTATCTTATTGAATTGCTCCACGCCTGTAAAAACGGCCTTCAGCCTGTTGACGTCATCATTAGTCATAGCCGTAAGGTCTTTCCTTGCACGGCGTTTCAGCTGTTTGACGATTGACTCGTTTGAGTACGCCTTTACATTACGGGCTGTGTTCACTGATTGTTCGTATCTTTGCTTTTCTTGATACAACTGCGCTATTTGAGCGTCTTTCTCCGCTATCAGACTATTGAACTGCATCCTCTGCCTTTCGCTAAGGCTATAAAGTTCATCTTTTACCCGTTCTAACTCTTGTATGTCGCGCCTATAATTCTCGTTTGTTTCCCTTTGGCGTTCTATTTCGTTTGTCTTTTCGTCTATCAGCCGTGCCATTTCAGTCTGCTGTTGCTCGTTTACGGCGCAAAGCTCTTGCCGGGCTTGTTCAAGGGCGGATATACTCCTTTCATATCTCAATATCTCCATCCTGCGCGCACGCCTTTTCTTTCTTATATAACCACCCACGCCTACCGACACCATCGCCGCTACAATGATTACAATAATGCTTGTCAGCCTTGCACTTACGGCTTCACGTTTATAAACTTCGGCTGAAAGTTTATATTCATTATAGTCATACATTGCCCGCATTTGTTGCAGATGAGTGGTGTTCATCGACGCATACATCGAGTCGGTAGCTATGCGGGCAAGTTCGGCGTATTTAGCTACGGAGTCTGGATTATGCCGACGTTTATAAACTTCAGACAGACCGACATATCCGTCTTTCAAATCGAACGAGCTACTTGTTGCAACGAGACATTTTCTAAAATAAAATTCGGCCGAATCGAGCATGTTTGCCTTTGTGTGGTATATGCCTTTGTCAATATAATAACTCTCACGACCTTGCTCTATGTTCCCAGTACTGTCTATCAGCCCGCTTGCTTTCTCAAATATGTCAATACAGCACTTAGCCCCGGCAATGTTGCCACACCTTGCCAAAATACTGGCAAGCGGCCATTGAGATATTGCCGCCTCCTTGGCGTAGCCATACCTCATATACATTCCGTAGAGTTTCGACCTTATACTTAATGCTTTGTCGCCCTGCCCCTGATTAAGATATATGTTGGCGCGCTGCTCCAACGTGATGATAGCATTAAACGTGTCTTTTGCCTGCAACGCATATTTTAAAGCCAATGCATTCTCTGCCATCGCGTCTGTCAAAGCGTTTTGACGCATCAGTAGCAGTGCCGCATGCACGTGCACCTTATGAAGGGTGAGGTAGTCACATTCACGACTGGTGGTATCAGCGGCTTCGGCGGCGATATGGAGACTGCGCATAGCGGCTGGTGAATTACCGCAGGACATATAGTAACACCCAAGTATGTAATTTGCCAACATTTTATCGTTGGCCGTGCCGTGGTTGTCAAAATACCCTACAAGGCCAACGAGCGTGTCGCTGTCGAGCGGACAGTCCAGTTTGTTGAGGGCCTTAACTCTCAACAGCATCAGTTTCATCCTGTCGCTGCGGTTCATCCCTGCTCTGGCACGGGCCACGCTGTCAATATATCTTACGGCAACCGCCTGGTCGGCATCAGCCAACGAGTCGGCCACGGCGATGCTGCGCTTCACGCCGGCGTCTCCACACGACAAAAAGCACACAGACAGAAGAAAAACATATATGTGCGCAATAATGACTTTAACAACAAACTGCAACCTGTTTGCAAACATAAATAATCATCCTGAAAAAGCGACGGCGGAAACAAAAGCCTCCGCCGTCGCCCGTCATAAAATTCAATCTTTTCTCATCTTATCCTTACAGGTTGAGCGACCGCTTGATGGCCTCGATCTTCTCCAAGGCCTCCGCCGTGCAACGCTCGTAACACCCGGCGCACTTCATCACGCCCTTGGCCTCGACGTAGAACTTTATCTTAGGCTCCGTGCCCGACGGACGCACGCTTACCTTCGTGTCGTCGTCGCAGAACCACTGCAGCACGTTGCTCGTCGTGGGCATGTCTATCTTGGCGACGTTGCCGGCGGCGTCGCGCTGTTCGAGCGTCTGGTAGTCTTTCCAGAGAACCACCTTGCTGCCGCCAAGCTCCGTGGGCGGGTTGTTGCGGAAGTCGGTCATCATCCGCCTTATCTCGTCGGCTCCCGTCTTGCCGGGCTTCACGACGTTCACCGTCACTTCCTTTGAGAAGCCGTATTCGAGATAGATGTCCATCAGCACGTCGTAGAGCGTCTTGCCCTGGTCCTTGGCCCAGGCGCAGATCTCTGCCAGCAGTGAGCAGGCGGACACGGCGTCCTTGTCGCGCACGAAGTCCTCGGCCAGGAAGCCGTAGCTCTCCTCGCCGCCGCCGATGTACTGCTGCTTGCCCTCTGACAAGGCCATCTCGCGGGCTATCCACTTGAAGCCCGTGTAGCAGTCGCGCATCTCGATGTGCTGCTTGTCGGCTATCTTCCTTATCACCTCCGTGGTTACGATGGTCTTCACGATGAAGTCGGTAGGCTTCATCAGGCCCTTGGCCTGGCGGTTGCGTATGATGTAGTAGAGGAAGAGCAGGCAGGTCTGGTTGCCGTTGATGAGCATCCACTCGCCCTTGTCGTTCTTGCAGGCCATGCCCACGCGGTCGGCGTCGGGGTCGCTGGCCATCACGATGTCGGCGTCGAGTTCCTTGGCGTCGCGCAGGGCGAGGGTGAGGGCCTCGCCGTTCTCCGGGTTGGGGCTGACGACCGTCGGGAAGTCGCCGCTCTTCACCATCTGCTCCTTCACGCAATGAACGTTCTCAAAGCCCCAGAGCTTCAGCGACTGCGGAATGAGCATCATGCCCGTGCCGTGCAGCGGGGTGTAGACTATCTTGAGGTCCTTCTGGCGGCGGATGGCCTCCGGGTCGATGGAGATGCCGTGGATGAGGTCGAGGTAGATCTTGTCTATCTCCTCGCCGATGATCTCTATCAGGCTCTTGTCGCCGTCGAACTTGACGTCTTCCACCTTCACCTTGTTCACCTCGTCGATGATGCCGGTGTCGTGGGGGGCCAGCACCTGCGCGCCGTCAGCCCAGTAGGCCTTGTAGCCGTTGTACTCCTTGGGGTTGTGGCTTGCGGTGATGTTGACGCCGCTCTGGCATCCGAGATGGCGTATGGCGAACGAGCATTCCGGCGTGGGGCGCATGTCGTCGAAGAGGTACACCTTTATGCCGTTGGCCGAGAAGATGTTGGCCACGGTCTCGGCGAAGAGGCGGCTGTTGTTGCGGCAGTCGTGGCAGACTACGACGGAGATCTGCTTGCGGTCGGCAAAGTTCTTCTTCAGGTAGTTGGCGAAGCCCTGCGTGGCCATGCCCACGGTGTAGATGTTCATGCGGTTGCTGCCTGCGCCCATTATGCCGCGGAGGCCGCCCGTACCGAATTCAAGGTTCTTGTAGAAGCTCTCTATCAAGTCGGTCTTGTCTTCCTTGTCAAGCATTTCCTTGACAGACTTCTGCGTTTCCGCGTCAAATACAGGTGTGAGCCACTGCTTGGCCTTGGCTTCACACAAAGCAATAAGTTCTGAGTTATTTTCCATACTATTAATAATGTTGGTGATTCGTGTTACAAGGGCCGTGCCGGCACGCGGCAACCCGCAGGCTGCCGACCTGCCGCATTGCTGTTTTTCTTGGCACAAAGATAACAATTAAAATTAAAATACGGACTTTCTTATGAGACATTTTTTCGTTTTTAATTGATTTTTCATACATCCGCCCCGACTGGCTTTTCCTTTTTCATCCTCATGTGAAAATGGCATGAACAAGCATTTGAGGCGCACGGCGGAAGGATTTGCATCGTTTTTTCAAAAGCGAGGGGATGGCGATATTTTCAAGAGGCGGCAAACGGCGATGCGGTTTGTGGCTTTTTGTGCTGTAAAAGACGGTCTTTTACAGCATAAAAAGCCGTCTATTGGGAATCGCCTGGCAGCCAGGCATTTACAAGCGGGCTTGCAGCCATGTCAAAAAACAAGTATCCTGCGCCACGGCAAGAAAGCCCGTAAGCATGGGCGAAAAGCCGGGAGGTCATCAAAAAGGAGTTAATAGGAGTTAGACGCTTCGCATCGGAGTTAGCTGGAGTTAACGGACAAATGCCAAGTTGTTGTAACATAGTGTATTGTCCGTTAACCCCGGCGAGTGGAACGAGCCTAACTCCTGTTAAATACTGATAACTTCGGAATTATGATAACGGACAAATGCCAAGTTGTGTTACACAGGGTATTGCCAGTTAACTCCGGCGCAGGCTTGCCTCTTTGCAAAGAATTTGTTACCTTTGCATTATGAAAGACGAACACAAACCGACAGTCAGCTTCATCATCCCATGCTACAACCTGCCTGCGGAAATGATTGCCGAATGCCTTGACAGCATCTTGGCGTTGCCGCTGGAGCGCGGCGAAAGGGAGATAATACTCGTTGACGACGGTTCAGACGTGAGTCCGCTTGACGCCTTGGGAGCGCGGAAAAACGATATGACATACATCCGCCAGGGCAACAAGGGGCTTAGCGAGGCGCGCAACACGGGACTGCGCGCCGCCACGGGCAGATACATACAATTCGTTGACGGCGACGACAGGCTGCTCTGCCGGGCTTACACGCAATGCCTCGACATCGCCAAGAGCGCACATCCTGACATGGTGATGTTCCGCATGACGCCAAAAGACGCGACCGAAGCACCAACCAACGCCGCGGCGAGAACCGTAAGCGGGGCGCAATACATACTGGACTACAACCTGCGCGCCGCGGCTTGCGGATACCTGTTCAACGCCGGCATACTCGGCAGCCTGCGCTTCACGCCCGGCATACTGCACGAAGACGAGGACTTCACGCCGCAGCTCATGCTCCGCGCCGAAACCGTCTGCGACACGGGCGTCACGGCTTATTACTACAGGACGCGCCCGCGCTCCATAACAAACAACATAGACAAGCGCAACATAATAAGACGCCTCAACGACATTGAGCGCATCATTTGCCATCTCGACGAGATAGCAAACGGACTTGAAGACGACAAGCAGCGCGCCTTGAAACGCCGCGTGGCCCAGCTGACGATGGACTATATCTACAATATGGTACGGCTCACACGTTCGGCGAACCAAGTGAAAAGAAGGCTGAAGCGGCTTGAAGCCGCCGGCCTGTACCCGCTGCCTGACGGACGCTACACACGGACATACTCGCTGTTCAGGCGTTTAACGAAAAACAAATTACTAATAAACTTGTTGTACAGCATCTTGAAATAGCATGAAAATACTCTTATTGGGCGAATACAGCAACGTGCACGCAACTTTGGCGGAGGGGCTGAAAGCACTGGGGCACACGGTCACAGTGGCTTCAAACGGCGACTTCTGGAAGAACTATCCGGCTGACATCTCACTAAAACGGACCCCCGGAAAGCTCGGCGGCGCCAAGCTGATAATGAAAGTCCTGGCGTTAACGCCGAAGTTCACCGGCTACGACGTGGTGCAGCTTATCAACCCCATGTTCATGGAACTCAAGGCGGAGAGGCTTTTCCGAGTATATGATTTCTTGAAAAAGCACAACAAGACGGTTGTCTTAGGAGCGTTCGGGATGGACTGGTACTGGGTGAAGACGTGTTCGTCTGACATGCCGTTGAGGTACAGCGATTTCAACATCGGCACACAACTGAGAACCAACGCCGACGCCGTAAAGGAACGGAAAGACTGGCTGGGGACTGCCAAGGAACGGCTGAACAGGAAAATCGCCGCCGAATGCGGAGGCATCGTTGCCGGGCTGTATGAGTATTGGATATGCTACAAAGACACGTTCAAGGACAAGACCACATTCATCCCCTTCCCGATAAAGCCACAAGACGCCCAGCCGAGGAAGAAAGACGGAAGGCTGAAATTATTCATCGGCATAAACAAGAGCCGCAGCGAATACAAGGGAACTGACATCATGCTGAAAGCCGCCAAGGACGTAGCGGCCAAACACCCGGAGCGTGTGGAGCTTCAGGTTGCCGAGTCGGTGCCTTTCGCCGTGTATGAAAAGATGATGGACGACAGCGACGTCATACTCGACCAGCTGTACAGTTACACCCCGGCCATGAACGCCCTGCTGGCAATGTCGAAGGGCATCATCTGCGTAGGAGGCGGAGAAGACGAGAACTACGACATCATAAACGAGGGCGAACTACGACCGATTATCAACGTCACGCCCACATACCAAAGTGTTTACGACAACCTGGAAAGGCTCGTCTTGATGCCCGACGGCGACATCATGAAGCTGAAGCACGAGAGCATGGAATATGTGAAAAGACACCACGACTACATAAAAGTGGCTAAGCAATATGCCGACTTTTACCACGGAATATTGTCAAAATAAGAAAATCAAAGCGTGACACCGCACGGCTGTCAGCTAAAAAGCGTAACGCAATTTGCTGTAAGCCAGCAGGCCGTTGAAACCGAAAACAGAATAAAGCGCAAACTTGAAGGCCGCGACCTTGCCCTCATGCTTCAACAGCCAGGCGAACCCCTTGGCTAACGGAAACTTAACCCTTGGCAAGGACGGGGCGGCTTTAGACAGGCGGCAGACATCGCATTGGATGTTCAACACGTGCATATAATAAGCAAGATAATCCAAACGGCCTTGGCACGCGGGGCCGATATTCCCCACAACTCGCGCATGGGCCTCCAGCAAGTCGGCAAGCTCACTGCCGCCCGCAGTGCACGTTATGCCCGAAACATTCCAACAATAATAATACAAGCCCGCGTCAACCGTGGCTACGACCCTGGCCTTTGCCAGCAGCAACGGTAGCGTGTGGGCGTCCTCGAAAACTTTGCCTACAGGGAACTTCACGCCCGAAAAAAGCTCACGCCTGTAGATCTTGTTCCACGAATAAGTATGGGCGTAAGCCTTGCACGCCAGCCAGTACTCCAAGGAGTCTGCGTACTCGGCGTGGGCGAACGTAAGTTTACGCCCGTTTCCAGAGCCGTAATGCACGTAGGCCGGATATTCCACAATGTCGTATTCGGGGTGTTCGGCCAAGACGTCCATCAACGGTTTGTAAGTGCCTGCGGCGATGTAATCGTCAGAATCGACGAATGTGACGTATTCGCCGCACGCCTCGTCAAGCCCACGGTTGCGGGCGTCGCTCAATCCGCCGTTGGCCTTGTGCACCGCCTTAACCCGTCCGTCAGCCTCTGAAAGCCTGTCGCAAAGCTCACCGCACTTGTCAGGCGACCCGTCGTCAACGAGTATTACTTCCATGTCACAAACATCTTGGGCGAGCACGCTATCGACGCACCGCCCAAGGGTTTGTTCCACACGGTAGACTGGTATTATTACGCTTAACTTCATTTTGCCGGTTTTGCCTTACTATTCTTGATTTGTCAATATGTTACGGCGCACAGCCGCCCCAAACGTTCGATGTGCAAATATACATGAAAATCCGGCCATTACAACAAAAATTACACGTTTAGTTTACATTTTCCACCTATTTTACGTACCTTTGCATAATGCGGAAAGAGACCGCACGTTTTGCGGCCAACCGCACGTCAGCATACGTCAGCCACTGATAATGAAAACCCTGAGACGCATAATAAAAATAACAATATGGACTGTCATTGCCGCCTATGTGTCGGCAGTGATCATCGTCCACGTCCCGACGGTGCAAGCATGGATAGGCCGGCAGGCGGCGGGGGCGCTGGCCGGCAAGCTCGGCACCAAGGTGACGGTTGGCAGGGTTTACCTTGGTTTCTTGAACAGGGTCATCATAGACGACCTCGTAATCTACGACCAAAAAGCCAAACCCATGCTCAGCTCGACGCGCGTGGCGGCGAAGATTGACTACGGCGAACTCATCGGGAGCGGGCGGATATACATATCATCGGCGCAACTGTTCGGAATGAACGGCGTTTTCTACAAAGAACACGCAGACAAGGCGGCAAACTTCCAGTTTGCGTTAGACTCGCTCGCATCAAAAGACAAGAGCAAGAAAACATCAATAGACCTAAGCGTTAACTCGCTGATAATAAGGCACGGCTCGGTAAAATTCGACAAGCTCTACACACCCCCCACCCCGTCGCGCTTCAACACAGACCACCTGGCCGTAAGCGACATCAGCGCACACATCGTAATACCTTACTACACAACTGACAGCCTGGCCGTAGCGGTAAAGAGCCTCTCGCTGAAAGAGCACTCAGGGCTTGACCTCCGCAAGCTGAAACTGGCACTTACCGTAAAACACGGAACAGTCCGGCTGGAAGACTTTGAACTGCAATTCCCTCACACGACGGTGAAACTAAGCAACGCCGCGGCCACTTACTCAATGAAGGACGACAAGCCTGACTGGCGGACGCTGGAATATAACGCAACGCTGCACGACTCTGAAATCGTTTTGGCAGACTTGGCTTGGATTGTGCCGCAACTGTCAGCCTTGACGACCCCGATAAGCATCGGCGGAGAGCTTAAAGGCACGGCAGACTCGTTTGACACGAAAGGGTTTTATGCGCGTTCGGCAGACGATGGATTACAAGTGTCGGTGGCTGCGGGGGCAAGGTTCCCCAAAAACGAAACGATGGTATGGGTCGTCAGTGGAGAGCTAAAATGTTCATCCCCAACCATCGGCAGGATATTTACCGCCTTCACGCCTGGAGAAACACAACTTCCACCAGCGTTGGCACGCATTGGCGGAGTGGACTTCCATGGCGCAATATGGGGCAAAGCCCCTGAAATGAAGCTCCGCGGCACTATCGGATGCGACGCCGGCCAAGCTGTAGTAAAAGCGCATAAGAGCGGAAAGCACGTTGATGCGCATGTCAGCACTGACGGCGTGGACGTAGGCAAGTTGCTTGGCGACGATAAGATGGGCGTCATTGCGGCAAATGCGGCTGTAAAATGCGACATAGGCAAGGACGGAGTTAACAACGTAAGAGTTGACGGCGCATTCCCGCGCATCGACTACAATGGCTATTCTTATAAAAACATAACGGCAAAAGGAGCTTTCAGCGGCGGAACGTTGGACGGAACGTTAAGCGTTAACGACCCTAACGGACAGGTGAGCATAGACGGACACGTTGAGTTAGGCAAAAAGGTGCAGTCAACCAACATCCACGCCGCAATAAAGAACCTCGACCTCGCCGCGCTGAAAATCACAGACAAATGGAAAGGTGCGAAATTCGACCTCGACATCAGCGCAGACACACGTGTTGCGGAAACGGAGAACAACCTGTTCAGCGGAAGGGTCAGCCTGAGAAACTTCATAATGAACAGTGACGAAAAGGCGTACAGGCTTGACAGCCTGACCGTCACGGCAAACCAAGAGGGACTTGACATGCGCAGCGACTTCGGTCAAGCCGAGATTAGGGGTGAGTACAGGCTCAAGACGATCGCACAAAGTTTCATAAACATATTGCACGCCCAACTCCCGTCCGTTGTAAAAAAACGCGGACAGGCGGACAACTCATTCAAGCTGACAGCGAAGATAACAAAGTCTGACTGGCTTAACAGTCTTTTAGGCATCCCGCTTGTGCTAAAGTCGCCATTGGAAATTAATGCGAATGTCAATGACAAGCTGGGACTTGCAGATATGAACTTCCACACAAAGAAACTGGCATACGACGAAAGCCCGTATGAAAACCTTTCAATATCCGCCGGGGCGACAGAAGACAAACTGACTGTGGACGGCAAGGTGGTAAAAATCATGGGCAACGGCCACAAGCTGGAGCTTGGCATCACGGCAACCGCCGCAAATGACAAGGTTGCCACGTCCATGAACTGGGACAACCATCAGGAAAAGCACATGGCTGGAACGCTGAATACCGAGACGAGTTTCATAGAAAATGAAGGCAAACTCGCCGGAGTAAACATCGACGTCAAGCCGTCGGGCATCCTCGTAAACGACACCACTTGGAACGTATTGCCGTCAACCATAACATACAGTGGCGGCGACTTGGCCATCAACCACTTCTCCATAGAGAACAACCGCCAGCACATAAGGATTGACGGAATGGCTACAAAACATCCTACCGACTCAATCACGGTAGACCTGCAAGATGTTGACGTAAGCTATGTGCTCAATTTGGTAAACTTCCATTCCGTGGAATTTAGCGGCGACCTGACAGGAAAGGCTTACGTGAAATCCGTATTTTACGAACCTGACGCATACGCAGACTTGACGATAGACAATTTCAGGTTTGAACAGGGACGCATGGGCAGACTTTACGCACAAGTCAACTGGGACAAAACAGAAAAGCAAATAAACATCAACGCACACGCCGACGACGAAAACGACGCGCACACGATAATAACCGGCTATGTGTCGCCGGCACACAACCACATAGACCTTGGCATCAAGGCGGAAGACACTAATATCGAGTTCTTGGAGAGTTTCTGCGGAGCTTTTATGAGCGACATAGAAGGAAAGGCCAACGGAGCGGTGAGGGTGCACGGTCCGCTTGACGCCATCGAACTGACAGGCTTGTTGGTTGCGGACGGCAGCGCGCTCATCACCCCGACAAATGTAGCTTACAACTTGCAAAACGACACAATACGATTCATGCCAGGCAACATTGTGTTTGACTCCGACACGATACGCGACAGGAACGGCAACGTCGGCATCGTGAACGGCGCACTGCACCACAAACACCTTAGCCACCTCACCTATGACATAAGCATAAACACGCAAAACCTGCTCTGCTACGACACGAAAGGCTATGGCGACGACACTTTTTACGGTACGGCATACGGAACAGGGACGTGCGACATCCGAGGCGGCAACGGCAGGGTTGACATAGACATTGACATTACACCGGAACAAGGCTCGTTCATTGAATACAACGCGGCAAGCCCCGAAGCCATATCCGACCAGCAATTCATAACATGGCACGACAAGACCGCACCAGATAAAGTGACGGCTGACCCAACGGCGCACGCCGACACAACGGCAATATCACAAACGGAAACGTTATTGGCGGACATTCCCTCGGACATGAGGATTAATTTCTTGGTTAACATGACGCCTGATGCCACCTTGCGTGTGCTGATGGACAAGAACACGAACGACTATATCGCCCTGAACGGAAACGGAACGATAAGGGCGTCGTATTTCAACAAAGGCTCGTTCGACATGTTCGGTACATACGCCATCGACCACGGAGTCTATACGCTGACGATACAGAACATCATAAAAAAAGTGTTCCAATTCCAGCAGGGAGGCACTATCGTATTCGGCGGCGACCCGTATGACGCCCTGCTAAACCTACAAGCCGTCTACACTGTGAACAGCGTGCCTCTCTCCGACTTGCAACTCGGCAACAGCTTCTCAAGCAACAACGTGCGTGTGGATTGCCTCATGAACATAAGCGGAACACCGCAAACGCCACACGTGGACTTCAACATAGACATGCCTACCGTGAACGAAGACGCAGAACAAATGGTTCGCACTGTAATCAACAGCGAGGAAGAAATGAACCAACAAGTTGTCTACCTGCTCAGCGTGGGACGGTTTTACATGCAGAGCAACAACAACGCATCAGACCAAGGACAGCCCAACCAAACCAGCCTTGCGATGCAAAGCCTGCTTAGCGGAACCATCAGCCAACAGATAAACACATTGCTTGGCAGTCTCGTTAAAAACAACAACTGGACCTTCGGGGCTAACATCAGCACAGGAGACGAAGGTTTCAACAATGCGGAATACGAAGGCTTACTGTCTGGAAGACTGCTGAACAACCGCCTAATCATAAACGGACAATTCGGCTACCGCGACAATGAGAACGCCACAACATCATTCATCGGCGACTTCGACATAAATTACCTGCTCCTACCAAATGGCAACATATCCCTGAAGGTCTACAACCAGACTAACGACAGATACTTCACAAAGTCCTCACTCAACACTCAAGGCATAGGACTTATACTTAAAAAAGACTTCAACTCGTTCCTTGACTTGTTCGGTATCAAGAAAAAACGCAAAACAAAACCAACCGAACAGGATAAAGGCAGCAAATAAACTTGACAGAAACACCAAACTTATTGCACAGCAAAACATCATCCACCATATCACCGGAATTGACTATAAACGAAGAAAGGACTGCCGTTACAGACAGTCCTTTCAATCTAAATCCTAATCAAATGGAGGTTAAGCCTCAGCTGGTGTTTCCTCTGCCGAAGCCTCAGGTGCAGCTTCCTCTGCCTCAGCAGCAGCTTTTTCAGCAGCTATGGCAGCTTTCTTCTCTGCAACCTTCTTTGCTATAGCCTCGTTCATTTTCTTCTCAGCTTCAAGGTTCTTTGCGTAAACCTCGCTCTTGCTCTTGGCGTCATTTACACGGATTTGCTCCAAGCCTTTCTCCTTGTCAGTCTTCCATGCGTCAAACTTAGCCTTCGCCGTAGCCTCGTCGAAAGCGCCTTTCTTAACACCTCCACGGAGATGCTTCATCAAATAAACACCTTCACGCTTGAGGATGTTGCGTACCGTATCGGTAGGCTGTGCACCTGTCTCAACCCAATAAAGGGCGCGGTCGAAGTTCAAATCAACCGTAGCGGGGTTGGTGTTAGGGTTGTAAGTACCAATTTTCTCTGTAAAACGACCATCACGTGGTGCCCTTACATCAGCGATGACGATGCGGTAAAAGGCGTAGCCCTTACGACCGCCGCGCTGCAATCTGATTTTTGTTGCCATTGTTTATTGTTAAATTAGGTTTGAATCATACTGCCATCTCGTGACAGCGGCTGCAAAGTTAATGCTTTAAATCGGAATAACGCAACCTTTACTGATTTTTTTACTCTTTTTATTCAAACTTATTGCTTAACGAGCTTCAAACCGCACTCCAATCCGTCCATGCTTCCAAGCAAAGACGTGGCGGTCTTCAACGTAGAGTTCTGCACAATGTCACCAAGGAGATTGACATACTGCAACAACTTTGAAGCGTCCATGACGATAAGCAAATTGTTGCCGTCAAGCTGGGTGGTACCAACTATCTGGGATACCTTTCCGCCATATTTCAATACGATGTTCTTGTCATCAACGGTGTAAGTTCCCTTGAAAGTCTTTCCCATAAGCGCCTGGGTGAAATTGCCGTCCTTGTCAAATGTCATCGTGACACATCCCTTCTTCAGGCCGAACCCTTCCAACTTTGTCTTCAGCTTTTCCTCCACGGCTGACGCGGCAAGTTTGCCTCCGATGTTTTTAAGGCTGTTGTCGCTCGACAAGACAACGGCAGGCTCCTCGTAAACCCATGTTCCGATAATCTGGTCTTTCGTGGCGACCTTGCTGCCTGAAAATATGTTTGTCAATGCCGAAACAAGGCCTCCCGCCTTGCTCTCGCTTGAAGAACTCTCTGTCTCTGTTTTCTCCTTTGAGCCAGACACTACGTTTTTCAAAATGTTGCCAATGCTGATCTGCGCGTCAGCTTGTGCGCTGAAGACTAATGCGGTGCACAGCAATGCACCTTTTAACAATAACTTTTTCATCTTGTCTTTTATTTAAAACTACTCTATCTCATACACCTTACTCGGAACGTTGCGCCTCAACACATCTATCTCAACCGCATCAAAGCGGCCTCCACCCGTTCCTTTCAGCTCAAGTTCAACGGTCTTGCGAGCCAGCTCCGGATGATTGTTCTCCTGGCTCAAGTGGCAAAGCCACACGTGGCGCAACTTATCTGAAGCATTGTCGATTATCGCTTGGGCGCACAACTTGTTCGACAAGTGGCCGTTACCTCCGGACACTCGTTTTTTGAGATAATCCGGGTACACGCCCGACCAAAGCATTTCTTCGTCATAATTGGCTTCTATCACAAGATATTCCGCTTCACTGACAATACGCCCCATCTCGTCGGTCAAGTGGCCAACGTCTGTCATCAGGCATAACGTGCGTCCTCCATACACTATCTTGAAACCAACATTTTCCAAGCTGTCGTGCGGAACATTGAACGGGGTTATGGAGAAATCGCCCAAGCGGAGTTCTTCGCCTACTGCCAGCATCCTGACATTCGCCTGGTCAATCTTCTTTCTGACGCAATAGTTCCTGCAAATGCCTTCATACACTTTCTCCGTGGCATACACCGGTATCCCGTAAGTATTGCTGACAAGGCCTACGGCTTTCACATGGTCTGCATGGTCGTGCGTCACAAGGACACACTTTACGTTGCCAAGACTCAAGCCATAGTCTGCAAAATATTTTTTCAGTTTCCTTATGCCGATGCCTGCGTCTATCAGTATCCCAAATTCACCAGTAAATATATAATAGCAATTTCCGCAACTTCCGCTGCCGAAAGATATGAAATTCAGCATCTTCTTACTTTTTGGCTGCAAAAGTATAAAGAAATGGGCAGGGGACAAAAAAAATTAATACCTTTGTAGGAAATTTTAAGATTGTAAAACCATGAACGTCGTGAAAAGAAAGCCTGCCGGGCGTAAGCCGGCCTTGTTCGTCACAGCAACGCTTGTCGTGCTTTTATTGGTAATCACCGCTTATTTTTTGTCATGGGGGAAAAGCAATGAAGACAAGGCTAAAGAGGACATAACGGCCGTCATCGACAAGTTTGCGGCGTATTATTTCAACTTCGACTTCAACAACACAGCCGCGACCTGCACACCGGAGTCAATGAAATGGTTGAGTTTCATCTCAAGCAACATCCTGCAAGAAGACATCGACATCATCAAGGCTCAAAAGGAAGGCCCGTGGCACGAGACGGTGGAAGTAACGCTAACGTCTGACACCACGGCTACGGCTGAATGCAAAGTGTTCAACTTCCTCAAGATAGACACCTTGGGACGCGCCGGACGCATCGCCGAACAGGCGACTTACAAAATACCGGCAGTGAAAAGGAACGGCAAATGGCTCGTCAAAATGGAAGGCCTACTGCAAAATGAAAGGCAAAATCGCGACTGAAGTCGGGATGGAATATCGCGTAATGTTCCTTGGCCGACTCGTAAGCCGGATTGACTGCCTTCATACCCATATCGAAACGGAGGATGAAGAAATCAAAATTAAACCTTATTCCCAAGCCGTAAGCCACGGCAATCTGCTTGTAAAACTCGTCGAACTTGAATTGTCCGCCGGGCTGTTCCTCGTATGCGCGCAACGTCCAGATGTTTCCGGCGTCAACAAACACCGCCCCGTAAATCTTCCAAAACAGGAACGAGCGAAGCTCAAGGTTCAGGTCTAACTTCAAGTCGCCCGTCTGGTTGATGAAGTCGATGGCTCCGTCGGTGCCCTTGAACTTTCCGGGGCCAAGCCCCCTCACGCTCCAGCCGCGCACCGAATTGGCCCCGCCTGAGAAGTATCGCTTCTCAAAAGGCAATATCGTGCTGTTGCCGTATGGGTAAGCCACGCCGAGGCCTACGTGGAACGTCAGGCTGTTGTTCCTGTCGATGCGGAACAAGTGGGTGTAGTCGAAATCGGCTTTCGCGTATTGTGCGAAAGCTATATTAAATAAGGTGTACTGCCCGTCGTCGTTACGCTTGCCCCCTATTGCGTGGGATATGCCGCTGAGCAGGTTGCCTGAAGTCTCCACGTTCACCTTGTATGCGTCAACGCCGTTGTTGAACGACATCCCGAAACCAAGTTTCATGATGAACAGGTCTTCGTAATTGTAACGCAGGATGGAGTTGCGGTTGTTAACGTCGTCGAGGTATTCCTCCCTGAACGTTGACGAAATCCACGGCATATAAATGTAGTTGAGGTCGAGCAGATCGAACTTGTAGCTGCGCTTGCCAGCGGCGTCGTTCCACAAGTAACGCCACGCGGCGGTGAACACGCGGCGGTGGAACTCCGGGCGGTTCTGCAAGTTGTAGCTGACCGACAACTCCGAGACGGCCGTTGACCTGCGCCTGAAAGCCCTTGACAGGAATGGGACTACGAAGCGCGGGAACATAAGCCTCGTCTCAACGCTATATTCCTCGTAATCTTGGTTTTGGTAGCCCTCAAGCCCAGTGATGGCCTCGAACGCGCCGCGCAGCTTCACGCTGAAAGTCTCCGCCCCGCGGAAGAGGTTGCGGTTCTCATAAGTCAGCGAAGCCGCGGCACCGAAGTCGCCGGCGGTGTTGGTGCCTTCTGGCTGGAAGCTGATGCTGTTTATCTTGTTAGAGCTGATGCCGATGTCGCAGTCGAGGATGTTGCTGTCAGGGCGTTCGGTGAACTTTATGTTTGTGTATTTCACTATGCCCAGGCGGCCAAACCTGTTGTAAGTCTTCTGGAGGTCGCCGGCGTTGTAGGGCTTGCCCGGCTCGATGAGCGTGTTCTCGTCGAGCACCGACCGCCTCAAGGGTATCCGCTCCGTCTCGCCGCTCGCGTGAAACTTCACGTCGCCTATCACAAACCTTTCATGCTCAGCCTCAGCCGTGCCTCCGCCTACAAGGTTCTTATGCAGATGCAGCGTAAGGTCTATGCCGTCGCCTCCCCTTACGGTGTCAGCCGAATAGGTTATGAAATCTTTGTGGAAATAAAAATACCCGTTGTTGTTAAGCAAGTCGGTTATCCGCTCGCGCTCGGCGTCAAGCTCGTTCACGAGGAACGGCATCCCGCTGCGCAGCCTTGAGTGGCCAAGAGCGCCGATGCCCGCCAGCAGAGAGTCAACCCCTGGGTCTTGGATGTCATAGCTGACGGAGCGCAAACGGAACCTCTGGCCGGGATGCAAGCTGTAGACCACCTTCGCCTTGCGCTTTTTGCCGAACTCGACTTCGTAATCGGCCGTGCCACGGACATACCCCAGGCCGCGCATCACTTCGGCGAAGTCGCCGCAGGTAAGGTCGGCCTGTGCGGAGTCAAGCAGCACGGGCTGTTCGCCAATGTCCTGCAACTTGCGGTTTATCCACTTCGTAGTGTCACGCCCCGACAAGGCATACGTGCCAAGAGGTATCTTGAACAGCGAGAACCACTTTGAGTTCTCCCGCTGCCTGACATACGGCATGAACAGGCTCTCGTCCAGCTCTTTCTCGTCTGACTTTATCTCAACTTCGTCAAGAAGCCAGCGGCCTTCGGGTACGAACTTAGACGCCGAACAGCCCGAAACAAGCACAGCCGAAAGCACTGCGAGCAATGACAGGATTATGTTATTTGACAGCCGTTTCGCCACTTAATCACCATTTTGTTGTGCAAAAGTAATAATTTTTTAGTAGTTTTGTCCTCCTATAAAAAGAAAAACGTAATGTTAAGCAAAAATCAAATAAAAAGGATTAAGTCTCTCGAACTGAAAAAGAACCGTGAGCGCGAAGGATTGTTCGTGGCCGAAGGGCCTAAAACCGTAAGCTGCCTGATGGCCGCCGGCTCCCCGCGCGCCATCGTCGCCACAGAAAGTTGGTATGTGGACAACGGCGTAACCCCTCGCCAGGCCGACAGCGTGGTGACGGAAGACGAGCTGCGCAAGGCGAGCTTCCTGCAACATCCGCAGCAGGTCATCGGGATATTCGACATACCTGCCGCCGACGCCGGCCCAGAAGTCTGCGCAAGCGAGCTGTGCCTGGCCCTCGACCGCGTGCAAGACCCCGGCAACCTCGGCACGATAATACGCGTGGCCGACTGGTTCGGCGTCTCAACGATATTTTGCAGCAACGACACTGTTGACGCCTTCAGCCCGAAGGTGGTGCAGGCTACGATGGGCAGTATAGCCCACGTCAAGATAGTCTACACTGACATCGTGAACCTCATTGACAGCCTGCCCGCCGACGTGCCAACCTACGCCACGGCCCTCGGCGGCGATGACATTTACAGGCAGGAGCTGTCAGCCAACGGCCTGCTTGTGATGGGCAACGAGGGCAGCGGAGTGTCGCTGGAGGTCATGTCGCGCGTAAAGAAATCGTTGCTGATACCGTCTTACTCGCTTTCAGGCGGCATCGACAGCCTGAACGTAGCCATAGCCACCGCCGTGGCGTGCGCAGAGTTCAAGAGGAGGCTCGGCTGACGGCGCACGTTTTGCCACGCCCTGGCAAGGCTAAAACCACCGCCGCCATAACGGCTTGTAAATCAACACCTTACAAAAGGCCGTCTTTTGGATTGCAAAAGACGGCCTTTTGCTTTGTAAAATACGGCAAACCGCACGCCAAATGACGGCAAACCGCAAAGGCGTTTGGTAAGCAAAAAACATCTAAAACGTTTGCGTATTAAATAAATATGCGTATATTTGCACAATCTTTTAAAACTTAATAGTATGAAAATATCACGAATTGAGCACTTGGGTATAGCTGTTCAGAGCATAGACGAAGCTCTACCCTATTTCGAGAATGTCTTGGGACTTAAGTGTTACGCAGTTGAAGAAGTTGCCGACCAGAAAGTGAAAACAGCTTTCCTGAAGTGCGGCGAAGTCAAGCTGGAACTGCTTGAGCCGACATCTCCCGACAGCACAATCCAGAAATGGCTTGACAAGGGCAACCACGGCGTGCACCATGTGGCTTTCTGCATAGAGGACGGCGTGAGCAACGCGCTTGCCGAATGTGACGGCAAAGGAGTGCGCCTGATAGACAAAGCTCCGAGAAAGGGCGCCGAAAACCTGAACATAGCATTCCTCCACCCGAAATCAACATGCGGAGTGCTTACCGAACTTTGTGAGCAATAATATAAATTACGATTATACGGTTTTACGGTCGTGAGGTTATACGGTAATAAAAATAAAACCTCAAGCCGTAAAACCGCATAACCGTAAAACCGTAAAACCGTAAAAACAACAACAATGAGCAAACAAGTAGAAAAAATCAAGGAGCTTATCGCAAAGCGCGAGAAAGCCCGTCTCGGCGGTGGCGAAAAAGCCATAGAAAAACAGCACGCACGCGGCAAGTACACGGCGCGCGAACGCATAGACATGCTTCTTGATGAAGGCAGCTTCGAGGAATTTGACATGTTCAAGCTGCACCGCTGCACCAACTTCGGTATGGAGAAGAAACAATATCTCGGCGACGGCGTTGTGGCAGGATGTGGCACCATCGACGGCCGCCTGGTATATATATTCGCACAAGACTTCACCGTAAACGGCGGCTCGCTGTCTGAAACGATGGCGCAGAAAATATGCAAGGTGATGGACATGGCCATGAAGATGGGCGCGCCCGTCATCGGCATCAACGACTCCGGCGGCGCACGCATACAGGAAGGCATCTGCGCCTTGGCCGGGTTTGCCGAGATATTCGAGCGCAACATACTTGCGTCCGGCGTCATCCCGCAAATCAGCGGAATATTCGGGCCGTGCGCAGGTGGAGCCGTTTACTCGCCGGCGCTGACTGACTTCACGCTGATGATGGAAAACACTTCTTATATGTTCCTCACCGGACCGAAAGTGGTTAAGACCGTAACCGGCGAAGACATCGACCAGGAACACCTCGGAGGCGCAAGCGTACACTCGACGAAGAGCGGCGTCACGCACTTCACGGCAGCCACGGAGGAAGAGGCCATGGAGATGATTAAGACGCTCTTGAGCTACATCCCGTCGAACAACATGGAGGAAGCTCCGCGCAAAGAATGCACCGACCCCATCAACCGCATGGAGGACTCTCTGAACGAAATCATACCCGAAGATCCCAACCAGGCTTATGACATGTACAAGGTTATCAGCGCAATAGTTGACGACGGAGAGTTCTTCGAGGTTCAGCCGAAGTTCGCAAAGAACATCATCGTTGGCTTCGCGCGCTTCAACGGACAGAGCGTCGGCATTGTGGCCAACCAGCCTTCATGCTACGCCGGAGTGCTCGACGTCAACGCAA
>CALUGU010000053.1 GCA_944320255.1 uncultured Prevotella sp. | reverse complement strand
CAGATATTTGGTCGGGTCAGTTCACTTAATGGTTTCATATTTATTAATGTTTTTCAGTGGCAAGTTTTTCAGCAGACAAGCAGACGAGTGACAAGCAGACAAGCCAATTTAGCTTTGTCAGTTGTCTGCTTGTTTACTTGATGTTTGTTACTTATCACTTGTCTGCTTGTCACTTCATTCTTATTGTCATTGCGTTCTTATGCGCCATAAGCTGCTCGTTCTCAGCCATTACTTCGACCGCGCGACCTATTGACTTGACGCCCTCCGGGGTGATGTGCTGGAATGTTATCTTGCGGTTGAAGCTGTCAAGGTTGACGCCGCTGTAAGCTGTGGCGTAGCCGTTAGTGGGCAAGGTGTGGTTTGTGCCGCTGGCATAGTCGCCGGCACTCTCGCAGGCGTATTTGCCGAGGAACACGCTGCCGGCGTTAACCACCTTGGAGGCCAGGCGTTCGTAATTCTCCGTGGCTATTATCAGGTGTTCGGGAGCGTACATATTGCTTAACTCCATTGCCTCGTCATCACTGTCAACTATGACTATCTTGCTGTTGTCAAGGGCTTTTCGGGCTATGTCCTTGCGGGGAAGAGTCTCTAATTGCACGGCGACTTCCTTTTCCACGGCTTCGGCCACGGCGGCTGACGTCGTGATGAGCAGCACCTGCGAGTCAACACCGTGCTCCGCCTGTGACAGCAGGTCGGCAGCCACATACGCGGGGTTGCTCGTGCCGTCGGCGATGACGCACACCTCCGACGGGCCGGCGGGCATGTCTATCGCCGCGTCGTGGAGCGACACCATTTGCTTGGCGGCCATGACGTACTGGTTGCCCGGTCCGAATATCTTGTAAACCTTCGGTATGCTTTCAGTGCCGTAAGCCAAGGCGCCTATGGCTTGTACGCCCCCGGCCTTGAATATCCTGTCAACCCCGGCGATGCGGGCTGCTGCAAGGATGGCGGGATGCACCTTGCCTTCGGGCGACGGCGGCGTGCACAGCACAATCTCGCCGCAACCGGCTATCTTGGCCGGCGTGGCAAGCATGAGCACCGTGCTGAACAGCGGGGCCGTGCCGCCGGGAATGTACAGGCCCACCTTCTCGATCGGCACGCTCTTTTGCCAGCAGGTTACGCCGGGGCAAGTCTCAACCTTGTTGACGGCGAGCCGTTGTGAGGCATGGAACTTTGAAATGTTGTCGTGAGCCAAGGCCATGGCGTCGTAAAGTTCGGCTGGAACAGCCTTGACTGCCTCGTCTATTTCCGCTTGGCTTACGGCAAGACTTTGGAGTTCGGCACGGTCGAACTTCTTTTCATAACGCTTCACGGCTTCGTCACCGTTGGCCCTTATGTCGTCAAGGATGCCCTTCACCGTGGCTGTAAGTTCTTCGGCGTCAATGTGCGGACGGGCGGTAATCTCCGTCCATTCGCCGCGCGGCGGGTATTTGTAAGTCTTCATAACAAACGAATATTCAAGAAAACTAAAGTATCATTTTCTCAATGGGCGTAACCAGTATGCCTTGTGCGCCCATCTCTTTCAGTTTACCGATGATTTCCCAAAAACGCTTCTCGTCGAGCACAGTGTGCACAGAGCACCATTCGCTGTCGGCAAGGGGAATGACGGTAGGGCTTTTCAGTCCAGGCAAGACGTCGATAATCTTGGAAAGGTTGGCCTTTGGGGCGTTCATCCTTACATACTTCTTGTCCTCGGCGTTGCGCACGGCCTTAATCCTGAACAGCATGCTGTCGAGCGTGGCGCGCTTGGCTGCGTCAAGCTGCCTGTTGGCTATAAGCACGGCTTCGCTCTCCATGACTACTTCGACTTCCTTCAGGTTGTTGCTGACAAGGGTTGAACCGCTGCTCACGATGTCGAATATGCCGTCGGCAAGACCTATGCCGGGACTAATCTCCACGCTGCCTGTGATGACATGGATTGCTGCCGAGATGCCGTTGGCGTCAAGATATTTGCGCAAAATCACAGGGTAGGACGTGGCTATCTTCTTGCCGTTGAACCAACGGATGCCATCGTAGTTTTCCGACTTTGGTATGGCAAGGGACAAGCGGCACTTGCTGAAGCCAAGCCTCATAAGTACGTCTGCTGGTTCGTCTTTCTCGGCAAACTCGTTCTCGCCTACAATGCCGATGTCGGCAACGCCGGTTGCAACGCTCCGTGGTATGTCGTCGTCACGGAGGTAAAGCACTTCAAGAGGGAAATTGGATGATTGTACGAGCAATGTGCGTTTGCTTGAACTGACTTTGATGTCCGCCTCGTTAAGCAAATCCAGAGTGTCGTCATAGAGGCGACCTTTTGATTGTACAGCTATGCGCAACATATTTATAATTTTATTAAAAATGTTTGGCAAATGTACGTTTTTCTAAGCATATTTGCAAGAAATGTTGTATTTTTGTATCCAAAATAAGGAAAAACCAAGGATTTTATCGTCATTTTGATATTAAAGCTATGCGTTTCTGCATAAAAAGTGTGTTAGTTTGCACAAAAACAAGTTACAAAATGAAACAGATACGGATAAGTTTGTTTCACTTTGCATATTTCATTTTATTGCTTGTTTTATCGGCGTCTTGCTCTGACAAAAAGCAAGATAAAATCGTTACGCCGTGGGGTGAAATAATGACAGACTCCATACCAACAAGGAAAAACTTTACAGTCAGCGACATTGTAAACAACGGCGAACTGATAATATTAACCATGTCGGGGCCTGAGACTTATTACGACTACCGTGGGCGGGGCATGGGAACGGAATACCTGCTATGTGAGAACTTCGCCCAGAAACTCGGCGTGTCGCTGCGTGTGGAATTGTGTAAAGACACGGCGGAAATGGTTTCACGGCTTGAAAACGGCGATGGCGACATCATCGTGTTCCCGCTTCCGAGGAAAACGATGGACAGCAAGAACCTGCTGTTTTGCGGCGCAGGCGTTGATTCGTTAGGCGTGCAATGGGCTGTGGACAGCGAAAACAAGGAATTGGCAGACAGTTTGGACGCTTGGTTCAAGCCTTCATTATACGCGCAAATAAAGAACGAGGAAAGCTATATCTTTTCTTCAAGAAGCGTGACAAGGCACGTTTACGCACCGTTCATTGACAGGAAACGCGGAGTCATTTCAAACTACGACCACCTGTTCAAGAAATATGCGCCGTCGGCAAGGTGGGATTGGCGGCTTATGGCAGCGCAATGTTACCAAGAATCCTGCTTCGATCCAAGAGCGCGTTCATGGGCAGGAGCGTGCGGACTGATGCAGATTATGCCGACAACTGCCGACCATCTGGGGTTGCCACGTTCGTTGATATACAACCCTGAAGACAACGTAAGGGCTGCGGCAAAACTGATAAGGGAACTGTCTGGAAAGTTCAGGAACATAAACAATGCGGGCGAGCGGCAGCTTTTCGTCCTCGCTGCGTACAACGCCGGATATTTCCACATCCAAGACGCAATGGCGCTGGCGCGTAAAAACGGCAGGAACCCGCACAGGTGGAAAGACGTGGCTTATTACGTGCTTGCGTTGGAAAAACCGCAGTTTTACAACGACCCGATCGTGAAATACGGGTATATGCGTGGTTCTGAAACGGTTGGATATGTTGACCGTATCCGTCAAAGGTATGCACAATACCGTGGCGTGCCTTACAGCGGTGCATCGGTAAAGGATTGGGACGGAGGCGGACAGGTCGCCCCCTCAAGTCCGTTCACGCCGAGAAAGGCAAAGCGGCGTCACAGGTTTCATATATAATAAAGGTAATGTGGCATTTTACAAACCATGAGAACAGGCATTGAAAATACAGAATTGCGCATAGTTTTGAAGTGCGTAGCCGCTGTTTTGTTGTTGTTCCAAACAGCCCATACTTATGCGCAAAACCACGAATGGGAACAATACTTATACCAACTGGGGGAACTCGAAGACTTGGAATCCACCATTTGGGAGTCGTCTTTCAACCTTCTGTGCGACTTGGAGGAGAACCCTGTCAACATAAACACCACCACAAGGGAACAGCTCGAACAACTGCCATTCCTAACAGCCAAGGACGTGGAGGACATCAGTGAATATATTTATATGCACGGGCCGATGAAAAGCCTTGGCGAATTGGCGATGATAAGAGACCTTGACTATTACAAGCGAAGACTTTTGTTTTATTTTACGTATGCAGGGGAAATGCCTCAAAAAGGCTTCCCCGAACTGAAGAACATCTTGAAATACGGCAAGCACGACATAATTGGAACTGTCAAAATTCCTTTTTACAAACGCAAAGGCGACCGTGAAGGTTACTTGGGTTATCAGTACAAGCACAGCATACGCTACGATTTCACTTATGGTGATTACGTAAGGTTCGGACTGATAGGCGCACAGGATGCTGGCGAACCGTTCTTTGCCGGGAAGAACAATATGGGCTATGACTTTTATTCTTTTTATTTCGTCTTGAAAAAACTCGGACGGATTAAGACGCTCGCCCTCGGAAGATACAGGGTGAGGTTCGGCATGGGCTTGGTTGTAAACAACAATTTCGGCTTTGGCAAACTGTCTTCCTTGACGACGTTGGGACGTGGCGGAAGCAACATCCGCGCACATTCTTCACGTTCAGACGGCAACTACTTTCAAGGCGCGGCGGCTACGGTCAACGTAGCTGAAGGGTTGGACGTAAGCGGTTTTGTGTCTTTACGTAAATTTGACGCTACCTTGAACAAGGACGGCAACACTATAGCCACCATCCTCACGTCGGGCTACCATCGTACAGAGACAGAGATGGAGAAAAAGAACAACTCGTCGCACACAGTGGCCGGAGGTAATATTGATTACAGGTATAAAGGGTTCCACGTCGGAATTACCGGTGTTTACGCCACATTGGACAAGGAACTCAAACCTAAGACCGAGGCTGTTTACCGCAGGCATTACGCCCACGGTAAAGACTTTTACAATATTGGAATAAACTATGGTTACACCGGCCACCGCCTGTCTGTCAACGGCGAGACGGCTACAGGCGGTTGCAATGCCGTGGCCACAATCAATTCGTTGAGTTACAGCCTTACAGATAATCTTGACTTGATGGCTTTGCAGCGGTTTTACTCTTACCGTTACTATTCCCTTTTCGCCGAAAGTTTCAGTGAGGGTGGGGCGGTGCAAAACGAAAGTGGTATTTACGTCGGTGCCGGCTGGCGGCCGATGCCAGGCTTGAGTGTCATGGCTTACACAGACTTTGCTTATTTCGCATGGCCTAAGTATCAAGCGTCAGGCAGTTCGCGGTCGTTTGACAACTTACTTCAGGCAACATACGCCAAGGGAGAATGGAACTTCACTGCACGCTACAGGCTGAAGATGCGTGAGCGTGACAATGACAGCAAGACCGGCATGACATTCAAGAACGAACACCGCGGACGTTTGTCTGCAACGTATAACAGCGGCGTGTGGCATATTAAGACACAAGCCGACATTGCCTTTACACAATACAAGGGCGACAGTTTCGGATGGATGGTCGCCCAAAACGCAAGCCTCGATTTAGGAAAAATGTTGGACGCCTCCGTCATGCTCGGTTATTTCGACACCGATGATTACAACAGCAGGGTGTATTCGTATGAAAGAGGAATGTTGTACAGCTTTTCCATGCCGTCTTATTTCGGCAATGGCGTCAGGTTGGCATTGGTTGCAAACTCGAATTTTACAGACGGCATAACCATAACTGCCAAAATCGGTTTCACAAAGTATTTCGACCGTGACAAGATTGGCAGCGGTTATCAGGAAATCAACAATTCATCAGCCACCGACCTTGAACTGCAAATGAGATTACGCATATAATAACAATTTTGCATAAAAAAGAAACACCGGAAGATGTTGCGCTGTATGCTATCTTCCGGTGCTTGCCTTATAAGTAACTTTAAAACTTTTATCCGAGATATTTCATCAAGATTTTGGCGTTGCCGCTTTCACGCAGTTTGGCGATGCTCTTTTCACGGATTTGGCGCACACGTTCACGTGTCAATCCCAGTTGGTCGCCGATTTCCTCCAAACCCTTCTCGTGGCAACCGATGCCAAAGCATTCGCGGATGATTGTAATCTCACGCTCCTTGAGCACCTTGCTCAACACGGAGTTAAGCTCCAACGCCATCGACTCATGGTCTACGGCACGGTCCGTGCGGCTGTCGTCTCCGCTCGGCATTACGTCGAGCATACAGTTGTCCTCGCCGTCCTGGAACGGGGCGTCGATACTTACGTGGTGTCCGTCGGCGGCAAGCGACTGCCCGATTTTCTCCTCGTCGAGCTTTGTCACCTCTGAAAGTTCTGATACTGACGGGTGACGCTGGTTCTCTTGCTCAAACTTGTTGATTTCGTGGTTGATTTTGTTGAGCGACCCCACTTGGTTCAACGGCAGGCGCACGATGCGGCTTTGTTCTGCGATGGCTTGCAGTATGCTTTGGCGAATCCACCATACGGCGTAAGAAATGAACTTGAAACCGCGCGTCTCGTCAAACTTCTGCGCAGCCTTGATAAGACCAATATTACCCTCGTCTATCAAGTCGGTCAGCGTGAGCCCTTGGTGCTGATACTGCTTGGCCACAGACACAACGAAACGGAGGTTGGCCGTCACCAGCTTGTTTTTAGCCCTTTCGCCTTCAGGCCCTCCCTTCTTTATTTTCTGGGCAAGCTCAATCTCCTCGTCTATCGAGATCAACGGGGCACGCCCTATTTCGACAAGATATTTGTCCAAGGCTTCGCTTGAACGGTTGGTAATACTTTTTTGAATTTTAAGTTGTCTCATCTATTTACCTTAAATGTTGTAACTGTCTGATTATTAAGCCGATAGCCAAAAATCACTCTAAAAACGGTGCAAAGTTATGAAAAATATCAATACGTTGTTACTCTTAGATGGTTAAAATTTGAAAAATCATCATCCTTTTGTTATGTACGTGAAGCAATCGGGAAAAGCTGAATCGAAGCCGTCGGGCACTTCTTTGAATATTCCAAACAGTGCGCTGCCGCTGCCGCTCATCGCCGCATACTCGGCTTTGAGGGCGTAAAGTCTCTCCTTCAATTCGGCAATTTCGGGGTGCACGCACGCTATGCTTTGCTCGAAATCGTTTAGAAGGATGTCTTTCCACTCGTTTACCGGCCTGGTGACAATATCCTTGCAGCAAACTGCCGGACGCCGCGGGGCTATGTTGGCGAACGCTTCCTTGGTGCTTATCATCAGCTTAGGTTTCACAATCCCTATATAATAAAGGTGTAAGTTTACGTCAACGGGCACGAGCCTGTCACCGATGCCTGTGGCGAACGAGGGTGTGGGGTCGATGAAAAAAGCGCAGTCGGCGCCAAGCGAGGCTGCTATCCTGCGCATCACCTCCGGCTCTAAGTGCAAGCCGAAAATGTCGTTGAGCATCTTTATTGTAAAAGCACAGTCAGACGAGCCTCCGCCCATGCCTGCCTGCGACGGTATCTGCTTGGTGAGTTTGGCTGTGATGCCGGGCAGGCCGGGGCACAACCGCTCCACGGCCCAGTAGGCTTTTGACACAAGGTTGTCGTCGGGAGCGGCGTCAATGTCGATGCCGTCCACCTCAATCTTGCAACCGCTCGGCGTGCCGGGCGAGGAGGTGATTTCAAGTTTGTCTCTAAGGTAGACTGGGTAAAACACCGTTTCAAGATCGTGATAACCGTCTGAACGCCGTGCTACGACGTTCAGGCCCAGATTGATTTTAGCGCACGGATGACATATCATGTTTGTTCTTATTTAATTGTGAACTTGCCTTTACGCCTGGTCCGTAGTCCAGGCGTCGTCACTAAAATAACTACTTTACGCTGATAAAATTGTATCTTACATAAATAAAAGTTGTAATTTTGCGCCGCAAAACATACATATATGCCAGAAAAGAAAAACAATCCAACCACGCCGTCAGGCGGCTACGCCCACGTGCAGCCGCAGGCGACGGACATCGAGCGCATCGTGCTCGGCGCGCTGATGATAGACAAAGACGCCTTCTCCGTAGTCAGCGAGACCCTCCGCCCGGAGACATTCTACGAGCCACGCAACCAGAAAGTCTACCGCGCCATACAAGCGTTAAGCCTCGACGAGAAGCCGGTTGACATAATGACCGTCACCGAGGAATTGAAAAAGCAGGGCACGCTCGAAGACGTAGGAGGCCCGGCTTACATCCTTGAACTAAGCTCACACGTGGCGTCGTCGGCCCACATCGAGTATCACGCCAAGATACTCGCCCAGAAACACCTTGCCCGCCAGCTCATCTCGTTCGCCGGGGTAATCGAGACAAAGGCTTTCGACGAGACCGTTGACGTAGACGAGCTGATGCAGGAGGCCGAAGGCTCGCTCTTTGAGATTTCGCAGAAGAACATGAGGCAGGACTACGTACACATCGACCCCGTAGTCAAGCAAGCCGTGGAAATCCTCCAGAAGGCCGCGGCGAACAAGGGCGGACTGACCGGACTGCCTACCGGCTACACCCAGCTCGACGACTACACGGCGGGATGGCAGCGGAGCGACCTCGTTATCATTGCGGGCCGCCCTGCGATGGGTAAGACGTCGTTCGCGCTCTCGCTCGCCAAGAACACCGCCGTGGACTACGGCCACCCCGTAGCGTTCTTCTCTCTTGAGATGAACAGCGTGCAGCTCGTCAACCGTCTCATCTCAAACGTTTGCGAGATAGAAGGCAAGAAGATACTCAACGGACAGCTCGACGACGAGGAGTGGAGCCGCCTCGACAAGAACGTGGCCCGACTGCAACAGGCTCCAATCTACATCGACGACACCCCCGGAATGTCGATCTTCGAGCTTCGCACGAAGGCCCGCCGCCTCGTCCGTGAGAAGGGCGTTGAGCTGATAATGATTGACTACCTCCAGCTCATGAACGCCAGCGGCGCGCGCTTCGGCAGCCGCCAGGAGGAGGTCTCAACCATCAGCCGTTCGCTGAAGGGACTCGCCAAGGAGCTTGACATCCCCGTCATTGCGCTCTCGCAGCTCAACCGTACCGTAGAAGGCCGCGACGGTCTCGAAGGCAAGCGTCCTCAGCTTAGCGACCTGCGCGAGTCGGGAGCCATAGAGCAAGACGCCGATATGGTGCTCTTCGTCCACCGTCCGGAGTATTACAGGATATTCGACGACGGCAAGGGCAACGACCTGCACGGCAAGGCGCAGATCATCATTGCCAAGCACCGTAAGGGTGGCACGGGTGACGTGCTGCTCGATTTCCGCGGCGAGTTCACCCGCTTCGACAACCCCGGAGCACCTGCGCCGCCGCCGCTCGGAGGCGAAATAGTAGGCTCGCGCCTCAACGGAGGCGACGACACGCCTGCGCCGCCATATCCTGACTATCCGCCGATGGACGGCCCGCTGCCGTTCTGAAACGGTTTATGATAATGACACAATGCCACGTTTACATTGCTTAAACGTGGCATTGTGTCATTTTGTATTTGTCAGTCTTTTTTGTTGAAATAGAAAACGGGAATGCCCTTAATCATCCTTTTTGCAGGCAAAAGCCGTCATTGACATACTCAACAACGGCCTTTAAGGATGGTAAAAGCCGTCATTAAGGGTCTTAATAACGGCTTTTACCACCTTTAATAACGCCCTTTACTATCCTTAATGATGGCTTTTACCGGTTGAAAAGACGGCTTTTGCGCATATTTTTGATGGCAGTAATTGCACAAAACAGCCGTCTTGATGTTTAAAACACACAACATCAGGCAGTTGCATTTGCACATGAAAAACGGGCTTGTTTTCGTCCTAAGGCCGATTATTTCACAGCGAGGCCGCTGTGGAGCGTCAACGAAAACCAAAGTGTCAGCCTGTGGCGCATTCTGCTTGCAAAGTGTAGTTCGGCTGTGTGCGCCGTCACTTTGCAAGGCCCGGCGTTATCTTCAGGAAAGACAAGCGGTGGATTACACCTTTCTTGTTGAGCGAATATATGGCGTAGAAGCCGCATTTGACGCCTTTTGTGCTAAACGAGCCGCCGGCGCACGGACGCACGGCGACGTCGGCTCCCGCAAGGTCTTTTATTACGACCGCGCCCGTTGAGTGTCTGCGGAGGAGCGGCGGCAACGTGGCGTCGCCGCCCGCCGCAATGTCGATTACGGGCAAGTCGTTGGCGGTCTCAATGCCGTCAGGTGCGGGGGCGGCCTGTTGTGCGGCCAGGCTTTCACGCCCGTAGCGGTCTATGGCGGTGACGGCGAAGTACATCTTGCCGCCCGCCTTTGCGGCGACTTGGCAACCTTCCACTTTCAAGGCGAGGATGTTGCCTGCTTCAGATATGTCAACAGGGTAAGCGGCTGAAGCGTAAACATTGTAACGCAGTCCGCCGCCCGTGCCGCCGTCCCAACTTACAATGTAGTGCCCGCCAACCTGTTTGACGCTTATGCCGCCTGGGGTTTCAGGCTTGGAGCCGCCCATTGCAGACGTTCCGGAAAGCGAAGGGTAGGGGGCGAAGTCTTTTATGAACGAATATATCGGCTTTGCGTAATTGCGGAGGAACTTCTCCCTGAACAAGGCGAACCCCATGCCTGCCGAGCGTGAGACCGACATTTGCCTCACGATTTCATCTGCCGGCCAACGCCCTTCGTTCGGTGACAGCATATAAACGCCCAGCCCCGGTATTACGTCGCAGCCGTGGCTGTTTTCAGCCCAGTCGAACAAGAAGGGATAAAACTGCCCTTTGCGGAAGTACATCATCGGATACAGCTGATCCACCAGTCCGCGCCGCATCCATTCCTCCACGTCCTGGCGGCCGGCGTCAAAGGCGTTCCACCCGTAGCTCGGCGTCCTTTTCAAGTCGTCGCGCTTGCCTATGACGGCGCAGCTTAGCTTAACCCAGGGCTTGAGTGACTTTATGCCGTCGCGCACGGCTTCCACAATCCTCGTGATGTTGGCGCGCGCCGCCGCAGGGGCTGGCCGCCGCAGGGTCTCCGGATAGCGTATGTAGTCAAGGTGAATGCCGTCAACGTCGTAACGCGACACTATCTCCGAACACAGCCGGGCTAAGTACCGGGCCGAGGCTTGGCGCGATGGGTCGATGTAGCCCTGCCCGTTGTGGCGCATCACGATGTCGGGATGCTTGCCGCGCAAGGCCTTGCATCCCGATGAGTTCCACGCCCCCAAGGGCACGGCCACCACCCACGCCTGTATTTCCATGCCTCGGCGGTGGCATTCATCCACGGCGAAAGCCAGCGGGTCGTAGCCTGGTGCGCGTCCCGGTTTACCCGTGAGGCAGGCGTCCCACGGCTCCATGGCCGACGGGTAGATTACCGTCCCCCTTATCCGCGTTTGGAAAAGCACGGTGTTGATGTTCACTTTCTGCAAACTGTCGAGGATTGCCGCCAACTCTTGTTTTTGCCTTTCAATGCCTGAAGCCGTAACAGCCTTGCAGCTTGGCCAGTCGAGGCCTTCAAGCGTTGTCAGCCACACGGCGCGCACTTCGCATTTTGGCTGCTTTTGCGTGAGTACGCCTTGGGCGCAAACAGGCTGTAAGAATATGGCGAGAAAGGCAAGAACAAGCAGGCGCGCTGCTTGGTTATGGTTGTCGGATATGTTCATTTTGATAATAGTTGTTTCCGGTTTTCGTGCAAAGTTATACTATTTTTTTTGTTTTTCAAATTTAATGTGTACTTTTGCAGTATGGCAAAGACCTGCTACAGGCGGCGTGTCGCCTGCTTGTTACTTGACAACCAAATTAATTAAAAAATATGAAGAAATTATCTATGTTGATTGTGGCCCTGCTGACGGCCGTGGCGGGTCACGCCCAGTTCGAGCAGGGTAAATGGTACGTAGGCGCCGCGGCCACGGGGCTTGACATAAGCTACAGCGGCGCAGAGGAGTTCAACATCGGGCTCGACGCCCAAGGCGGCTACCTGCTGGCTGACGACTGGATGCTGCTGGCGCGGTTCGGATGGCAGCACAGCGGCCTTGACGGAGCGGCTGACATGGTAAGCCTCGGCATCGGCGGACGGTATTACATCATACAGAACGGCCTCTACCTTGGCGTCAACGCAAAGCTCGTACACGCCAACCATAACTATAACGACCTGATGCCCGGCATCGAGGTCGGCTATGCGTTCTTCCTCAACAAGCACGTAACCATCGAACCGGCGATTTACTACGACCAGTCGTTCAAAGACCATTCGGACTATTCAAAGATAGGTTTCAGGCTGGGACTGGGCGTTTACCTTTAATATTTAAACAAAACATCAGAAAACACAATGTACACAGTTGATGAACTTGAAGACCGCCTTATAGACTTGGCTTTCGCCGAAGACATTGGCGACGGTGACCATACTACATTATGCTGCATCCCGGAAGATGCTATGGGCAAATCACACCTTCTGATAAAAGAGGACGGCATCCTGGCCGGCGTCGAAGTGGCCAAGAGGGTGTTCGCGCGCTTTGACCCGGAGCTGCAAGTCGAAGTGTTCATGGGCGACGGCTCAAAGGTGAAGAAAGGCGACATCGCAATGGTGGTAAGCGGCAAGATACGCTCTTTGTTGCAGACGGAACGCCTGATGCTCAACATCATGCAGCGAATGAGCGGAATTGCGACAATGACAAACAAATATGTAAAGCAGATAGAAGGCACCGGCGCGCACGTCCTTGATACGAGAAAGACCACGCCCGGAATGCGTATGCTTGAAAAGCAGGCCGTGAAGATAGGCGGCGGAGTAAACCATAGGATTGGACTGTTCGACATGATACTGTTGAAAGACAATCACGTAGACTTCGCCGGCGGGATAAGCAATGCCATAAGCAGGTGCCACGAGTACCTGAAAGAGAAGTCGCTCGACCTCAAGATTGAGATAGAGGTGCGCAATTTCGACGAAATAAGGCAAGTCATGGACTGCGGCGGGGTTGACAGGATAATGTTTGACAACTTCTCTGTGGAAGATACGAAGAAAGCCGTAGAGATGATTGCCGGTAAGTATGAAACGGAGTCGAGCGGCGGAATAACGTTTGACACAATACGCAGCTATGCCGAGTGCGGCGTCGATTTCATATCCGTGGGAGCGTTGACTCACTCGGTGAAAGGACTCGACATGAGTTTCAAGGCTTGCTAAGACATTAATATTTATATATGACGGGAAGACGAGCGGGCTGTGGCTTCATAAGTTCGCCGCTTCCCGTCAATATGTTTTATTCAATCTTGACAAAAACGGATATTGCCTCGTGTTAAATCTTTTATCAGCATTATTACTGTCAGCCTTGACTTTTGGCTCACCTGTCAATTACCCCATATCCTTGGCCGGTAATTTCGGCGAACCGCGTCCTAATCATTTCCACGGCGGAATTGACGTAAGGACTGGCATGGTGGAAGGCAAGCCTGTGTTTTCGGTCGCCGAAGGTTACGTCAGCCGTGTCACAGTCGGGTTGGACGGATTTGGGAACGCCGTTTATGTGCGCCATCCGGGCGGCATAACAACGGTGTACTGCCATTTAAAGAAGTTCACCCCGCAGCTTGCAGCCATTGTGCGCAAGTGGCAATATCAGCACCAGACTTGGTTCGCCGACGTCAAACTGAGGCCGACCGACTATCCCGTGGCGCGCGGACAACTGATAGCCTTGAGCGGCAACACCGGGGCGAGCAAGGCTCCGCACCTCCATTTGGAGTTTCACGAAACGAAGACGTGGAGCATGCTCGACCCGCTGGACTACCTGAAAGACTTTGTGACAGACACGACAAAACCTATAGCCCATTCTTTCATGGCGTATCCGCAAAAAGGGGAAGGTGTATTTTGCGGTTCAGGCAGGAAACAGTCGTATGGCTTCACGTCGCCAATTCTCACAAGGAAGTTCACGGCTTGGGGAAAAGTTGGTTTCGGCATCTGGGCCAACGACTATATGGAAGGGAGTTTCGGCATACTCGGCGTGCGCAGGACATCGCTGACTGTTGACGGCGAAACCGTCTTTGAAAGTGATGTTGACAGCATTCCCGACAAGTGCAACCGGATGGTTAACTCATGGGGAGACTATGAGCATTATTGCAGGACGCACGTTTGGTATATGAAGTCTTTCATTGAACCAGGCAACACGTTGCCCATTATCACAGCCGGAAACACAAACCGGGGCATAGTGGACTTCAACGAAGAACGCGACTATCATCTGGTTTATAAAATAACAGACATATACGGGAACTCAAGAGAATATTCGTTTACCGTCCAAGGTAAACGCCAAGACATCCCCGCCGCGCCTCCGGCAAGCCTGATGAATACGTTGAGGTATGACAGGCTCAATGTATTCCAGCGTCCAGGCGTGTCGTTGAAGATTGTTCCCAGCCTGTTACCAGACAACGTTGCGTTGTCGCCTAAGGTGTGGAGCGACGGCGAAGCCCTGTCGGATGAATGGAGTTTTTACGGGCAATCGTACCCTCTTTTCGGATGGGCGCAAATAAGCCTGCGGCTGAAAAGGGTGGTGAAAGACCCCGCGAAGCTGTACATCGTAAGCCATTATGGGGTGGACCGATATATGGGAGGCACTTATAAGGATGGATGGGTGTCAGGCCGCATCCGTGAACTCGGTGCCCGGTATGAAATTGCCTATGACGACGAACCTCCTGTCATTGCGGCTTTCAACGCTTCAAACGGCAGGTTGAGGGTCTACGCATACGACAAGAAAAGCGGCCTCGGTTCACTGAAAGGTTACGTTGACGGGCGTTTTGTCCTTTTTGAATATAATGAAAAAGCAAACACGTATTCATGCGACTTGCGCGAAACGCCAATCAAAAGGAACGGCGGACATCGGCAGTTGAGAATTGTCGCAACGGACAGACGCGGCAACAAGGCTGAATTTTCATCACAAGTGGAATATTGACTTAACACCAATCAAATTAAACAATCATGATAAGGATATTATTTGCGGTTATGGCTTTCGCCGTGTCAGCCAATGTCTTGGCTTGCACCAGCTTCATAGTAGGAAAGAAAGCGAGTATTGACGGCTCGGTGTTTTGCACCTATAACGCCGACGACTACGGTATGTTCATAGGTCTTTGCCATTACCCTGCGGGGAAACACGGTAAAGGGGAAATGAGGAAGGTGTTCGATTGGGACACAAAGGAGTACCACGGCCAAATCCCTGAGGCCGCAGTGACTTATAACGTGATAGGCAACATCAACGAACACCAAGTCACAATAGCCGAGACTACCTTCGGCGGACGCCACGAAATGGTGGACACGACGGGCATTCTTGACTACGGCTCGCTGATATACATCGCGCTGCAACGCTCTAAAACGGCGCACGAGGCCATCAAGGTGATGACGACGCTGGCCGAGACATACGGATATTGTTCGGAAGGAGAGACTTTCTCGATATGCGACCCGGAGGAAGCGTGGATAATGGAAATGATGGGCAAAGGGCCAGGCAGCAAAGGCGTGGTGTGGGTGGCAGTGAGGATACCCGACGACGCAATTTGCGCCCATGCCAACCAGAGCCGAATACGCAAATTCAACCAAAAGGACAAGAAAAACGTGATGTTCTCGAAAGATTGCATCAACTTTGCAAGGGAGAAAGGATGGTTTGACGGCAAGGACGAGGACTTCAGTTTTTGCGAAGCATACGCTTACCCGGACTTTTCAGGGCGGCGTTTTTGTGAGGCGAGGGTCTGGAGCTTCTTCAATCATTTCGGCGATATGGACAGATACCTGCCCTATGCCGAAGGGAAGGTGAAAGACGCAGAGCCTATGCCGTTATGGATTGTGCCCAACAGGAAAGTGTCGTTGCAAGACGTTCGCGACTGCATGAGAGACCATTATGAAGGTACGCCGTTTGCACTTGACAACGATCCCGGACAGGGAATATGGGAAATGCCTTACCGTCCGACTCCGCTTACGTATGAGGTGGACGGAAAAGAATACTTCAACGAGCGTCCTACGTCAACCCAGCAGTCAGGATTTTCTTACATAGCCCAACTGCGGTCGTGGCTGCCGAGGCAGATTGGCGGCATTTTGTGGTTTGGCAACGACGACGGCAATATGGTTGCTTACACTCCGGTATATTGCGGCAACACGGTTCAGCCAGAATGTTACAACACGCCTGGGGCCGACGCCGTGACGTTCAGCGAGGATAACGCATTCTGGGTTTGCAACTGGGTGAGCAATATGGTCTACCCCCGATATTCACTGATGTTCGGCTCGCTAAAAGCCGTGAGGGATTCGCTTGAAAACAGCTACGACGCGGGACAAGCGGAAGTTGAAGCGACAGCTGCGCGGCTGTACAAGGAAAGCGCCACGCAAGCCGTGAAATACCTCAACGATTACAGCAACCTGAAAGCCGGGCAAATGCTTGAAAGATGGAAGCAACTGGCCATTTACCTTATAGTCAAATATAATGATATGACTGTAAAACCTGAAGCGGATGGCGCATTCACACGCACCAAGACAGGACTTGGCGCAAGGGTGGGACGTCCTGGATTTCCAAACAAGGTAGCACGTGAAATTGTACGGACTACGGGCGACAAATACGCAGTGCCTACGGAATAATCAACCCTGTTATCGAATAAAAATCGGCAAACGCCACGCTATTTCAACATTGGATAGCGTGGCGTTTGCCGTTTTTCAACTGTTAGCGAACCGTAGTTATTGTGTAAAACTCACGTATGCCGCAATCTTTCATCTGCCACAGCGTAACAATCTCAACAACAGTACGTTACGTCGTATGATGGAAGATGAAAGATAAAACGTGCCCTTTTGCGATGCAATACACGGCAAATTGCTATGTGAAAGGCCGTCAATCGGCGTGCGATTAACGGCCTTTGAGAATTTTAATCTTCCGCTGCCATATGAGCGGTTTCCTCGTCATATATTTTATCGAATATCTTTCTCAGTGACGTCTTGTCAACCATCAGCTCCCTTATCCTTTTAAGGTTGGCTTCGTTTTCAGACCCAGGCACCCATAGGCGGATATATCCGTGTTGTGAATATTTATTGTCAAGATGTTCCATAAATCTGGCCCTCTGTTCGTCCTTGCTTTTTTCAGGATAGTGGGCAAGCCCGAATTGTACAGTCCTGCGGAACACGGTTTCAGGTACAAGATCGCGATCGGCCTCGGCCACAATCTTGCCATAAATACTCCGCGGCGCATGTGAAGCTGACGCCCGGTGGTCTTCCACGGCTTCCTTCATAACCTTTACCTGTTCGCGTGAAAACCATTTATTAAGGCGCGCGTCAGCGGCTAAAATCTTGCCGCTCGTAACGTGGTGGATGGCACGCGGGCCTTCAAGCCCTAAATCATGGTAAGCGGCTATCGTATATGCCATATTCATATCTGCGCCGATGCTTTTAGCCAATTTCATCGAGCGCCTGATCACGCCTGTTACGTGCGGCAGGCCGTGGGCCTTGTCGAATTTAGAATAGCGTGGCAAGATTTCCGTCTCAATAAACGTCATCAAGTCTAAACTGACATTGTTGTCAAGCATAATTATATATTAGGTGTTAAAAAGAGTGAGCATTAATAAACCACACGTATGACACATTCGCCTCATACTTATTCATTTCCTTGCAAATATAATGTAAAATGTTTACTTTTGCAAGGTCTTGCATAACTAAAAACATATTATCGCAGAACATTTGTTGCAAAATCCAACAATAATTCACATAATAAAAAGAATGAAGGAAGAAACACACATACGCATAAATTCGTTTAAGGCATGGATGCTGGCCGCACGCCCGAAGACGCTTACAGCTGCGGCTGTGCCTGTAATGGTAGGTCTTTCGTTAGCCTATTCTGATGTGGGCGCCGCAAAATTCAACGTAATCCCCGCCATATTGTGCGTTTTGTTCGCGTTTATCATGCAAATAGACGCTAATTTCATAAACGATTATTTCGATTATGCACGCGGCAATGATGACGAAACGAGGCTCGGCCCGCGCAGGGCGTGCGCCCAGGGCTGGGTGACACCATACGGCATGAAATGTGCAATAGCCTTTACCACATTAGCCGCCTGCGCCTTAGGTCTGCCGCTTGTCATTTACGGCGGCGTTGAAATGGTTGTTGTTGGAGCCTTATGCGTCCTTTTCTGTTTCCTTTACACCACGACACTCTCATACCTCGGCTTGGGAGACCTGCTGGTGCTGGTGTTCTTCGGCTTGGTTCCGGTCTGCGTCACTTACTATCTGCTCACCGGGACTGTTACGGCGGAAGTGGTTGTGGCGTCGGTTTCATGCGGATTGGTCATCGACACATTGTTGCTGGTTAACAATTATCGTGACATGGAGAATGACGCAAAAGCAGGCAAGAACACGCTTGTTGTCAAGATAGGGGCTAAGATGGGGCGCAAGGCTTATTTGCTTGCCGGTGTTCTGGCCGTAGCCGCCGGTGCCGTGTTCGCTTTCAGCCATCGCCCTTGGGCGTCAGTGTTGCCGCTTGTCTATTTGGCATTCCATTATGCGACTTACTGTAAGATGGTTCGCATCAACAAAGGCAAGGCATTGAACATTGTGCTTGGTGAAACGGCGCGTAATATGTTCTTTTACGGGCTACTTTTTTCTATCGGTATTTTATTAAAGTGATAAATATGGGCAGGATGAAAAGCATTGTTGCATATTTGGTTTTGTTCTCTTTATGTCTTGGTGTTTCTGCGCAAAACACCAAAGACCCGGAGGACGACCATGTGCGCATAACCCTGACAGACGGCACACAAGTTGAAGGATATGTCAAAGACTATTGGGTGTCGGGGAAGTTGTTCAAGCGTTTAAATACTTCTTTTACAATGTCGCCCAAGCCTGACGGTAAGGATGCCGTTTCTTATGATGCGGACAAGGTTAGTTCAATTGAATTCGTTAAGAAATCATCTCCGGACGGTAAATATGACATACTCTTATCCAAGATTGTTGCCAATCCGTCGATACTTAAACCCAAACGGACGCGCAGGCAATTTGTCTACAAAGAGGGAGGAAACGGCATTGGTGAAATATATTGGTGGAACGGCATAGACTCGCAAAACATACAATTAGGAAAAATGAACATAACAACCATTTATGGAATATGTTTGCGTGGCGACAGCGTAATCGTACCTTTCATGACAGGCAATGTCATCAGTCTTAACGCAATGCGCATACGTTATAAAAAAACTTATCCAGGGCTTGTTGACTATGTAGACAAGCGTGTCCTAAAGGGAGGCAAGCATTTGTGGGACACGTTGGCATATTCTCCGATGCTTTTTCTTGAAATATGCAATGAATATTTTACGAAGGACAAACGATAAGCACAAAACAAGGAGTGTGTCTCATAATCCTGAAGTTATCAGTAGTTGACAGGAGTTAGTCTCGTTTCACTGCCGGAGTTAACGGACAACACCATATCTTACAACAACTTGGCATTTGTCCGTTGTGCGGACGCAAAATTTTGCGTCTCTATTGTTAACTCCGACGCGAATTTTCCGTATCCCTTACGGCCTTGCGCAAATCATCTACGTTTGTTGTGGCGATTGACAACTGTTCCTTGCCGTCAACGCTTAGCCTCACCTTGAACTTTATCTCTTTTGACATATTCCCCGACTTTTATTCGTTATTTTGTGATTTTTTCCTATATTTGTAGGTGCAAACCACAGGCTTATGAAAGAGCGCGACAACAATAAAAGCAAGATGGATAATGGCAGGAAAACTAAAAACAAATTCTGCCACGGCCTCGCCGTTGTCTCATTGCTGGCCTCCGTGGCCGTGGTGGTGAAAGGGCTGTTCACTCCCTCGGCTTTCCTTTGGCTTTTGGTTACGCTCCCATTTTACATCGTGGCTGTCATCGCTGAAAACGACGATGGCGACGACCCGTCTGATCCTCCTGTGTATCCTTTCCCCGGCATGTTTGATTGACGCCCGATACGTTTATTTTCTTCAACAGTTCCTCCAGCCGTTCTTTGTCTTCCTGCAAGGACACGGCTTTACGCTTAGGGGCTTTCTCCCACGGGAACGGCAACAGGTCTTTCGGGGCGAGCTTCTTCTTCACATGGGGCTGCACCGCGATTGTCGCAAGTATGCGCATACGCGCCCATCCGTCCTTACAGTCGGCTTCCTGCCGGTCTTGGTACGCCTTGCAAACCCTTGCCGTTAATCGGTACTCCTTTTCATAGTCTTTAATTCATAATTCACAATCGGGTGGACGCCCTCGGCGAGCATTGACGGTGGCGCAGGCCTTTTAACATTTTTTGGACGGTATTCATCGCCGATTATAACGGTATTCATTGGCAATGAATACCGTGGTAATCAGAATAGACGTCAGTAGGCGATTGGCGCGCCCTGTTTGTATGAATGGCGAAACCTGTAAAGTTTGAAGGTAAAAGAATCCCGCCCCGGCGGTGTGTCAAAAGATAAGCAGAGACTGATTAGGATTACTATTGCTTCCATCTTTTAGTAGTGTAACAAAAATGTGTGGTAAATATAGAGTGAAAATACTCCTCTTTTAGTACCGTTTTGTACACTTTCAGACCTATTTTCATTGCTAAAAATAACAGAAGAAGGCGACCAACTTGGTCGCCTTCTTTTATTAATATCTGATTTTTTTGTGTTTTAACTTTCAGAGCGGTAAACGAGGCTCGAACTCGCGACCCCCAGCTTGGGAAGCTAGTGCTCTACCAACTGA
>CALUGU010000052.1 GCA_944320255.1 uncultured Prevotella sp. | reverse complement strand
AGGTGTTCCCAGTAGCCGTACACGCCGGGCTTTGACACTTCGCTGAAGTCAAACTCGGCGTTGTTGGCGGCGTGGCCGTAGACGTTGAACGTCGGTATGGCGTTGAGCACCTGTATCTGCTCAACGTTGTAGCCCGCCGTGCGCTCGTAGTTGAGGAAGTATTCCACTTCGTCGCGGTTGAGCCTTTCAGGCAGCAGCCATGCCGTGTTGCCCAGCCAGAAGAACGGCGTGCCGTTCTCGTGAACCAAGTAACGGTTGTTTTCCGACACTACAAGCCGTCCGTTGCTCCACGGCTTGTACACTTTGCTTGCGGCGCAGGCTGCCGTCGCGACGAGCAGCAGCGCCAAGGTAAAGATTAGGTTGTTTCGTTTCATTGTTGTGATATTGTTAATTTTGTTTATGATTCTTGGTTTATAGGTTTTTGTCAGCACATTGCAAAGATACGGATATTTTTTTATTGCTTTTTAAAAGATGCTTTTTTATATGCCAAAAGGTCGTCTTTTAAACGCTAAAAGGCCACCTTTTGCATCATAAAAGACGGTCTCTTGTAAGGCATTGAGTGTCAAGCTGTTGCACAGTGGGCTAAATCTGGCTTCATTCCAGCCTATTCCCGTTGCTTCTTTGGGGCTTTTCGCAGGAAAAACAAACGAGCCGGCAAACCGCCTTTGGCCGTAGGCCTTGGGGCTTGCCTGCTCGTTTCATATTGTTTACATGGCCGTAAGCGTGTATGTTCCGCCTTTCTTTGTGGCAATGTCGTAAAGGTAAGTTTTCTCAAGCGCGGGCATCGGCTCTATTGCGTCGGGCGCGTTGATTTGCTGCTTCACGTCCGTAGGTACGGCGTAGAGCGGGTTTTTGTTTTCGCCCTTAGCCTTCTTGAGGCCTTTGCCCTTGAGCGGCACGGCCGAGCGGATGCGCAGGTTGCCGCCGAGTTCTGACTTGATGACGGCCTTGGCCACCTTGTTGTCGTTCCATTCCATGCTTACCTCGAAGCCTCCGCGCGCCTTCAGGCCGTTCACGTTGCCTTCTTTCCATGCGTCGGGCAGGGCTGGCAGCAGGTAGACGAAGCCGTCGTGGCTCTGCAAGAGCATCTCGCCGATGCCGGCGGCGCAGCCGAAGTTGCCGTCAATCTGGAATGGCGGGTGAGCGTCGAAGAGGTTGGGGTAGGTGCCGCCTTTCTTCTTCTCGTTGCGCACAAGCGTGAGTTGGTCGCCGATGAGCTTCCAAGCGTGGTTGCCGTCGAGCAGGCGCGACCACAGGCACACTTTCCATCCCATGCTCCATCCGGTAGAGGGGTCGCCTCGGTGGATGAGCGACGTGCGTGCGGCGGATGTGAGTTCCGGCGTGCGGAACGGCGAAATCTGGTTGCTGGGATAAAGGCCGTAGAGGTGGGAGACGTGGCGGTGGGTGTCGTCAGGATTGTCCCAGTCGTCCTTCCACTCCTGCAACTGCCCCCAGCTGCCCGTCTGCATGGGCGGCAGCATGGCGAGTTTGGCCTTCAGACTGTCCGTGAACGCCGTGGCGTCAGTCTTTCCGAGTATTTCGGAAGCGTCAATTACGTGGTTGAACAGGTCGTAAACCAGCTGGTTGTCCATAGTCACTCCCGCGGCGGTGGTGGCCTTGTGCCTGTGCTGGTTTTCGGGCGACAGGCTCGGACATATCAGCCAATATTTCTTTGAAGGGTTCTGCACCATGATTTGGTTGAGGAACCTTGCGGCGTTCTCCATTATCGGGTAAACCTCGGCGAGGAACTTCTTGTCGCCCGTGTATAGGTAATGCTCCCACAGGTGCTGGCACATCCATGCGCCGCCGGTAGGCCACAGCCCCGACGGAGCCTTGTCAATGGCTCCCGTGACGCGCCAGATGTCGGTGTTGTGGTGCAGCACCCATCCGTCGGCTCCGTACATTATGCGCGCCGACTCACGGCCCGTCTCGCTCACGTCCTTGATCAGGCTGAACAGCGGTTCGTTCAGTTCGGTGAGGTTTGTCAGCTCCGCCGGCCAGTAGTTCATCTCCAAGTTGATGTTGCAGGTGTACTTGCTGTCCCACGACGGTTGCATCTTGTCGTTCCATATGCCTTGAAGCGTTGGCGGCTGCGTGCCAGGCTGCGACGTGCAGATGAGCAGGTAGCGGCCGAATTGGAAGTATGTCTCCACCAAGTGCAGGTCGGTGTGCTGCTTGAAGGTCTCCACGCGCTTGTCGGTGGTCATGTCGGCGAATGCGTCCGCGCCCAAGTCGAGCTTCACGCGGTCGTATTGCGACTTGTATTTGGCCACGTGCGCCGCCTTGAGGGCGTTGAAGTCTTTTCCTGCGACTTTGCGCAGCGTCTGCTCGGAGATAATCGTGTCGTTCCCGCTTATGTCGTTGTAGTGCTTGAAGTTGGTGGCTATTGTGAGGTAGATGGTGGCTTCGTCGGCTCCGGCAATCTGCAACACGCCGTCCCGGCTGCTTACAATGCCGCCCTTGGTCGTGGCGGTGGCGCGCCCGGTGAATGTCACTTTGCCTTTCAGCCCTTCGTGCCAGCCGCTTGTTCCGCTTAATACTATCTCTCCGTTTTCGCTCTTTATCGTCACGTCTTGCTGCGGCGAGGTCATCTGAGCGTTGCAGGTTATCATGCCTTTCTTGCTTGCCGTGAGGTGTATTGCTATCACGTTGTCGGCAAGCGAGGATATGTATTCACGCTTGTAAGTCACCCCGTTCGCCGTGTAACGTGTCACGACGCGCGCCGAGTCGAGGCTTAGCTCGCGGTAATAGTCGCTGTATCCCACTGCGTTCGGAAAACTGATGTAAAGGTCTCCGAACGGTTGGTAGGGCATTCCGCTGTTTGTCTTTGCTTGTACGTGTGCCGTCGCGAGGTCTTGGGCTTCCTTGTACTTGCCTTCCCAGACGAGCTGGCGCACCTTAGGCAAGTACTCCAAGGCTTCCGGGTTGGCGTTGTTGTTGGGTCGTCCGGCCCAGATTGTCTCCTCGTTTAGTTGCAACCTGTCAGCCGCCGGTGAGCCGAACACCATTGCGCCGAGGCGGCTGTTGCCTATGGGGAGGGCTTCAGTCCACGTTGCCGCCGGTTCGTCGTACCACAGCACGTGGCTGTTCTCCTTCTGCGGTGCGCCGTATGCCGTGCTGAAAGCCACGGCTAATAACGCCGTTGATAATATTGTCTTTTTCATTTTGTCTTAGGTGTAAATCTTAAAGCGTTCTCGTCTTCTATCGTTACTTTGCTTTCATCGAGCTTGGAAGCGTCGAGGTTGAATGTTTCAATGAAGAACTTATACACTGCGTTGCGCTTGTTCGGGCCGAAGTCGTGGCGTTCTTTTGGCAGATGGATGTTCTTCACGTTGTCCGTCTTGCCGTAAAATCCGTAAATCCTTTGCAGGTACGGGAACTCAAGTTCGGGCGTTGTTGATGTCCAGTCGCCGCCGTCGCTCACCACCATCATAGGTTTCGGGGCGAACATTGCCGCCAGTTCGGCGTTGCAAGTGCCGCCGCCGGCAAGCTGGATGGGCATTCCGCTTTCGCACGGACAGCCTCCGTCAAACCATGAAGACATGCTTACTACGGGGCAACTTGCCGTGTAGCGGTCGTCGAGAACACTCAAAAGCACGGCCTGCGTGCCGCCTCCCGACCCGCCGTTTACGCCAACACGGCTCGTGTCAACGTCCTTTCGCTGTATCATCCAGTCGAGTATCCTTATGCCGTTGAGTGCCTGCATTACGTGGGCTTCAGGTGTCTGGTGGGCTTTAGAACCGACCTCGTCGGCTGATTCTCCCCATCCCCAGAGGTCGTAATCGACGCAAATCGCACCCATTCTGGCCAGCGTTCCGAGTCTCTGTTGCTGCACTGTGCCGTAACGTCCGTTGGTGAAATGCCCGTTCGGACATATAATAAGGGGATGCTTGCCCTTGGTTCTCGGCGTGTAGATTGAACCGCAAACGGTGTGTCCGTTGACTGTTTTCAGTCGGAAGTTCTGCACGGTATAACCGTCGAATTTCCGTATTTTGCCATACTCCGGGGCGTCTTTCGAGCACAGTGGCAGCAGCTTGTCGATGCCGAGACGCAGCCTTACTTCCGGGCGCAAGGTGTCTTTCCTTGCCTCCCAGGCTGCCTTGTCTGCATAAAGTGACGACAAGTAAGGTATCAGTTTCATGCCGTCTTCAGGCTGGCGGCGCGGATACTCGTAAGGTTTTATCTTGTAGAGCTTGTCATTTTGCTTGACAGCCTTGAAGTCAAACGGCGCAAGGATGTTTGTCAAAGTCTCCTCGATGGAGTAGGGGCGAATGCGGAAATCGGCGTAAGTCAGTTTCAGCCCGGCGGTGTCAACGTTGTATTTTAGCTTCACCCCGAAACGCTTTGACACGTCTCCCAGCACGTCTCCCAGCGGCCTTGTATATTTGTTCTCGAAAGTTTGCGCGCCGGCTGCAAGACCGAACAGCAACAGTGCGGGCAATATAAGTCGTTTCATATATTAGTGGTTAAAGTAGTTATTAGCAGTTAAAGTAGTTAAAGACAAATGCCTTGGTGGCATTGTTTTTAACTACTTCACTGCTTTGTCATTTTACTTCTTGTATGTCAGCTTCCCAAGGTCGTCCCTTTGCGCGGCCAGTTTGCCGTTAACCAGCAGGCGCAAGCCCTTGCCTTGGTGGTAGTGCTGTCCGTCCTTGTCGTATATGATGGTGAGAACGTCGCCACGGTAGTTTACGTTGTCGAGGCAGAAGTAGTCCCATGTGCCTTCCGGGACGAGCGGGTTGACAACCACGCTGCCGTCAGCTTGAGGACGAAGACCAGCCAATCCTGTAATCACTAAGTCGGCAAATGTCGAGTGGTTGTAGTAACGGCTGCGCTCGCGGTCTCCCATAAGCCAGGCTCCGTTCTTCTCGTCGAGGTATTCGCCGATGTACGGACGTCCGCGGTGGTGCTGGCTCTCGACGTACAGCTTCATTTGTTTGAAGAACGTCGTGTCGCCAACTATGGGTGTGTCATAGTCGTTGATGTAGTTTGCCATGGCCGTGAGTGTCTGGCTTGTGGCGAACGGCCATACGGCTCCGTCCCATTCACAACGGCCCACGCCGTGGCTTCTGAACTCCGGATGGCGGCGCTCAGCCGTCGTAAGTCCGTAAGGAGCGGAGAACCCTTCTTCGTCCTCCACTTGCTTCCAAGCCACGTCATACGCCTTCTCATCGGGCAGGTTGAAGTACCAAGGTATGTAACCTATGGCTTCACGCACGGCAGCTGCCGTGTCGCCGCGTACGGTCTCGAAGAACGAGTGCTTTTCGTTCCACAGTTTATTTTGTACCAATGCTTTCAGTGTGTCAGCCTCAAGGTCGTATTCCTTAGCCTTAGACGCATCTCCTGCGAGAAGGTTTAATTGCGCCAGGGCGCGTGCGTTGCCGTACATATAGCTGTTGATGGTCGGCCGTGCGTATTGCTTCTTGCGGCCTCCGCTAATGCTTTCCTCCATGCCGTCCTGTACGTCGCCCTGCCAGTAGAGACCATTAGCCAGGCGGTTGGTGCTTTGCCAGCGAGCGTATTCCTCTTCGAGTGACGGCTTGAGGCCGAGCACGAAGGCTGTGTCGCCAAGCACTTTGTAAGCCTCATACACTGCGGCTGGGTTCCAAGAGCTAAACTTGTTCATCTTAGTCATGGCCTTGCCGTCGTTGCCGTGGTACCATGTATTCAGGATTTGGTGCAGGTAAGTAGTGTCGCGCAGCCAGCGGGTCTCCATTATGTGGTGGCCTACGGCACAGGCTATGAGGTTGTATTTGTCAGCGTATGAGCGCTGCACGAGGAACTCCGTCATGCCAAGTCCTACGGGGGTGCGCTTTATGTGCTTGCGCAGCGACCACCAGCGGAAGTAGTAAATCTCCTCCATGTCCTTGTCAGGGCACTCGAAGAGGGGGATGTTCTTGCTCATCCACTCTGACGACTTGCTGTTAGGTATGTACGTCACGATGTTCTCGTCCTCCATCGTGTTGAAGCGGTCAGCGTAATGCTTGAAGTCGTCATACCGCAATACGGCGGCACTTGCGTCGGCATCTTGCGACGAGGTCGTTACGTTTGCAATGGCGAAGGTTGCCATCGGGTCTTCCTCGTCGGCGCGCGGCATATCAACGTATTGGTCGGCAGGAGTCTCGATGTCGGGCTTGTCGAATAGGTTGCCGGTGCGGAACACTATGCGCGTGATGGCATCGACGGGCGTGTCGAACATTCTTGAAGTCACCTTCTTGCCGTCAACGTAGTATGTGCCCACGTGTCCGTCAACCGAGAGAACGGCCTTTACGTGGTAGGCACGGCCGGCGTCGTAGTGCTTCAGCATACCGCCGTAGCGCGCTCCGCCCTTCACTTTCATCGTAGCGGCGGAGTCAAGCACGATGCGCGAGCACATATTGCCCTTGGCGTCGAGGAACTCTATGTTCAGCTGTCCGTGGTCGTTCTGCATTGCCTTAACGTCAAACTCCACGGTGAGTTCCTTCGTTGCGGGTATTACTTTCTCAACCCGTGCATAGTCATACGGGTCCTTGTCGCTCATCGTGAGCCATTCGCCGTCGAGCTTTACGGGAGCCCAGAGCGGCGAGTATAGGTTCCAGTCGGTCATGTCGGCCAGCTTCTTGTACTTGTCGAAGCCTCCTGCGGCGTGTTCCGTGGCCTCAAGTTTCACGGGCACTTGCACGCAAGCCACCCACATATCCTCCTTGTTGTTGCTGTAGGTTATCCACAGGTTGCCGTCCTTCGGCGTGCCGTTACCTTCAAGAATGCCGCGTGTGTATTGCGGGCCGTAGCTCTTGTAAAGGCCCCAGTGGCGTTCGGGCGTCACCTCGCCGTTGATTAAGTTGAGCGTGGTATATTCCAGTCCGTCCTTGCTTAGCGATATAGCCAGTGGCCAACGGTATTCCGCAGGGTTGTACACCGTGGCGTAAGTGCCGTCTGAAAGTCGCTGCCCCCATATCTTTGCGTTTGAGTTAACGAAGCCGTGCGCCCTCTTGGCAGGGAAGCGCCAGGTGTTGCCGCCGTCGCTGCTGATGCTCGTGAGGGCGTGTTTCCACAGTCCCACTTTGCGTCCGTCGGGCAGTGTGTATCCGCTGAACGCCTTGTAAGGAGTCTTCAGCGGCAGGATGTCGTCGTTCCTGTCGGCCTCTTCCACCCATTGCATGCGTATCATCGGGTCGGCCAGCAGCTCGTCGCAGGCCTTCACGAAAGCCTTGTCTTTCGCGCGTTTATAATAAGGATAGTCGGTGTTCTTTTCGTTGAAGTCGTGGTTGTAATAGATGAAGTAGATAGGGCCGAACGAGCCGTCAGCCTTAATCTCGCGCACCACTCGGCCTATGGCGTTGCCGTCGTTGGGGTCGTCTTTTGGTGTAATAGCCACGCAATAGTTACCCATTGCCAACAGCTTGCCCGACTTTGACACGTAGAAGCCCACGCGCTGGTGCATTATTGCCTTCAGGTTCTTGGCCACGACGCCCGGCCATGCCGGCTTGGTGAAGCCGTCAGGCACGTTGTATTCGGGGAACAGCTCTACGGGGTCTGTCCACGTGTAGCCGTCTTCCGACGTCTGGAGCATCGTCTTTCCCGGCGCCTCGTGCTCGCTGCGCGGGTCGGTCAGGTAGTGCATGTAGAACTTTCCGTTCCAGTAAGCCATCATAGGCTGGTGGTTGTAGAGCCATCCGCCGCCTCCGCGCATGGTCTGTATGTTGTGCACGCCTACCACGGGCGACAGTCCGCCGTCATGCCTTGCGGGCGTTGCCACCACGCTGCCCGTGTAGTGCACGGCGTCGCGGTTTTCCTTTATCAGGTTGTTCACGATTTCTTCAGACGCCATGAACACCGTGCCGTGCTTGTGGCCTACGGGGAAGTTCACAGCCCCCGTGCGATCTTGGAATGTCTTGAAGTCCTTTGTCCTCGCCGCGCCGTAGATGCCGTGGCGGTAAGAGTCGTAGTAGATGTAATACCAGTCGCCCACCTTTGCCGTCGTAGGCCCTTCGGTGAAGCTCTCCGTGAACGGCTCCGACGCCTTGCTCCACGGGCCGTAAGGCGACGTGGCGAAGGCCACCTTGATGTTGCGCTGCTTGCGCGAGTTGTCCTTGAGCACCATCACGTAGTCCTTGTCGCCGCGTTTCAGCAGCGTTGCGTCGATGCAGCTGAAGTCGGGGTCGATAAGCACCTTGGCCTTGCTGAACTTCTTGAAGTCCTTTGTCGTCACGTAATAGAGGCGGTGGTTGTTGTAGTGGTCTTCCTCGTAGTCGGGGAACTTGCCGGGCACGCATGACGCCCATACGATCATATACTGCCGTTTCACGTCGTCGTAAAACAGTTCAGGCGCCCACACGTTCACCGTCGTAGGGTCGTCTATGACGTTGATCAGGCGCGGCGTGCTCCAGTGGATTAGGTCTTTCGACGATGCGTAGCCGAAGCCCTTGTCGCCTTTCCAGCTCGAAGTCCACACAAGGTGGAACGTGCCGTCGGGGCCTTTCACTATCGACGGGTCGCGCAACACCTTCTGCACGCCGACCTCCGGGCGCAGGAACGTGCCCTGGATGGTGTCCCATTTCAGGCCGTCGTAACTGTAAATGAAGCGTAATCCCTCGTTTGCCGGTTCGTGGAAGGACGTGGAAACGTAAACGTCCTTGGCAAGCGATACGCCGCTAACCATCGTTGCAACGGCAACGACGGCAGACAAAAATAGTTTTCTCATATAAATTTATATAGGTTTTCGTTTATTTCAATGACGGTAAGGCGTTCGGTTTGTAACCTGTTTTGATTGGTTTATAACCTATTTTAATAGGTGAAAACACTTTTGAAACAATCATTTGAACGTGATAAGGCTTTCCATATCTTTAATGAAAGTCTCCGCCTTTTGGATGTATGGCTTAACTTCCTGTTCCGTTGCATCAAACATATCATCATAATCGCCAGACTGTCTCAACTCGTAAAGTCTTGACAACAGCCTTCCGCATGACTTGTCGAGCAGCCCGGTATGTATTATTTTTTGCCCTAACAGATGTATCGTACCCGCGTGTGACTTTGCCGATATGCCTTTGTCGAGCAGTAAGGCTGAAGCCATATAGTATGTGGCGTAATACAGTCTGTTACCGCACAAATTCCAAAAGCCGAGTGCCGCCACGGCTTTAGCTTCGTTCAGGCTTTTATATGCCTTCTCAATTCTGAACTTTATTATGGCCTTGCGTTCTTCTGGTGTCAGCATATCTGTATTCCCTCTGATGTTACATTGTTGTAAAACTCGGTGCCCTTACGCGCCTTCCAATCGTCAAAGGTGTATATAATCGGATGTATCATCTCGTCAGTTTCCCATCCCAATTCCCAAAACGGATAACTGTAAAGCTCGTGGTCGCTATCGCTTATATGGTCTTTATCTAACAGAACAAGAATATCCCAGTCCGACTCTTTGCGCCAGTCGCCCCGTGCGCGTGAGCCGAATAGTATTACCTTAGCCGTTTCAGGCATTATCGATAATGCCGTTTCCCTTATCATGTCTGTTATGTTTCCCATGCCTTGATGTTTGTTTTGCAAATATAATATTTTTTTGTTTCATACGTCTGTTTTTAGGTGTTTTATTTTTCATTCCCATCTAACATTTTCTTATTAATTTTAATGAATGTCTGCAATCATCCTGTAACACCTTGTAAGGATGATAATCTTTCCATGTGGAAACGCAAAATTTTGCGTCTCCGCAGAAGGACATTGGTGAAAACAGCACCCGCAAAGGATGTCCGCCGCTTGCGGAGGGTGTATCAAAATGGGAAACATCCCAACAAGGTCGATATTCCTAATTTTGATGCACCCCCCTGCATAAAAAGATTGGCAAATTGAGAATAGCTGGTTTTTAAGTCTTGATCTTTTATGTATTATGTAATAATGTGTCATAGTGTTGCAGTCTTCTGTTTTTATTGTTGCAAAATGTCATTCCGCTGATGTCCGTCAGGAATATCCTAAAAGTTCTATCCTTCGCTCCTTTGAGGCTTTTGGCTGCTCCGAACGGGGCCTGTTGCCGTGTGCGTTACACAAATTCGCACATTAAAATGCCGTGATAGGCGTTTTTTTTGACGGCAAACGACGCCATTGTTGGTGGTAAGTTGCGGTGCGAAATGCCGTGTTTTGCGTTGCAGGAGACGCCTTTTTGCGTCGTGCCGCATTTTCTTTTGTTGCACATTTTGCGCTTTATGAAGTGTTTATCGCTGATTGTCAGTTGGTTATGGTTGCACACTTAAAACGGCATTTTTTGGCGTGAAGCATTCTGGTTTTTGAAATATTGCGCTCTCGTGGGTTTCTGTAAAATCATTATGTAAGAATATTCCCCGTTTTACGTGACAAAATGAATTTACGCCTTGCGTCATGTCCGCTGGCGCAGGATGCCGTCGGTTGTGGTGCTTTTATATGTACCCTTCTGTCTTTGTGAGACACAAAACCGCCGTTGTGTGATAAAATGAAATATTTTAGCCTGTATTATTTGCATATTGATAAATATTTTGTATCTTTGCCGACGTGTTCAATCAAACCTACTGAAACATGAGCAAACTGATAAAGCCTGTGGGCTACAAGCCCCTGCTTGATATGTGCCAGACGGAGCAGGGGATAAAACTGATAAAAGAATTTTTCCAGATGAACCTTTCCACCGAACTGCGCCTGCGCCGCGTCACCGCGCCGCTGTTCGTGCTGAAAGGCCTCGGCATAAACGACGACCTCAACGGAGTGGAACGCCCCGTGACGTTCCCCATCAAAGACCTTGGCGACGCCCGCGCCGAAGTGGTGCACTCGCTTGCCAAGTGGAAGCGGCTCACCCTGGCCGACTATAAGGTGGAGCCGGGCTACGGCGTCTATGCCGATATGAACGCCATACGCGCCGACGAGGAGCTTGACAACTTGCACTCGCTCTACGTTGACCAGTGGGACTGGGAAGCCGTGATGACCGCCGAACAGCGCAACCTCGACTTCCTGAAGTCCACCGTGCGCCGCATCTACGCCGCGATACGCCGCACTGAATACTTAGTGTGCGAGCGTTACCCGGAGATAAAGCCCTTCCTGCCCGACGAGATACACTTCATCGAGAGCGAAGACCTCCTGCAACGCTATCCCGACAAGAGCGTCAAGGAACGCGAGGATCTGATATGCAAGGAGTATGGAGCCGTATTTATAATAGGTATAGGCGGCAAGCTCTCTAACGGAGAGCCGCACGACGGCCGCGCGCCCGACTACGACGACTGGACGACATCCAACAGCGACGGCCGCCAGGGGCTCAACGGCGACATCCTGATATGGTATCCCACGCTCGGCCGCGCCGTCGAGCTTTCCTCTATGGGCATCCGTGTAGACAAGGAGGCCCTGTTGCGACAGCTCGAAATTACAGGTCAGCAGGCCCGCAAAGAACTCTATTTCCACAAGAAATTACTCAACGGCGAGCTGCCCCTGAGCATCGGCGGCGGCATCGGCCAGAGCCGCCTCTGCATGGTGTTGCTCCACAAGGCCCACCTCGGCGAAATCCAAGCCAGCATCTGGCCGCAGGATATGCTCGACGAGTGCGCGCGCCTCGGTATGGCGGTGATTTGAGTTAAGAGTGAAGAGCGAAGAGCGAAGAATTCATTTGCCTTGTGGATAGAACCTTTGAAATAAAAATGAATGTCCGCAATTTGCCAATGGCAGCGTGATGGTGTATCAAAATCAGGAATATCGACCTTGTAGGGACATAATTTATTATGTCCGCACGTTTCGTGAGAAACGTATTACACTGATATTCAAATGTTTATACGCCCCTCCGTGGCGTGCGGGCATAATAAATTATGCCCCTACAAGGGTGTCATCGTATTTTGACATACCCTCTACATGAACTGATTGGTAAATTGCGGACATTCATAAAATAAAAATGATTTAGCCATGCTAAAAGTTGTAGACGTTGATTATGTAAAGGACTATACGCTCCGCCTAATGTTCAATGACGGCGTAGTGAAGATAGTTGACTTGAAGCCTTATTTGCAGGGTGAGGTGTTCGGCGAACTTCTCGACAAGGGAAAGTTCGTTCAATACGGTCTCACCCCTGTGACGATTGAGTGGGCTAACGGTGCCGACCTCGCCCCGGAGTTCCTGTATGAGATTGGTGAGGCAGCGTGAATGTTTTTGAATTAAGAGTTAAGAATTAAGAAAATATGCCGTGCAAACTAAAATAACGGCTTAAAAAGCATATTTTCTTAACCCTTAATTCTTAACTCTTAACTTTTTGTGTTATTTTTGCAGAAACCAAACTAAAAAAGGAGGTAACAAACAGAGATACTCAAGGGGACGCACACAAAGGAAACAGCCGCCGCAGAGCGCGTCGGCGTTCCGCCGGGTTAAACTAATCAGCCGCGCCAATGCCGGCACGGCACATTTACTAACTTTCGGGAAAGCGCGTCGTTCTCTTTACTTGTAAATATGGATATTTGAGCTTTTGGCTCTTGTTCTCTCGTTCCGAATACCGCCAATTTTCGTACCGAGAACAAGCTGACGAAGGTTCACGCCTTATGGGCGTGGACTGTTCTGTGCTTGTTGGTACGACGGTCACTTGGCGGTAACCAGGAATGAGGCAAGCGAAGGAATGGTTGCACGCCTTTTCCATACCAACTAATATTAACAATGAGAAATTTTACAAGAATTACCGCCATCCTGTTAGCCTTATTCTTGACGGTTACGGCGAAAGCGTATGAGGTGTCAGCAAGAGTGGGTGATTTCACTTATGGTTTAGATGCAGAAAAGAAAACGGCAAGATTAGCATATGTCTGGCTTGAAAGTGGGGATGTAGTAATACCACCTTATGTTACTTATAATGGCGAAACTTATACCGTTACGACTATTTTACCTTTCTCTATAAAAGCAGAATTAATGAAAGGAAACTTTACATCGGTAATTGTTCCAAGAACTGTAAAAACAATAGACGAAGACGCATTTAAAGATTGTTCAATCTCAGATGGTGTTTATTTATTTTGCAAGTTGTCGGATTATGATATTTGCAGTGGCTATAGTGGTCGTTTCTATGTTTGGATTTCCGAGGTTGAAGCTGCCAAAAAAGATACAAAATGGAACGGTAACGAGATTGTATCTTTGGAGTCAACAGTTGTCACAGATAAAAAAGAATTAATAGCAGGAATATTGTCTTTTCGAGTTGAAGATCCTCAATATCCCGATTACCCTTTCACTCTGAAAGAAGTAATATGTGATACCGATGGAGCTGTTATGTCCCCTGACGGAAATGGTTGTTATACTATGAATGTAGAACAGGGCAAAAGTTATTGGTTCAAGGTCTATTTTACCCTTGGAAATGTTGAGTGTGTTTATTCTTTTTATATGTCTGCGGACCCAAATGTCAAAGCTGAAGTTACTGATAAAGGACAAACTTGGATAGAATTAAATGTAACAGCACCTTCAGACGAAACGATGCAGCCAAGTGAATACGGCATTTATTATGGCGCAAAATATTATCCCGCCGATGAAAAAGGAAAAGTAAGAATAAGTGGTCTTACTCCCAATACATCTTATTTTATGGAAGCATATGCAAAATATGGTGAAAATGTTATAACTAAAGGAATAGATATTGTAAAAACAAATGGGCTTAGTCCTTCAATTAATAGATATTCATACCGTACCAGTCCGACAACCATTCAGGCCGAAGGTTCAAAGAAAATAACCGACGCCACGCTGAAAGAGGAATATTTCCAGGTTGGTGGAGTTAAATATCCAGGTTCAAATTTGAAAGCTACGGGCTTACATCCTAATACAAAATACACAGTGCGTTATTATGTGACAACGGAAGAAGGAAGTACGGAGTTTGCTGAGATGGAAATTTCTACAACTCGCATTGAATTTACAATCCTCAATCCCCAGCCAGTGTCAAGCACTTGCGCCATCGTTGCGGCGGAGACGAACATCAGCGAGGACGAGACGAACGTGGGTTTCCTGTGGCGTAAGTACGACGCACCGGAGACGTTGCCGTCGAGCGAGGGCTACGCCGCCATTTACGACGGAAGGCTTGAGGGATACATCAAGAACCTGCAAGCCACGTCTTATTATAATGTAAGGGCGTTCTACAAGACGGCTACAGGCTCGTATTATTATTCAGACTGGATAACGTTCGACCCCAGCGACTTCAGCTATTTCGAGCCGACGGTGCACACTTACCCGATAGACGAAGTGACAGAGGGCACGGCGAAGGTTAAGGGCTACGTGCTTGCCGGTACGGACGAGATAACGGCACAGGGCTTCGAGTACTGGCCGCTCGGCGAAGACGTGGCCAAGGCTAAGACGGTAAGCACGGCACAGACGCGCGCCGGCGGGGATGTCTCGGTGGTTATGGCCACGGGACAAGTGATGACAGCCGAACTTAGCAACCTGCAGCCGGGCACTACTTACTGTTGCCGTGCGTTCGTGACAACCGTTGCCGGCACGACCTACGGCGAGGAGCAGACGTTCACCACGCAGGGCACGCTGACGGGTGTGAACACCGTGACGACGGAAAAGGCAGAGCCTGTAATCATAGGCTATTACGACCTCGGCGGCCGCAAGCTGAACAAACCTCAGCGCGGCAGCGTCACAATAGTAAAATATTCTGACGGCACGGCTAAGAAGGCAATCTTTAAGTAATTAAGAATTAAAAATTAAGAGTTAAGAAAATATGCCTTGCCTGTTGTTTATTGGCTAAGCATATTTTCTTAACTCTTAATTTTTAATTCTTAATTTTATTTCCTACCTTTGCACGTACTATGAAAGAATATATCGTTTCGGCGCGCAAATACCGCCCAGGGTCGTTCGACGCTGTGGTGGGGCAGACGGCGCTCACCACGACGTTGAAGAACGCCGTGAGGAGCGGCAAGCTGGCCCACGCATACCTGTTCTGCGGCCCGCGCGGAGTGGGGAAGACCACCTGTGCGCGCATATTCGCCAAAGCCATCAACTGCCAGAACCCGACGGCGGAGGGCGAGGCCTGCAACGAATGTGAGAGTTGCAAGGCCTTCAACGAAGGGCGTTCGTATAACATCTTCGAGCTTGACGCTGCCAGCAACAACTCCGTGGAGAACATCAAGGCACTGATGGAGCAGACGCGCATACCGCCGCAGGTGGGTAAATACAAGGTGTTCATCATCGACGAGGTGCACATGCTGTCAACGGCGGCGTTCAACGCCTTCCTGAAAACTCTCGAAGAACCGCCGGCCCACGTGGTGTTCATCCTTGCCACGACCGAAAAGCACAAGATACTGCCGACCATCATATCACGATGCCAGATATACGACTTCGAGCGTATGACCGTGCCCGGCATCATCAAGCAGCTGAAGATGGTGGCCGAGGGCGAAGGCATAACTTACGAGGAGGAGGCTCTCGACGTGATAGCCGAGAAGGCGGACGGCGGAATGCGCGACGCGCTCTCGATATTCGACCAGGCGGCCAGCTTCTGCCAGGGCGACATAACTTACCAGAAAGTCATTGAAGACCTCAACGTGCTTGACGCCGACAACTATTTCAGCATCATAGACTTGTGCTTGGAAAACAAGACGGCGGAGGTGATGGCACTGCTCAACGGCATAATAAACAAGGGCTTTGACGGCAGCCACCTGATAAGCGGGTTGGCCATGCACGTGAGGAACGTGCTTATGGCTAAGGACGAACAGACGCTGCCGCTGCTGCAAACCAGCGCAAGGCAAAGGGACAAGTATAAGGAACAGGCGAAGAAGTGCCCGGCGAAGTTCGTTTACAACGCTCTTAAAATAATGAACGACTGCGACATAAACTACCGCCAGAGCGGCAACAAGCGGCTGCTGGTGGAGCTTACGCTGATAGAAATATCGCAGCTGACGCAGCCCGACGACGACGCTGCCGGTTCCGGGCGTGGCCCTAAGCGACTGAAAACCCTGTTTAAAAGATTGGCGGACAAAAGGCCGACAGAGGCTCGACAGGTGGCCGAGGCTGAAGTGCGCAATGGCGGCAATGCCGCCGGACATAATGAAAGTGCCGCACCGGCTGTGGCACCGCGGAATGCGGAACAGCGGCCAGCCGGACAACCGTCGGCGACGCAACCGGCTGCGCCTGCTTCGCAAAGAAGCCTGAAAGGCTTGAAGCTGGGACGGTTTGGCAAGACTTTTGACGCCCTGCGCCACCGCGGCGAAGACACGGACGTGGCTGACGAGGGCTTGAACGACGGCGGAGACACAGAGGAGCAAAGCGCATTCACCGGCGAGCAGCTTATGACGCAGTGGATGGCCATGTGCAACCGTATGCCGCAAGAGATGACAGGCATTGCTGCGAGGCTGAAGAACATCACTCCGGTGATTACCGATATGCCTAACATCGAGGTGGTGGTGGACAACCAGATTTTGCTCGACGATGTGCAGAAGATAAAGCCGCGCATAAGGAAGACCCTGGCGTTGGCGTTGAAGAACAATGCGCTAACGCTCACTGTGCGCTTGGCTAAACCGGAGGAAGTGAAGCGGGTGTTGACAAACCACGAACGCTTTGAAGAACTGAAACAGAACAACAAGGCGTTTGAGAAACTGGCGGACGTCTTGGGCCTGGAGCCTAATTGATGTGTGATATTATTATAAGATGCTTTTCTTTTTTCTCGGTTTTGTGGTTATGCGGCCTTGTCTTATGGCCGTAAAGCCATATAACCGAAAAAACTCACGGCCGTATAATTTGCCTGTTAGGTGGTTTGTCTGTTTTTGAGAATTAAAAAATCCTTGTTTTTTCTTGCAGCTTTTATGCAAAAACGCTAATTTTGCAGGTTGGAGTGCGGCTGGGTTCTCGTTGCCGGCAAAGCACTTGTTTTAGCGTAAAAAACCTTAAATATATAGACACATAATTAATGCTATGGCAAAGACAAGGCAGATAGTAGAGTGCGTGCCGAACTTCAGTGAAGGGCGCGACAAGGCAGTAATCAAACAAATCACCGACGTTATTGAAGCGTGCGACGGCGTAAAGCTGTTGGATGTAGACCCCGGAGAGGCTACCAACCGCACCGTGGTGACATTCGTCGGGGAACCTGACTGTGTGGTTGAGGCTGCCTTCCAGGCCGTTAAAAAAGCCGGGGAGGTGATAGATATGCGCCGACACCACGGTGCCCATCCACGTATGGGGGCTACCGATGTTTGTCCGTTGGTGCCGGTCAGCGGCATCACGCTTGAGGAGTGTGCCGAACTGGCGCGCAAACTGGCGGAACGCATCGCCGCCGAACTGTCCATACCGTGCTATTGTTACGAGGCTGCAGCCTTGAAGCCGGAAAGGCGCAACTTGGCGGTTTGCCGCAAAGGAGAATACGAGGCGTTGCCTGAAAGGATGGACGATGCGGTCGAGCAACCCGACTTCGGAGCGCGTAAGTTTGACGAAGGCGTGGCCAAGACTGGCTGTACGGCGGTAGGAGCGCGTGACTTCCTTATCGCCGTAAACTTCAATCTCAACACAACCTCGACCCGCCGCGTCAACGCCGTAGCGTTCGACGTGCGTGAGAAGGGACGTCCTGAACGCATCGGAAATCCCATAACAGGTGAGATAAAGAAAGACGAAAACGGAAAAACAATAATGCGTCCGGGTACGCTTAAGGGTACGAAAGCTATCGGATGGTTCATCAAGGAATATGGTATTGCCCAGGTTTCGATGAACATAACAGACATGAACGCTACTCCGTTGCACGTTGCTTTCGATGAGGTGAGCCGTGCCGCACAGGCCCGCGGCCTGCGTGTTACGGGCACGGAAATCGTAGGATTGGTGCCGGAACGTGCCGTGCTCGACGCCGGAAAGTATTTCTTGCACAAGCAGCACCGTTCCACGGGAATACCGAAAGAAGACATATTGAACATCGCCATAAAGTCAATGGGGCTTGACGATTTGCGTCCGTTTGTGCCAGAGGAAAAAGTGATTGAGTATATGCTCGACGCAGGGAACGACGCTTCGGAAAAGTTGACGTCGTTGACGGTGAAAGGTTTTGCCGACGAGACGCTACGTGAGTCGCCAGCTCCCGGCGGCGGTTCGGTGGCTGCATACATGGGTGCTTTGGGTGCAGCCCTTGGCACGATGGTGGCCAACCTCTCGGCACACAAGCCCGGATGGGACGACCGCTGGGAGGAGTTCAGCCGTTGGGCAGACAAGGGCGTTGAGCTTGAAGCCGAACTCTTGCACCTTGTTGATGAAGACACAGAGGCGTTCAACCGCATAATGGCGGCTTTTGCAATGCCTAAGAGCACGGAGGAAGACAAGCGTCTGCGCTCGGAGGCCATACAAAGCGCAACGCTGTTTGCCGCACAGGTGCCGTTGGAAACTATGAAAACATCGTTCAAGGCGTTTGAAATATGCAAGGCAATGGCCGAGACAGGCAATCCTAACAGCGTCTCTGATGCCGGCGTGGGTGCGTTGGCTGCACGCGCGGCTGTGCTTGGCGCAGGGTTGAACGTCAAGATTAATGCGTCGTCATTGAAAGACAAGACGCAAGCCGAAGCCCTCGTGTCAGAAGCCGACAGGCTGACGAGGGAGGCCGACGAAGTGGAGAAAGAGATTTTGTCGATAGTTGAAAGAACAATAAATAAAAACGTATAATTATGACGAAAGAGGAATTTGCTGCAGACATACGCGCTGGTATTCCCGACGTGTTGCCCGAACCGATGCCATACGACACCGAGATAAACCATGCGCCGAAGCGTAAAGACATACTAACAAAGGAGGAAAAGAAACTTGCGCTGCGCAACGCCTTGAGGTATTTCCCAAAGAAATTCCACGCAATGCTTGCGCCGGAGTTTGCCGAAGAGCTGGAGAAGTACGGAAGAATTTATATGTATCGTTTCCGTCCGAAATATGAGATGTACGCCCGTCCGATTGACGAATACCCACATAAATCACTCCAGGCTGCCGCCATTATGCTGATGATACAGAACAACCTGAACCCGGCCGTGGCTCAACATCCCCACGAACTTATCATTTACGGCGGCAACGGAGCTATCTTCCAAAACTGGGCGCAGTATCGCCTGACGATGAAATATCTCAGCGAAATGACTGACGAACAGACACTTGTGATGTATTCAGGCCATCCGCTCGGCTTGTTCCCCTCGCACAAAAACGCTCCGCGCGTGGTCGTGACAAACGGAATGGTGATACCGAATTACTCTAAACCGGACGACTGGGAACGTATGAACGCCCTCGGAGTGAGCCAGTATGGACAGATGACGGCCGGCTCTTACATGTATATCGGGCCGCAGGGCATCGTCCACGGCACCACAATCACCGTGATGAACGCCGCACGTATGCAGCTGAAGAAGCAGCCCGGACGCAAGGATATACACGGTATGCTGTTTGTGTCGTCAGGTCTCGGAGGCATGTCTGGCGCACAGCCGAAGGCCGGAAACATAGCCGGAGTGGTGAGCGTTGTGGCTGAAATCAATCCGCTTGCAGCCCGGAAACGTTACGACCAAGGATGGGTAGATGAGCTTCATGACAATCTTGACGAGCTTATTCCTTCTGTCCGTAAGGCTGTCGAGGAAAAGAAAACCGTGTCGATGGCTTACGTCGGCAACGTGGTTGACCTTTGGGAACGTCTTGCGGAGGAAAACATCAAAGTTGACTTGGGCAGCGACCAAACATCGCTCCACAACCCTTGGGCGGGCGGTTACTATCCCGTAGGAATGACATTGGAGGAGTCAAAGAAGATGATGGCCGACGACCCTGACGAGTTCCGCAAGCGAGTGCAGGCATCATTGCGCCGCCAGGTGGCTGCAATAAACAAACTGACGGAGCGTGGAATGTACTTCTTCGACTACGGCAATGCTTTCCTTCTCCAGTCGGAACGCGCCGGGGCGGACATTATGGGGGCAGACGGCAAGTTCCGTTATCCGTCTTACGTACAGGACATTATGGGCCCGATGTTCTTTGATTACGGTTTCGGCCCATTCCGTTGGGTGTGCACATCGGGCGACACGAAAGACCTTGAGGCTACAGACCGCATAGCAGCCGAGGTGTTGGAGGAAATCAAGAAAACTGCTCCTGACGAGATAATAGGGCAGATGGACGATAACATCCATTGGATAAAAGAGGCTGGAAGAAATCACCTCGTGGTAGGTTCGCAGGCCCGAATACTTTACGCCGATGCCGAGGGACGCGCCAAGATAGCCCTCGCTTTCAATGAAGCTATAAAGAAGGGAGAGATAAGCCGCCCTGTTGTTCTTGGCCGCGACCATCACGACGTGTCAGGAACAGACTCGCCGTTCCGTGAGACCAGCAACATTTACGACGGCTCGCAGTTCTGTGCCGACATGGCTGTGCAGAACGTAATCGGCGACTCATTCCGCGGCGCAACGTGGGTGTCGCTCCACAACGGCGGCGGAGTAGGCTGGGGAGAGGTCATCAACGGCGGTTTCGGAATGATGATTGACGGCGGCGAAGACAGTGCACGCCACATCCGCGAGATGCTCTTCTGGGACGTGAACAACGGCATAGCACGCCGCAGCTGGGCGCGCAACGAAGGCTCGATGCATAGCATCTTGCGTGAAATGGAACGCACGCCGGAACTTAAAGTCACGATGCCAAACCTCGTTGAGGACGACGTTATAAATGGAATATATTAATTAAGAATTAAGAGTTAAGAATTAAGAAAAATACCATTCATGGATGA